>JAILFJ010000177.1 GCA_024697625.1 Oscillospiraceae bacterium
TATTACACGCTCGGTTTCCGCATTGACTACCATCAGCAGATCCTCCTATGAATGATCTGCTGATAGTATATCATATTGTCACAAAATAATCCACTCTTTTCGTTACAATATGATTAATTAATTTTGTGACAAATCCTTACCCCAAAGAGCAATTCCCCATTTATGCGAGTTCCATTTGTAGAGTCAAGATCTTTGATAAACAAATCGTCTCCCTCAATTGAAAGAAGCATATGTTTACGGGAAAGGAAAGGGTATTGAAAGATAACGTCACATTCCGGTGAACGGCCAATTACCACGTCTTTATCAGGTGTTATGTAAAAATGGGTTTCCTTCCAGATGCCAGAATCCCTGTATTCCAATTTAAACCTGACCAAAAACATATTAACAGGAAAAGTCCCGGCAAGCAGCTCAATATTCCCTTGGAATGATGTGTTCCTTTCCTGTATCCACCTGTCGCCGTTATTAATCTGTTTTTTCGCAATACCGGCAAGTTTTGCACTGAAACCGTTCTTTTCCCGTTCTTCTATCGCATTTTCCAGGCTGCGCAGCTCTTCCTCACATTTTGGACATGTGCCAAGACAATCACCTTGATACAGGCAGTCTTCTATTTGCAGATCAATGCTGTTCTGCTCTGCTATTTCCCTGCGCACTTTACGTAGTGTTTCGCATTTTTCCTTTCCCGTCATATTGTCAACTCCTTATTCCCTGATTTGTTGTCCATAACTGCCTGCAGCAATACTTTTTCAAGGTAAGCGTGGTTATCCTGCAGCAAAAGGGTATGAATCAGGAAACTGCGGACTCCGGATTCATCCAGAATGCGGGGCGAACCACATAGTCGGCAAGGTTCACAGAGAGGCAGTAGTTAAGCCCGCCAACACTACTCACAAGGGCAGCGTAGAATTGACTCGAACCGAACGACCGCAGCCACCAGGCACCATAACCATTAGCTTGTCCTTTCCCATCATATACATATGCTCCATTAGCAAGTGCGTACTCTGTTGGTTTACATTTCCGAGATTCATTACTGCCGAAGTACATTTTTGCTTCGTTGTAGCTGAGAAGAAATATCTGATCTCTGGTATCGTTTCCTCCGTCTGTATCCCATCTGCTGTTTCCCTGTTTTTTGCTGTTGTCCACCACAGTTGTCATGATTGCCTTCTGCTCATCGGCACTGAATGCAGTATCCAGAAATGTGGAATTGAGCCAGTTTCGAAGAGTACAGTTCTCCCATGTAACTGGTAGATATATAGTATTATAGGCTTTTGCATCCAAGCCGTAACGGCTGATCAGCAGTGCCTTGTTATCCTGCACATCCAGGACAATCCATTCAATCTCTTCTTTGCCGTTAGACAGGTTATTGTCCTGTTCATATCGTCCGAAGGTGACAAGATCTCCAACAGAGCATGATGTCGTCTCTGACCCGGGCCAGGAAGTTAAAGAAGAATCTGATGATGGTTCTGACGTTGCATCAGGCTTTAAAGTACCAGATTTTTCATCTCCGCTGTCTAAACCAATACTGACTATGACAATCGCTAAAACGGCAGTAACCAGCGCCGCAGCAATCACCGGTATGAGCCATTTTTCCCCTGCCTTTTTATTCCGGACCGGTGTCAGATTCATGTTGTGGTCCTTTTGAGCGGGTTTTTTCCGTTTTGTTTTATGCTTTTCTGAATCAGATCTCGGTTCTCTCCTCAGTCTTCTGACCGCATCTTCACATTCCCGGAGGCGGTCGGCTGCTTCCGGGAACACGGAGGAGAGTTTCTTGAATTCACGGATTGCTTTTCGGTAATCCTCCTCGGTTACCGCCGTCCTCTGAATGTCACAGGCTCGCCGGTAGTCCTGCTCACGTTCCCTTCTCGGATCCCGCTTGGGTTTCTGCTCCTGATACAGCTCGTCCGAGAGCTGCTTCATGCTCTGGGTTCGGGCTTCTCTTTGGAGTGCCAGTCCGTGCAGAAGCGCCCTCTCAAGCGGCGGATCGTTCAGGCCGTATGCTGAGAACGGAGGAATTGGAATTCCATCCACACTGCGTTCCGTCGCATCCGGCGGTGCTGCCCCGGTGATCGCCCTGTATATCGTTGCACATAATGCATAGACATCCGTATAGGGGCCCTGACGGCTTCGGTGACTGTACTGCTCCGGTGGGGAGTAGCCTGCGCTCACCACGCCGGTCAGGGTTTTTGTCTCGTTGGACACGCAGCTTCTCGCCGCTCCAAAGTCCAGCAGGACCAGGTGCTCTCCGTTTCTGTCATGCACCAGCATCAGGTTTGCCGGTTTGATGTCCCGGTGGATGATGTTCTGCCCGTGCAGTTCGTCCAACTGTGAGATCAGGGGCTTCATGAGCTGTAAAACCCGAACGGTCTCCAGTCTCCCGCCACATGCTTTGATCTCCCCCTGCAGCGTTTTACCGTTCACATAGTCCATGACGATGTACGCGGTCCCATGCTCCTTGAAGAACTCCCGTACATGGACGATATACAGACTGTTAAACCGTGCGAGAGTTCTCGCCTCGTCCAGAAACGCATCACAGCCCTTGGAAAAAGCAGGTGAGTTTTCGGCGCTCGCAGCAGTTATCACGTCATACGACTGAGAGGATCTGCTGCAGAAACCTACAGGAAAGTACTCTTTGATGGCAACGGGAATCTCCAGATTTACTTCATACCCGAGATAGGTGATGCCGAATCCGCCGCTGCCGAGGACCTTGCCGATCAGGTATTTCCCGTTGAGGACTGTTCCCTCAGGCAGAGCATTTCCCGGGTTCTGCCGCCGGCTGTTGTCATAGCCGCAGGATGGACAGATACTTTCCCATTCCGGCAGCCTCCTCATGCAGCCGTAGCAGGTGTTCAGTTCAATACTCCTTGATTCGTTATCCATCGTGGCCTCCAGAAACAGTTATGACGGTATCCGACTCACTCAGATGTAAATCACGATGCTGGCCAGCTGGAAGCAGGGCACCGCACCAGACGTCTCGGCAACCTCATATCTGATTGCTTCTGATCGAGCAGCACTCAGCTCCAACTCCGATACTCAATGTCTTCCCCAGCATACTCATCGGGGAGTAAATCCATTGATGTCAGATTGTGATGTCAGATTAGAAGATATCAGATTCCAGATTGATCCAGAAAGCGGGGCGAACCACAATGTCGAAGTAGTCCACGAGGTTGCTGTTGTCAAGAAAACCATCACTGTAAACAAAGGCAGCGCTGGTCTGAAGCTCGCCCGGCGACCGCAGCCACCACCAGCACTTTCCCAGATCGTCCTTGCTATAGGTGCTGTATATCTGCAAAAGCTCTTCATCGATTACAAAAGCTCCCTGCCCAATCGCATATTTCGTAGCCTTGCACTCTCTGGCATCATTGTTTATGAAATAATCATTTGCTTCTTTGAAGCTTAGCAGGAAGATCTTATCTTTGGTATCGTTTCCCCCGTCTGTGTTCCATTCACTGTTTCCCTGTTTTTTGCTGTTGTCTACCTCCGTCATCATGATCGCTTTCTGCTCATCGGCGCTGAAGGCAGACTCCAGGAAGGTGGAGTTGAGCCAGTTTCGAAGAGTGCATTTCTCCCATGTGGTATCTTCGAGTTCTGAATGATAAGCTCTTGCCTCCAAACCGTATCTGCTGATCAGCAGACTTCTGTTACCCTGAACGTCCAGTACAATCCACTCGATCTCTTCTTTGCCGTTAGACAGATTGTTATCCTGCTCATATTGTCCGAAGGTGACAATGTCTCCGACAGAGTATGCACCAGTCGTTGATACTTGGCTTGAAGGTATCTTAGTCTCTTCTGTGTTCCCTGCAGAAACATCTACAGAACTTCCAGATGTTTTTACAGGCATCGCTGATTCTTTTGATGTACTGCTGCTGCTTACAACATCCGGGCTCATGGATTTTAGATTGATCCAGAAAGCGGGGCGAACCACATATCTGCCATTGCTCACGCTGCCGCTGCCGTCAAGATAGCCACCCCTGATCACAAGGGCAGCGTAGTTCTGATACTCGCTCGGCGACCGCAGCCACCACCAGCACTTTCCCAGATCGTCCTTGCTATAAAAGCTGTATTTCTGCAAAAGCTCTTCATCGATTACAAAAGCTCCCTGCCCAATCACATATTTCGTAGCCTTGCACTCCCTGGCACCATTGTTTTTGAAATAATCATTTGCTTCTTTGAAACTCAGCAGGAAGATCTGATCTTTGGTATCGTTTCCCCCGTCTGTGTTCCATTCACTGTTTCCCTGTTTCTTGCTGTTGTCCACCTCCGTCATCATGATCGCTTTCTGCTCATCGGCGCTGAAGGCAGACTCCAGGAAGGTGGAGTTGAGCCAGTTTCGAAGAGTGCATTTCTCCCATGTGGTATCTTCGAGTTCTGAATGATAAGCTCTTGCTTCCAAACCGTATTTGCTGATTAAGAGCGCCTTGTTTCCCTGAACGTCCAGTACAATCCACTCGATCTCTTCTTTGCCGTTAGACAGATTGTTATCCTGCTCATATTGTCCGAAGGTGACAATGTCTCCGACAGAGTATGCACCAGTCGTTGACTTGGGAGAAGATGTCATGGAAGCATCTGGTGATGATTCCGACATTGGAGTCGGCTTTAAAGTATCAGGTTTTTCATTTTCCCCGATACGATCCCGCAGGAAACCGAAATAAGCCCCGGCAATCATCAGTATAACAGCTGCAAGCACCGCAGTAATCTTCCGCGCTTTGGACGGTTTCACGGCCGGCTTCTCAGGCTGGTCATTTTGTGTGAGTTTTTCCTCTTTTGTTTTTCCGTTTTCTGAATCAGATACCGGTTCTTTCTTCAGACCTGTGACAGACGCTTCACATTCCCGGATATGATCTGTAGCTTCCGGGAAGACGGAGCTGAGTTTTTCAAATTCATGAATCGCTTTTCGGTAATCCTCCTCGGTTACCGCCGTCCTCTGAAGCTCACAGGCCCGGAAAAAGTCCTGCTCACGTTCCTTTCTCGGATCCGGCTCAGGCTTCTGCTCCTGATACAGCTCCTCCGAGAGCTGCTTCATGCTCTGGGTTCGGTCTTCTCTCTTCAGCGCCAGCCCGTGCAGAAGCGCCCTCTCAACCTGCGGCTCATGCAGCCCGTATGCTGAGAACGGAGGGATCGGGAGCTCATCCGCACTGCGCTCCGTCGCATCCGGAGGTGCTGCCCCGGTGATCGATCTGTAGATCGTCGCGCACAGCGCATAGACATCCGTGTAGGGGCCCTGACGGCTTCGGTGGCTGTACTGCTCCAGTGGGGAGTAGCCTGCGCTCACCATGCCGGTCAGGGTTTTTGTTTCGTTGGAGACGCAGTTTCTTGCCGCGCCGAAGTCCAGCAGAACCAGATGTTCTCCGTTCTCGTCATACACCAGCATCAGGTTCGCCGGCTTGATGTCCCGGTGGATGATGCTCTGCCCGTGCAGACGGTCCAGCTGTGAGATCAGGGGCTTCATCAGCGTCAGGACTCTATCGGTCTCCAGTCTTCCGCCGCACGCTTTGATCTCTGCCTGCAGCGTCTTTCCATTTACATAGTCCATGACGATATATGCTGTCCCATGTTCCTTGAAAAACTCACGAACATGAACGATATGCGGACTGTTGAACCGCGCAAGAGTTCTGGCCTCATCCAGAAACGCGTCGCAGCCCTTGGAAAATGCAGGAGAGTTCTCTGCGCTCATAGCGGTCATCACATTATACGACTGGGACAGTCTGGTGCAGAAACCCATGGGGAAGTACTCTTTGATGGCAACAGGAATCTCCAGATTCAGCTCATACCCGAGATACGTGATGCCGAATCCGCCGTTGCCAAGGACCTTGCCGATCAGGTATTTCCCGTTGAGGACCGTTCCCTCAGGCAGGGTATTTTCCGGGTTCTGCCGCCGGCTGTTGTCGTATCCGCAAGAGGGGCAGATACGCACCCCCTCCGGCAGCTTCTTCATACAGCCGTAGCAGGTGTTCAGTTCAATATTCCTCGATTCGTTATCCATAGTAGCCTCCAGGAATAGTATTGTAGAGTCTGTATGGTAGCCGCTGGAAAAGCAGATGGGTTTTTCCGTACCCCGTCGATGGGGGAGTTTTTCTATCTTGTCTTTCCTTCCCCGAACCATAACGGAGGTCCGTAAACATCCGCCACCATATTTTTTTCAGGATTGAACCTTGATTCGAGGTCTTCAGGCGTGCCAAACGAACCATAGTTCAGCAGGACTTCGTTCAGCCTCTGACCTCCGAGATAAAATCTCTCCCCAGGCCGTAATCTGTATATTCTGCTTGGATCCAGACGCCGTCCGTTTTCCAGAAAAGTCCCGTAAGAAGAATTCATATCCTTGACAATAAACTCCTCTCTCTCCGGGTCCCACAGCACTGCACAGTGGCGCCCACTGATTCCCGCTGTATCACGGGGATATACAACAGCACAGTTTGCGTTCGTTCCGAGCACAACTGCATCCTGGTTTACAATAAATCTTCTTTTAGTATAACTGACCGGCACAAGAAAAGGCTGTTTTCCAGGCCTTCCCTTCCCGGAAGACAGTACAGTCTGCGGATGGCTGAGATTGCCGTCCTGCCAGCGATCACCCAGGAGATCCCGCAGTTGTGACTCCAGCTCCTTATTTATGCGAAGCTCAAAACCTGTTCCGTCCCTCATAGAGAAGGTCCATGCCCCGGATGAATCAGCGCTCTGAGATTTTTTCACCAACTTTATATCCTCGATCGGATAATCTGCACCGTCGTCTTCGTGTATTGCATCGAAAACTGCCCTGCCCAAAAGACCAAAGGCAACCTGTACCGCGGCTCTTCTGTGAGGATGAGGAATGCGGATCTCGAGTACGCCGTCGTCTCGCACGGCGATCTTCGCCTTCACCATTTTCTTCCCGGGCAAAGCATACCGACCATCCTCATCGCGCACCACTACGAGGCTTTTTTTCTGTGTCCCGCGGTTCTCTGCCAACCTGTTCATATAGGCCTGATCTATCATTCCTGTCTCGGCATCATACCCACATTTCGGGCATTTTTTCATTGAACCAAGCAATTCAACACCACAGTTTGCACATTTCAAGTACAGTCGCCCCCTCTGTCATATACTTCAGCCGCATCAGTTGATGCGTTTCTTCTTTTTCAGCGCGCCTGCGATTCCCTCCGGGAAGAAGAAAATGACCAGCAGCGTGATGGCGCCCAGCATAATGTTGGACCAGCCGGGATAGTGTGCCAGATATTCCCTCAGCAGAACGTAGATCACGGCACCGATCACCGGGCCGGCCACCGTCCCGGCCCCTCCGATGATGCATACAAACACCACCGAAACCGTCCACGAGATCGAAAAGCCGCTTTCCGGATAGATCATCCCCTTGTTCAGGAAAAATACGCTTCCCGCAAGGCCGGAGATCAGCGCTGCCAGGAGGTACACCGTCAGACGCGTACGGGTGAGGTTCAGCCCGATGGATGCAGCCGCCACCGGGTCGTCCCGCATGGCGAGAAGGCCCATCCCCAGACGTGAACGGGTAATCCGGTATACCGTCAGTACCGCCAGCATGCAGACCGTCAGCGCCAGCAGGTAGATGACACCGACAGAGGGATAGGGACTGAGTCGGATTGTCATTCCGCTGCCCTGCCCTACAAACTTCCAGTTCAGAAACAGCTTCTCCGCAGCTTCCGCCGCAACCCATGTCGCAACGGCAAAGTACATCCCCTGCATGCGAAACAGGATCGCCGAGACCGGTATCGCGGCAATCACGCAGACAAGCGCTGCGGCTGGCAGTACAGTCGGCAGCGGCTGCATATATATGCCTGTCAGGATCGCGGCCGCATATCCGGCCAGCCCCACATAGAGCTGCTGACCCAGGCTGGTCATCCCGGCAAAGCCGCTCATCAGATTCCAGGCCTCGCCGAGAGCAATATAGAGAAATATCTGGAGCAGATACCGCATGACGTTTGCGGGCAGTATACCGCTGAAGCCCAGCGCATACAGAATGACAAACACCAGCACCGTTGCGGGAAAAACGTTTATTTTCAGCCGGGCTGTATCGGTCAGCCCCGCTATTTTTCGCATCATACCCGCCTCCTCACTGCCATGACGTCGCCGCAGGGCGCACAGCGAGGACCAGCAGCATCACCCCATAGCTGATCAGCAGACCGTAGTTCGCGCCGCCGATCACCTGTGCCAGGCCGAAGGACAGTCCTGCCAGAAGCGTCCCCGGGATGCTCCCCATCCCGCCGATGACAGTCACAAGGAACGCGGTCAGAAGATACTGTCCGCCGGAGCTTGGATAAAAGGTCCACTTCATCCCGACACAGAGTCCGGCCGCGGCCGCACCCGCGGTTGCAACGCCCATGGCCACGGCATAGATCTTCCTGACATTGATTCCGGAGAGCCGCGCCGTGTCCCTGTCGTCAGAAACCGCACGGATCGCCCGCCCGGTATAGCTGCGGTTGAGAAAAAAAGCAAGCCCTGCTACAAACACAAGGCTGATTCCAAACATCACGAGATTCAGCAGGGGGATATTCAGTCCTCCTGCCCGCAGGGTCGTCGTCCCATAGGCTGTCGCCGCATGCCTGGCATCCGCCGAAAGAAGCAGCAGCATACCGTCCTGGAGAATAATGGAAAGCCCGAAGGTCACCAGCAGTGCGGCTTCATTTCCCTTCTCCATCGCACGGTTGATCAGCAGCGTCTGCAGCGCATAGCCCAGCGCATACATGCAGGGCAGAGTCACCGCCAGTGTCAGGATCGGGTCCACCCCGAGAGCGGAGGCCAGCAGCGTGGAGGCATACGCCCCCAGGATAACAAGCTCTCCGTGGGCCAGATTGGTCAGCCCCACAATGCCGAAGACAAGGGTCATCCCCAGACCGATCAGGGCATACACGCCTCCCAGAAGCAGCCCGTTAATCAACAGCTGAAGAAATCCCATGGTATCACTCCGTTCATATTCCGAAATACGCCGCCCGGATCTCAGCGCTGCTCAGACCGGAAGCCGGACCTGACAGAACAATCTCGCCCTTCCGCATCACGAAGCTGACATCGGAGATCCTCAGCGCGCGTTCCGTATTCTGCTCCACCATCAGGACCGTGATATTCTCCTCCTGATGGATCCGGCGGATACAGGCGTAGAGCTCTCCGATGGCGACCGGCGCCAGGCCGAGCGAGATCTCATCAAACATGAGGCACTTCGGCGCCGCCATCATCGCCCTGCCGATTGCCAGCATCTGGCGCTGACCGCCGGAGAGCGTACCCGCGGGATCCCTCCGTTTTTCCTGCAGGACAGGGAACAGGCCAAAGACCCGTTCCAGCGACTTCTGTGCATGCGGTCTTGCGTGTTTCGGATAGCTTCCGACCATCAGGTTGTCGTATACCGACATCCGCGGAAAGCATTTTCCTCCCTGCGGAACCAGGGACAGGCCGCGCTCCACAACCTGCTCCGCCGGCAGACCGGTGATTTCTTCCTCTTCGAACAGGACCCGGCCTCCGGCCGGGGTGATCAGTCCCGCAACCGCCTGGAGCAGGCTGGTCTTTCCGGAGCCGTTGGTACCGAGGACAGACGCTGTCTCTCCCTTTCTGACGGCAATGGAGGCCGAGGATACCGCTCTGAAATCCCCGTAATTCACCTGCAGATTCTCAACGCGCAGCATGTTTCAGCGCCTCCGTTTCCGTGCCGAGATACAGCTCCTCCACTTCTCCGGAGGCCAGCACCTCTCCCGGCACGCCAATCACCGCGCAGCGTCCCTCCGCCATACACATCAGACGGTCCGCAGCCTTGAGCATGGTCTCCAGAATATGTTCGATCCACACCACGGTAAACCCTGCCCGCTTCAGCTGCACGACCATACCGATCACCGTCTCGATCTCCGATCCCGTAAGTCCGGCGGCTACTTCATCCAGCAGCAGCAGTCTTGGCTTTGAGACGATCGCTCTCGCTATCTCCAGGCGCTTTCTGTCCAGCAGGGTGAGTTCTCCGCTTTTCAGATCTCTCTTTTCGTACAGGCCTGTAAATCGCAGGACATCTTCCGCCGGTCCCTTGCCCTCCGCCGCAGAGAAACCCGCGCCGTAGATTCCGGACACAAGGACATTCTCAAACACGGTCATGCGGATAAAGGGCCGGGGAATCTGGAACGTCCGCCCGATTCCCCTCCGGCACCGCGCATCGACAGGCAGACGGCTGATGTCTTCCCCGTCCAGAAGGATTCTGCCCGACTTCGGGCGGAGCAGACCGGTCAGCGTGTTGAGCATGGTGGTCTTGCCGCTTCCGTTGGGACCGATAATCCCGAACACCTCTCCCCGCTCCACTTCGAACGACAGCCCATTGAGAACGTCGCTTCTGCCGTAGCCCGCAGTCACGTTCTCAAACGAAAGAATTTTTTCCGCGCCCCTGTCCGTCATTTCTGTGTGGCGTTTCCGGGCTGATAGCTTCCGGTCAGCTGAATCTCCGGATACAGAGAATTGTCGATGACTTTCAATACCAGCTCCCCGTTCTCCCGCTGCCACTGTCCTCCGCAGAGCGTGGTGCAGGCATAGGTCAGTCCTTTCATCTGCTGATCATACTTCACATGGCCGACGATGGTGGTCACATCCAGCGATCTGATCGCATCGCGGACCGCTTCCCTCCGGGTCGTGCCCGCCTTCTCGAAGGTATGCACCGCGAGCTCCAGAGCCGCATAGGCGTAGGCCGCAGGCTGCGGCATGGTTCTGCCGTTATTCTCTTCGGCATACATCCGGTTCAGCTCCTCGCTCCCGATTCCGGTCAGCCCGGAGGTATAGGGGTAGGCCGGATCCCACCACACCTGTGTCATGATGCCGTCAGCCAGTTCTCCCAGTGCTTCCACGTCACTCTGGAGCAGACAGCATTTGCCCATGGTAACGCAGTCCACCCGGACGCCCGCGCTGATAATGGCGCTGTACGCATTCATAAAGTCAGGAGGAATGTTCGTCCCCGCAATCACGTCGATCTCCGCCGATTTGAACTTTGCCGCCACGTTGCTGAAGTCCGTGGTCCGGGAGGGATACTGGCCGGGGTCGACCGCCTCATATCCGTCTTCCGCCAGACGTCGGACAAAAAGCTCGTGCCATGCGGTGCCGTCGGCGTCATTGGCAAACAGCAGTCCGACCTTCGCTCCGGAGCCGGGGGCATTTCCCGCCTGTGTCCACAGCGCCCGCTGGGACTCATAGACCTGATCCAGGGTATAGAAGGCGTCGCAGGTCCATTTGAATTTCT
The DNA here is from genome assembly GCA_024697625.1 of Oscillospiraceae bacterium. Taxonomy (GTDB): domain Bacteria; phylum Bacillota; class Clostridia; order Oscillospirales; family Oscillospiraceae; genus Limivicinus. The sequence continues at coordinate 11,186 of JAILFJ010000177.1, forward strand.
CCAGGGACTCCGCTAGCGGATCCACCGGTGACTGGGTCGCGATGCAGGGCACGCCGTAGCGCTCCGCGACCTGGGCAACGGGAATCACCGTGTTCGGTGTCTGAATGGCAATCATCAGATCAATCTTGTCTTCCTCGATGAGCTTCTGCGCCATCTCCGAGCAGGTGTTCTGATCCGAGGCAGAGTCATAGACGATGACCTGTATGGTTTTCTTCTGTCCGTCCACAGTGATGGGATGTTCCGCAACATAGTCCGTGATCTTCTTCACAACCCAGGCGCAGCCTTCGCCATTGCCGGCCAGGGCGCCGGTGGTCGGGTTCACATAACCGATTTTGATAACCGAAGAGGTCTTCTCGGACGCGGAGGTTCCGCAGGCGGTCAGCGACAGTGCGAGTACAATGATAAGCATCACGGCAACGAATCGTTTCATGTCAGTCAGTTAACTCCTTACAGTATGATGTATTATTGTATGATCTGGTTTCGGTGTCTTTGTTTCTGCTGTTTTTTCAGACCTCTCCGCTGTACGCATTGCAGGCCTTGATGACACGGTCCATCTCCTCTTCTGACAGCTCCGGAAACAGCGGGAGCGAAACACAGTGTTCTGCCAGAAACTCCGCGTTGGGCAGTTCGCCCGACCGGTATCCCAGCGACCTGTATGCCGGCTGCAGGTGGCAGGGCACCGGGTAATGACAGCCGCAGCGAATTCCCTTCTTCTCCATATATTCCATAAAGCTCTGCCGATCCGGGACACATACGACGGCCAGATACCAAGCCGGAACCGTATCCGCCAGCTCTCCCTGAAACTGAATCAGAGGATTGGAGATCTCCTCCCGATAGCGCCGGACAGTCTCTGCACGCTGTCGGTTCCACTTCTGCAGATACCTGAGCTTCACGGACAGCACCGCGGCCTGTATTCCGTCCAGGCGCATGTTATATCCGGTCTGTTCATGCACGTAGGGTTCCCTGCTGCCCTGTGAACGCAGGATCCGGATCGTCTGATCCAGTTCATCGTCCGCGGAGGCTACGCCTCCGGCCTGACCGCAGGCTCCCAGATTCTTGGACGGATAGAAGCTGAAGCATCCCGCATCCGAAAGCGTCCCCACTGTTTTTCCCCGATAAACGGTTCCCTGGGACTGCGCACAGTCTTCCAGAAGAAACAGACCGTACTGCTTTGCAAGGCGCTTTAAATCATCGACCGGAAAGGCCTGTCCGTACAGATGAACACCGATCATCGCCCGCGTCTTCCCGGTGATGCGGCTTTCGACAGACGCAGGATCCATCTGCCAGGTCAGAGCGTCACAGTCTGCAAAAACCGGGACGGCCCCCAGCCGGGAGACTGCAAAAGCAGTTGCGACAAAGGTGTTCGCCGGTACGATCACTTCATCGCCCTCGCCTATTCCCATCGCGGAGAGGGCCAGGAACAGCGCGTCGGACCCGCTGGATACCCCTGCGAAATGCCGCGCCCCCAGGAAGTCTGCAAAGCCGTTCTCGAACTCTTCGACAAACGGTCCTCCGGTAAAGGCAGCCTTCCTCAGCACCGCGTCAATCGCAGCGGAGATCTCATCGTGAAGGGCAGCCTGCTGTCCTGTCAGATCAAAGAACGGGATCTCACTGCATGCCACTGCGCACCTCACTATCCCGGATCTCCTCCTGCGGAGCTCTGTCCAGATTTCTCTTATTCAGAAACATCCCCGTCTCGGCAAAGAAGTCCTCGCCTTCCAGGTTGTATTTGATCAGCACCTCAAACGTATCCCCCGGAAACCGTTCAAACAGCTCCATCGGACACCTCGCCGTAAACCCGCAGCTGTCATAGGAAACCCCGTCTTCCTGATAATTCCGGCTCAGCAGCAGCCGCTGGCTGCGGGCGGTCTCAATCCGGTAGAGCTCGTCCGTGCGGCGGTTCAGAAAGTATACGGTGTTTGTCATTTCACGGGAGGCCACGCCTCTCTTCAGGTTATGGCCGCGGATCAGGATCTGTTTCCCGTCCGTGAGCAGTCCCTCCAGACGGCGGACCGTATCGTCCCGATAAGTGATCGGCTCCTCGGTGAGGGTATAGCCCGGTTCCAGCATCTCTTCCGCAAAATACAGGTCCTCTGCGAATTTGATCACGATGATCTGGTCCGTCTCCACGATGGAGCCCTCCTCCGGGAAACAGGGCATCGTCTTTGCCATCTCTTCTGCCAGCAGCGCGTCCTCTGTCGTCATTTTTCTGCTTTTCTTCAGGCCGTGGAGCCGGAAAAGATCCACAAGCACCGTGTTGTTGAACTCCAGTGAGCCGTGGTGCTGGTACTGAGAATGGCCGATGGTCTCGCCCACGACGCATCCGGCGTTCAGCCTCACTTCCGGCTCGCCGATGAAGATCACTGCCTTCTGGCCTTTTTCCGCCTGTGTGGACGACAGATGCACGATCAGTCTCTCTGTCAGCGCATTGTCAAAGGCCGTGCAGATATCATCCGTGTAGATCAGGCTGAAGCTGAGAGAAGCCGAGCGGTACAGGCAGAAAGCCATTGCCGCGATCAGGCCGTATTTCATCGCCCGCCGCGCCATGTCAGAGCTCTTTTTTACAGAAGCTTCTTCCGTCCGGAGCACCACGGCCAGCAGGGCCAGCAGAAAATTGATCGCCACCGCAAAGGTGACAGCCAGTTCCGCCCGGATTGCCGTCCGGGTTCCCAGTATAACCAGCATGGCGAAGACGCTGCTCTGCAGTACAAGCCAGCCGGCCGGAAGAAGGATCCGGTACAGGCGTTCCTTTTTTGAGGCGGCCAGGGCCGTCAGAAACACCAGACTGCAGAGCGCGGAAACGGGATAACCCACCGTATCCAGAGGGCCCCGGGCCGTCATCACTGACAGCGCGGCCTTGACAACGTTTCCCATCACCCCGGGCAGGGGCTCTGACCCCCAGCGGATCTGAGAGGTAAGATAGGCGGATTCCTTTGCGCCGCTGCCCACGGCCCGGTTCACAGCGGCATAGACGGCCAGTGCCGCCAGAAACACCAGCGCATGCCGCAGGACGCTCCTCCTGACCTGCAGTTCCTGCGTGTTTTCCGAACAGACGCAGCGCACCAGCACAGTGCCGGCCGAGAGCGTGATATACAGCGGCACAAACGCCTGATATACCGAAAAAGCCGCAAAAGCCGGGATCACGGCCAGCGCGGGAAGCAGCCTGCCGGAGCTGTACTCCGTCTGAAACACCGCCAGCATCGTCAGCAGGATCCCCAGCATCACAAGGAAGGACTGGTAGGAGAAGTAGAGCTGCTCAATCCAGTTCGGTGTCAGAAAGATCATCAGCGGAAGCGCGCAGATCCATCCTCCGCAGCGCTTTCCGGCCGCCTTCCACATCAGGAAGGAGAAGGCCGCTCCGACGGGCAGCACCGCCAGGAGCGTGAGAAACGAGATCAGGTAGGGATTGTAGTCGCGCATCCCCAGCAGCCTGTTCAGCCAGACGATGCCGAAGCGCCCCAGCGCAATATCGTTGAACTCGTTTCCCTTTTCCACCAGCTTGACCGAGCTGTCCATCCTGAAGTTGCTGGAAAACAGGAAGTGATACAGCGCGACGGTCAGGAGAAAGGCGGTCAGCCAGAGCACCTTCCGGTGCTTTTCCAGGAACATGCGCAGATCCTCTCGGGCCGTTCTCAGTTCAGGCAGCGCCTCATGCATCGAGGCTGTTGTTCTCATAGGGGTTCAGAGGTCCCTCGGCATAGCGCTCTCTCGGGAACGGAATATAGGGGATCGAGTTGAACTGTTCACATACCTCGTCCGCCACAAAGCCGCCCATCTCCGTCAGGCGGATCACTTTCCCGGTATCCTCCAGCAGCCCGTATTCCTCGAGGCGGGCGACCTTGGTGCGGAACACCTCGTCAAAATCATAGCCGGAGCGGGCTTTGAACTCGTTTTTCCGTACGTCCCGGTTTTTCAGCGGCAGGACAATCGCCCAGCGGGCCTGTTCCTCTCTGTCGCGGACAAGTCCGCGGTTGATCGGCAGGCGTCCCGCATCAATCGCTTCGTAATACTCGTTGAAATACTGCGTGTTTATGTCAAAACGGTCCCGATAGCTGGAGAAGCCGGTCAGGCCGAAGCCCACCTGGTCGTACTGGTTGCAGCACTGGTTATAGGCATAGTGTGAGTAAACCGCAGGATTTCTGGTATACACCCGGCGCAGTCTCTCGTTGAAGCCATTCTCCCTGAGCATGTCGATGGCAATCTGCTTCATCATCATCGTCGTCTTGAAATCCGGGATATCTGTCGGCGCAGAACCTCTGTGGAAGCGGTTGATCACGCCCTGGAAGTCTCCGTAGGCCTGTACCTTCAGCCGATAGAGCTGAATCTCGGCCATCGGCAGCTGTATCGCCTTCTCCATTACTTCAATCCAGTTGTCTATGGTCTCGCCGGGATGTCCGTAGATGAATTCAATATTGACGTCAAATCCGTATTCCAGCGCTTTATAGACCGATTCAATTCCCTCCTGTGCGCTGTGCGGCCGGTTCATCAGCCGAAGGACATGGTCGTCCAGGGATTGCAGGCCGATCGTCAGGCGGGTGATGCCGTGTTCCTTCATGATCCGGCATTTCTCCGTCCCATCCTCACCGTTGATGGAGTTCGGTCCGAGATCCACGTTGTACTGACGGCAGGCGCTCATGTCCACGCGCCTGTCAAATTCCGTCAGGAAGTGATCCAGCAGCTTCGGAGGCAGAGACGTCGGCGTGCCGCCGCCGAGCAGGATTGAGCGCGGTCTGATTTTCTGCAGACCGAAGTAGCGGAGGTAGATGTCCATTTCCCGGAGCAGGTACTCGACGTACTGGGTTTTTTCCTGTATCCGCGGTCCTGTCATGCCGGGATAATGGCAGAAAGTGCAGTGCTGGATGCAGAACGGAATATGCACATAGATATCCATCAGACCGTCCGCAGGCTGTGTATAGGTCTTAAAGTAGGCGTCGATGTCACAGGGCTCATACTGGGTGATGGGCGGATAGTGGACCGACGGGACAAAGTCGCCGTCCTCACAGATCAGCCCCAGCCTCTGGTATTCCTGGACACGGCCGAATACTTCCTCCGCATGCCGGAGCAGCTCTGCCTTTTTCTCTTCCGAAATCATTCTCTCGTCCCTCCTATGCTTTTCTCTCTGCGTGAAAACAGTTTCAGCAGCGGCTTCTCCGGGGGAAGAAACGCGGTGATGGCACAGAACTGCTTTTCCTCTCCCATTCTCTGCCTCAGACGCCGCATCCATTCCTCCGGTGTTTCCGATTCCTGCAGCGTCTCCTCCAGATCCTGATCGGTCAGATTTTCGGCGAGGCTTCTGCTTCCCGCCAGAAAGGCGTTCTTTCCCGTCTGGATCTCAAAAGCCGGTTCCAGCCGCGGTTCAAAACGCATGCCCGAGCCGATTGCCTCGGCCTCCTCCCGGAGGCTGCGGTGGACGAGCTTTCCGTCCTCAAAATGGCAGCACACGGAGCTTCCGGAGATCAGGAACCTCGCCTTGCCCCGGTCCACGAACACAAACGCGGCATCGCAGGAGACGGGCTCCTCTTCCTTCGCATTCATGATCGCCAGGTCGTTGTTGGCTATGATGGCAATCGTGCGTATCGCTCTGTCCTCCAGAGACGGCCGCCGCATGAAGTTGTCGAACACAGATCTCGTCACACGGCTTGCAATTTCGCTGTCTTCATCCGTCCCGTACTCAGTAGTCGTTGCGATGATCATCCTCCGGTTCTTCATGACAGCCTTTACGCCCGAGCGCTGTCCCCCGTCCTCTTTCCCGCAGTGTCTGCAGTAAGTGCTCTGCTCCATGTCCCTTATCCGTCTCCTTTTTTCTGTTTTGTTCCGGTTCGGCAATCTGCGGCGCTGTATAGTCCTCATCCTCCCGGAAGATCAGCGCAAAGCGCTGCGGCGTCTCCTGCCAGCGATCTGTCAGATGAAATCCGTAATGGACCAGCTGTGCAATGATCAGCTCAGGGAGGATGCCCGGCCCGTAATAGGAGGGCACTCCCGCCTCTGTCACGGCATTGTCCACAATGATCAGGCGGCCGCCCTTTTTCAGCGCCCTGTGGATACTGGCGATAAACGCGTCCTTGACGAATTCAATGTCCGTGATATAAACCGCATGGTATGCCGAGCACATATAGATGGTGTCGACGCTGTTTTCCTCCAGGCCGGTCTCATTCATCTTTGTAATCAGAGGGTGAATGTTGGAGATCTGATGCTTCTCCACGAATTCTTTGAGATAGCTCAGCGCACCCTCATTGATCTCGGTCGCATAGACACAGCCTGTCTCACCCACCATTCTCGAAAACTGCCAGCTGAAGTAGCCTCCGCCGCAGCCGATATCCGCGATTCTCTCACCGGGCTGGACATTGCAGAAGCGCAGCATGCTGTCCGTATGCTCCCACAGCACCCGGTTCGGATTGTTGAAAATGAGGTATTCGTTCCATTTATTCAGACGGGCAATAGAGAATTCCGTCCCGGAATATTCATAATTGACATCATCGGATGCGTTCGGGTCATCCGGCTGCGGCAGATCAAACTTATAGTAGAGATAGGTCCTGAAGTTCTCATAATCATTGCCGCACCAGAACTTCGCCCACTCACCGGTGAAGGGGTCCCCGGTCATGGCGGCCCGCCCGGCCTCATCGGAAAGACGGTATCGGATCAGCCACAGAAATGCGGTATAGTCGTCGCCGATCCGCTCCCTGGGCCACAGCCGGTCGAAGCCCTCGTAAGCCTGCCGCAGCTTTTCCTCGTCTCCCTCCTGAAAGCCCTCATACAGCAGGCGGCCCGCCAGCTTTCCCCGGCGGGTATAGCCGGAGGTGGATGTGCCGATGATCCGATACCGGACCAGAGATTTCGGAGATCCGATCGTGATCATGCTGTCCCCTGTGGGCTCCGGCAGCACAGGCGCACTCTTCGGGACATCTGTCATTCGGAACACCAGCACATAGCGCTGCGGGGTAAACTGGAAGCTGTCCTCCAGCTCAAATCCATAGTACCAGAGCTGTCCGATGATCAGCTGCTTGTTGATATACGGACCGTGATAGGGGAGATTTTCGCCGGTTACCAGGTCGTTGTCCACAATGACCAGATGCTTCCCGTTCTCTCCCAGTGCCCTCCGGATGCTTTCTACAAACACTTCGCGTTCGGCGTCGGTGAAGGCCGCATAGACGTTGTGATAGAGCGAGCACATATATACCACATCGACCCGGACGTCCTCCGGCAGGCCGATGCCGTTGAAGGAGCTCTCCACGACCTCGACGTTGCGGATGTCGTTTGCCTCCACGTACTTTCTCAGGAAGGCCAGATGACGGGGATTCGTCTCGCTGGCGTAGACCCTGCCGCTCTCGCCCACGATATCCGAAAACTTAAACGTGAAGTAGCCCGGACCGCTCCCCACGTCCGCTACCCGCATGCCCTCTTTCAGGCCGACCTTTTCCAGGTTTCTTCTGGTGTCCTCCCAGCGTTCGCGGGCCGGATTGTCAAAGAGGATAAAATCCTCCAGATATCGCATCCTGGCCTTCATAGCGGTGTTGTCTTCGCCTTTTATATATTCCTTGTAATGGTATTTGTATTCCAGATAGGTCCGCAGGTTGTCATAGTCGTTATCTGTCAGCTCATGCCAGAAGCTGTAGAGCAGGGGGACAGACAGCTGCTGGGCCTGCGCTTCTTCGGTGGAGAGCCAGAAGCGGCAGATCCATTCCAGCGCAGTATATTCTCCGCCAAAGTTTTCGGAAGGTATCAGTTCTTCATAGATCTGTATTGCCTTGTTCAGATAGGATGCTTTCGGATTTTTCAGATACTTCAGCATCAGGCCGGCGGCCTTTTTCCCTCCCGCGGTAATGTCAAATGAATCCAGACTGCCGAGGTGCACCAGCGACTGCTGATCTTCGACGGTAATCTGCAGCGCCTTCTGATTGTTGTTCTCCATATCAGGTCTCCTGTCCTAAAAATTGCCTGTGGTACAGTTCGTAGTATATGCCCCGCTTCTGCATCAGGTCCTCATGTGTGCCGCACTCTCTGATCCCTCCGTCCGCCAGAACTGCAATGCGGTCCGCGTCCCGGACTGTGGACAGACGGTGCGCAATCACGATGCAGGTCCGCCCTCCTGCCGCGTTCTCAACCGCCTTCTGGACGGTCTGTTCCGTGCAGGGATCCAGGGAGGCCGTGGCCTCGTCCAGTATCAGGATTTCCGCCTTCCGGAGAACCGCTCTCACCAAGCAGATCAGCTGCATCTGGCCCTGGCTCATCTCCGTCTCCGATTTTCCGACCCCGGTGTCCAGCCCTCCCGGAAATCCGGCAAACAGCTCGCCTATGCCCAGACGGTCCAGCACCTGCAGGACCTCTTCGCGGGATACTTCACCGCAGCCGTAGATCAGGTTCTCATAGATGCTTCCTGCTATGAGCTGCGGCTCCTGGGCGACCACGGCAATGCGGCTTCGGAGGAGGCCGGGATCCAGACTGCGTATTTCGTCTCCCTGCATACGGATTTCGCCTTCATATTCCGGATAGAAGCCCAGCAGCAGATTGCTCAGCGTGGTTTTTCCCTCTCCGGTTCTGCCCACCAGAGCCAGTCTCTCGCCTTTGCTGACCCGGAGGCACAGCTTCTTCAGAACCGGCCGGTTCTGATGATATCCAAAGCTCAGCTCCCGAAAACTCAGCTCCGCACGGTCCTCGGCATGCCTCTCAACGGATTCTGCCGCACGGGCGATCAGGTCTCGCTCCTTCTCCCCGTCAATCACGCTGAACACGCGTTCCGCCGCAGCCAGAGCACTCTGGACCATTGCGAAGTTCTCGCCCAGCGCATTGAGCGGTTCCATAAACTGCCTCGAATACATGATGAAGGCCTGCATGGCTCCCAGGCCGATCACGCCGGCGCTCATCATCCTTACCCCAAACACCACGGTCAAAAGAAAATTCAGATTTCCGAACAGCAGCACTAGGGGACCCATCAGGTACTCCAGGCTGTTCGCATGCAGCCTGGCTTGATAATACTGCCGGCTCAGGATTTCCATGCTCCGTGTGTTCTCTTCTCCCCGGCCGCAGGCGGTACATGTCCGAAACGCTTTCAGCGTCTCTTCCACATGGGCATTCATGACGCCCAGAGCCGTCTGCTGGCGCAGAACCGCCGGATAGATCATCCCGGAGATCAGACCGGTCAGCAGTACCGAAACCATCGCACTTCCCGTCGAGACCGCAGCCAGTCTGGAGCATTTGATAAACATGATCACCGCACAGCCGCAGGCGACCAGCAGCGAGGATACCAGCTCCTTGAAGCTCTCGGTAAAGGCCCCGGCAGCGAGGTCACAGTCGCAGGTCATACGGCTCATCATGTCGCCCCGGCGCATCTTTTCGTACTGTGAAACCGGGCTGTCCATCAGGCTGTCAAACAGCTCCTGACGGATCTTCATGGCGGCCTGCAGCGTGACATTCGCCGAGAGCCTTTCCTGTGCGCAGCCCAGAACCGCCGCGAATACAGCGGCTGCAGCCAGGACAGCCAGGCTGAAGGTCAGGGCTGGAAAATCAACGCTGATCCCATCGGCAAAGCTGATGGCATTGATGGCTGACTCGATGATCAGCGGCAGAGACAGGTCCACCGCAAGAGACAGCACCAGGAGGAGCAGCAGGAGGAGGTACATTCTCCGAAAACCGGCTACGCTGCGAAGCAGACGCTTCAGCACAGCCCATCTGCTTCCGGTAACCGTCTCCCGCTTTTTCTTTTCTCTGAAGGAGATCTCCGCCATCCGGATCACATCCTTCCGTCCCGGACAGCCAGCATGCGCTGATAGTACGCGCAGCTGCTCCTCAGGGTATCGGCCTTTCCCTCTCCGGCCGGGCTGCCGTCACGGCCGAGCACCAGGATGCGGTCCGCGCTCTCGGCGCTTCTCAGCCGGTTCGTCATCAGCAGCACCGCCATCTCAGGATAGGTCTCCCGGATCTGTTTCAGCAGACGCTCCTCCGTAATATAGTCCAGGGCAGAGGTGCTGTCGTCCAGGATCAGAAGTCCGGGGCGGCCTGCAAGCGCCCGCGCGATCGTCACACGCTGGCGCTCGCCGCCGGAAAGGCTCTTTCCCATGGAATACAGACGTGTCTCCAGTCCTTTTGGCTTCTTTTCCAGCAGTTCCTCCAGCTGTGAGACGGAAACGGCCTGACGAATCTCATCGTCTGTGATCCCGCTGCGGCCAAAGACAATGTTGTCCCGGATGCTTCCCTCCAGGATTGCCGAATTCTTCTCTGTAAGCGCCACGGTCCGGCGCAGCTCCGACATGCTGAGCTTCCGTATATCCTTTTCGTTGATCAGCACCCGCCCGCCGCTCACATCGGCCAGTCTTGCGCACAGCATCGCGACGGTGCTCTTTCCGCAGCCCACAGGTCCGATGACCGCAAGCGTCTCCCCTCTCTCAACGGACAGAGAGATCTCCCGGAGCACGCTGCTTCCTTCTTCATAACCAAACGAGACCCTGTCAAACCGCAGTTCCCGAAACGCCTCGCCCAGCGTCTCTCCGTCTGCCGGCATCTCCGGTTCCGTCTCCAGCACCTGTATCAGCCTGTCGGCGCTCGGCTGCGTCTCCGCAATCATCTTGAACATGCGGCCTCCGGCCGTGATGGCGACAAGGATCTGTTCCGCGTATGTGATCGCGGAGAGCACCGCTCCTACGCGGATCGAATGATTCGCCACCTCGGCCCCGGCGGAATACAGCACAGCCGCGACCGCGAGATTCATAATCAGCATGACAAGGGGATTGAATACCGCGATTTTCCGCTGGACTGCAAATCCGGCGTCATACAGCATCCTGTTGCTCTCTGCAAACCTCGCTTTTTCCCTTTGCTCGTTTCCGGCCCCCTTGACGGTTCGCAGCAGCCCCAGCACGTTCTGCAGGCGTGCATTGATCCTGTCCGTCACAAGGCGCAGCTTCCGAAAGCCCGGCGCGGTATTCCGGATAAAAACCGTCATGATGATCAGCAGCAACGCCGTAAACGCGATAAGAACCAGGCCCAGCGAAGGGCTGATCATCCACATCATCATCACGCCGCCGACCGTCAGCAGAACGGGTTCAAATACCAGCAGGAGCAGGGCGTTTACATAGTTTGCGCAGATATCCACATCGGTGGTGAGCCGGGTGATCAGCGAACCGCTCCCCAGCTCTGTCACCTGCCGGACGGACATGCTGCTGATTCTCCCATACAGCTCGCCGCGGAGCTCGAGGGCCAGTCTCTGTCCGATAAAAGCACACAGAATATTGGCGCCGTATCCTGCCAGTCCCATGACAAGGCAGACGGCCAGCATCTTCCAGCCGACAGCATTGATCTGTTCCGGCTTCCCGCCGAGGATTCCCTCGTCCACCGCAAAGGCCATCAGTCTGGGCAGCCACAGTTCCATCCCGCACTGCACGGCGGTCAGAATGATTGCGGCGGCGGCAGCACTTCGCTGGCGGACAATCCTCCCCGTGATTGCCGAAAGCCCGTTCACAGCGGATTTCCGCATAGGTCAACCGGCCTCTTCTGTTCCTCCGAGGCAAAAGCTGCGCGGATTACCCGCACCACAGACATGACCTCGTCTCTCCGGACCGCAAGGGCTGTTTTTCCCTCCGCCGCCTGGCAGAAGTTCCGCAGGGCCGCGTGCGGATCCGCCTGCGGACGCTCCAGACTGAACTGCCGGACACTCTGCCCGTCCCGCGGTGTCATGATCCGCGCCTCGGCCGATTCTTCGGCTGAGTTCAGGTCAGCCTGCTCCTCCCAGCGAAAGCACTGGGTGACCTGACAATTTTCTCTCCAGTCGTTGATCAGCGCAGTCCCTCTCCTGCCGCAGACATAAAAGCGCGGCAGCGAGATATAGTTGCAGGTGCCGACCTCGATCAGCGCACGCAGGCCGCCCGGGAAACCGAGCGTCAGCGTAAATCCGTCGTCCACCTCCGATTCGGTAACATGACTGAGCTGACAGAAGACCTCGGAAGGTTCCCTGCCGCCGCAGGCCAGAAGAATCTGATCGATCAGATGCGGCCCCCAGTCATACAGCATGCCTCCGCCTTTTGACTTCTCTCTCCTCCAGCCGGCAGGAATCCCCCGGCTTCCGTAAACCCGCGACTCAATGCGGAATACCTCTCCGAGAAGCTTTTCGTCCAGAACTCTCCGAATCGCGAGAAAATCCGCATCCCATCTGCGGGTCTGGCTCACAGAGAGAATCCGCCCCTCCCTGTCCGCGGCGCTGTACATCTCATCCAGTTCTTCCAGGCTGAGAGCCGCAGGCTTTTCTGCCAGGACATGTTTTCCCGCTCTCAGCAGCCGGCAGACCAGCTCCCGGTGGCTGTCATTCGGGGTTGCAACGATCGCGAGGTCAGCGGGTTCTGTCAGAAGCTCCTCCAGCGTGTCGCAGGCCTTAAAGCCCCGATTTCGGGCAAGCGCTCTCTTTTCGCTGTCTGTATCATAAACTGCCGCAACGTCTGCCACGCCGCTTTCTCTGATCATTGCGGCGTGTCTCTCTCCGATGCTTCCGTATCCTACGATTAAAAAACGATGCAAGTTGTTTTACAGCTCCTTTTCAAATTCGCCCGCCCCAGAGTCGAAGCCGGAACCGGAACATATCCGTCACAGCCCACAGGATGTCATAGACATGTCCGAAAGCTCCCTTCCGGATTCCGTCGATGCTGTGAAAAGGGATCACCTGGTTTCCAACTTTCAGCCCTTTCAGCTTTGCCCGAAACACCATCTCCGGAGAAAAGAATATCGGGCTGCGGGACAGAGGGATAATCTCGTCCAGGCACTCTCTTCGGAAAAGCTGGGTATGGTTCAGCGTCGGCGTTCCGCGCATCAGCATGGGAAACAGCAGATGCAGCAGGCCCCTGTTCAGCAGCGATGCAAACTTTCTCCATGCGGTGGCCTCATAGCTCGCCCGCTCAAAGACCAGAACATCCAGGCTCCTGTCCATCTCCTGAAACAGCCGGACAAATTCCGCTGGTGCCATTTCCAGGTCGAAGGCGTCGTATACCAGCCAGTCGTTTTCGGCAGCCTTCATTCCCCGAAGAACGGAGGCCCCGTAATTCAGATTGACCCTGTTCTCCAGGACACGGATATGCGGGTTTTCCTCTGCACAGGTTTTCATCAGCGGCAGGGTCCTGTCGCGGGAGCCGTCGTCAACCAGGATGATCTCATACTGCTCAAAAGACGCCTCCAATGCCTCTTCCACTGCTTTTACCGCCGGAATCACATAGTTCTCCTCATTATATCCGGCCATAATAAAGGACAGTGTCTCGCGGGATTTCTGATTCATGCTCTTATTCCTTCCGCCTGTGCATGCCGACCTCACATACTGAGCAGCGCTTTCCCGCTTCAATTCAGCGGAAAGCGCCGCTCTTTTCCTATCGATTTAACTTCCGCCTGCGGTTTTACTGCATGGCGCTCATGAGCTCCTTGATCTCTTCAAATCCGTCCGTCGACGGCAGGTTGACGCTGACCGCCTTGCCCGGGTTGACAAAGTCCACATTGATGGTGAAGTTCAGGGTGAGATCCTTTGCCACGCCGTTGCTCATAAGAGACGCAGGAATCTTCACGGTGACATCACCGGAATAGGTGTTGGCGGTGACTACGCCGTTCTTCACGGTCGCGGTATAGGTGAAGTTCTTGAGATCCGAAAGCTGAACCGTATCGTCAGTGCCGCTCTGCTCGGTAGCCATGGTATTCAGGAACCGCTGCACCACCGAATCGGCAACCTGCAGGGTATAGACGTCACCGTTTTTCGTCGTCTTGATTACCGCAGCCTTCGGGATCGGGGAGAGCAGCTCAAGCTCCTTGATCTTGCTCACTTCCAGCACGCTGGCGAAGTCGCTGATAAAGCTGCTGGTGTCAAATTCCGGCGCTTCCCGGTTCTCGCCGTTCTGCTCGGGCCCTTCTTCGGGAGCAGCCTCCGATTCGTCCTGATTGAGCTTATACTTGGTCTTGTGGTCGCCCTGGATGGTGTAGATATAGGTGCCATCCGAGAACTGGATCGTCTTGCCTTCCATGGCGCTCATTTCATAATAAATGATGTTCTTGGTGTTATCCACCTTGAAGTTGCCGGCATAGTTCTGGGTCTCTCCGTCCATGACCAGCTTCGCCTTAATATTCGCGTCGATTCCCCCGTTTGCCGTGAGTTTGTTGTAGGCAGACGCATACTCGGTATAGGGGTCTGAACCGCAGGCGCTGAGCAGCAGGCTGCATACAAGAACCAGTGTCAGAATGGTGAACTCTCTTCCTGTCCGTTTTTTGTTTTTCATCATCTTTCTCCTTTTTTATTTTTTAAAATTCTTAACGAAAACAGTGCGACTATTTCTTCTGGTCGTTTCGGCAGCTCAGTATGACTACCGCCAGTATGACACACAGCACAGAGAGCAGCGTCAGCATAAGCCAGGAATAGGTAACGCCGTTCATCCCGAAGAGATAGGTTTTTGCCTCATCGTAGACCGAGCCCAGTCCGACGGCCTCATATTCCGTTCCCGTCCATGTTCCCATGTCATACTTGTATTTCTGGTAGTAGGTTGCGCTGTCATTGATCCTCGTCGACACCATGTAGGCCAGCGTGCTCCAGCGGCAGCTGATGATATTTGAGAGCACTCCGGACAGGCCGGACATCTCTCCCCCCTGTACCACACCCGAAAACAGGATCTGGGGCATCAGACAGACCGGGCAGAGCACCATTGCCATCTCGTTGGACGCGACAGACGAGACCAGAAGCCCCAGACACATGGCGCTGAGCATACAGAGGAGGGTCGTCAGGTAGGTCTCAAACGTCATGCTGCTGAAGATCAGTCCGTCGCTGCGCATGCTGAAGCGGATCGCCGAAACGCTGTTGTTTACATTGCCGTCTATCGTCGCCGAGGTATTGGTCATGATGCAGAGGAGAAGAAGCATAACCGCCGACTGGATCACGCACAGCAGAAACATCGGCAGGAATTTGGACATGACATAGGGTCCGATGCCGGCTCCGGCAAACCGCTCCCTCTCATAGATGCTCCGCTCTTTGCTGATCTCCTGAACAGAATTGAATATACCTGTCCAGAACGCCGCGCACGAAAATGCGAACATCAGATTCAACGTATCCGTCCCTACCAGGAAGGGGAACGATTCGCGGGTAACGGAGACCCCGCAGCGCTGCAGAAGGGTGTTGAGTCCGCCGTCCGCCTGCATGGCCAGACAGACCAGCAGAGTCAGAATCATGGGCAGCACCAGCAGCAGGAAAATCAGCCGGAATCTCTGGTTCCAGAGAATCTCGATATATCGGCGGGTCATCACCCTGAAGTCCCGCCACAGCGTCCCTCTTTTCCGCTTTGCGCGGTTTGCTTCGCCTGAGGCGGGAGTCTGCACCACGGCTTTTTTCTCCGAGTATCCCCGATATCGCCGTGCGGTCTCCTCCGGATGGTCGTTGAGAACGTCATAGACGTCCGTCAGGCTCGGTTTTCCGAAGAACGCCAGCGCTTCCTGCGGGCTGCCTGAGAAGCAGAGCTTTCCGCCTCTTCCCATACAGATCACGTTGTCGCACAGGTCGATATTCTGCACCGTATGCGTCACCATGATGACCGTCCGCCCGGAGGAGGCAAGCTTTTTCAGCATCTGCATCAGATGCTTTTCCGTACCGGGATCCAGGCCGGAAGACGGCTCGTCCAGGAAGAAAAGCTTGGGGGAAGCCAGGAGCTCCACCGCGATGCTGGCCCGTTTTCGCTGCCCGCCGGAAAGCTTGCTGATCATGGTTTTCCGGTGTGCGCTCAGTTCCACGGTCGCCAGCGTCTCATCAATCTTTGCCTTGATCTCACGCTCTGACGAGTCCGGCGGCATTCTCAGCTTTGCGGAGTAATACAGCATCCGTTCCAGCGTCAGCTGGTCGTAGACGATGTCCTGCTGCGGGACGTATCCCATCAGGCTTCGCAGGCTTTTCGCTCCAGTACGGATGGATTCGCCGTTGATGCGCACTTCACCTGCATTGAAGCTGCTCATTCCGGAAAGGCAGTTCAGAAGGGTCGTTTTACCGGCGCCGGAGCCTCCGATGATCGCCACAAACTGGTTCGGCTCAATGAAAAGGCTCACGTCGTCCAGTATCGTTTTTCTCTGCCCGGACTTTCCGACCCGCTTGCTGACCCGCTCTGCGGAAACGCTCACACCGCCTCTGGACTCCTTCGAATACAGGCAGTCATCCCCGACGACAAAGTCGATTCCGGCAATGCTGATCCGGTCCATCCGGTGCAGCGGCGCTTTCCCCTTCAGGGTTTCGGAATTCAGAATGACTCCGTTGGTCGAGTTGTTGTCCGTGATGTAGAGCTTCCCGTTTTCCCGCAGGATAATACAGTGGTTTCTCGAAACCGTCGGATGGCTGATTACGATGTCGCAGTCCTCGGCGCGTCCGATCACAAAGCGGTTTTTCCCCCTCAGCGGGTAGCTTCTCATCATGCTGTGGTCCTGTACCGCGTTTCTCCGGAGTTCCTGCCGGGCAAACAGAATCACAACCCGCTGTTCCGGATTGTCCCCGATGTAGATTTTGTCGCCGTCGCTCAGCCGATGTGTTTTGATCGCCTGTCCATGATACCGCAGCCCGTTCAGGCTGTTGTCATCCATGATATACCAGTCTCCGTGCGGGTCCCGGCGGAACGAACAGTGCGCGCGCGAGATCACGCCCACGCTGCTGTCTATGCGGATATCATTCGGCGGTCCGTTGTCACCGTGATAGCTGCCTCTTCCCATCAGGACACAGTCTCGGCCGTACGAATCCAGATCCGCGGACAGCGGATTCTGTCCTGGCAGAAGAACCGTTACCGTATTGGAATATGCCATCTGTTCACCTCCCTGTATGGGGGTTCTGCCTGCAGGACCGCTTTTCCTGCAGGCAGCCAGCCCTCATCTGCACTCAGCGGTTTGTCTTCCATGTCACATAGAAGTCCGTCTTTCCGGCTCCGATCCGGTCGTTCTGGTTCAGAGAGACCGCTCTGCTGATCCTGTTGCCGTTTACAAAGGTCCCGTTTGTCGAGTTCTCATCCTGAACATAGAGCACGCCGTTCTGCCAGACGAAGGTCATATGCTTGCCCGAGATCGATCCGTCCCCGGAGAGCCTGAACTTGGAAGATCTGCCCGCCGTGATCGACTGATCCTGGATCTCACCGGTGAAGCGCTCGCCGGTACTGACATTCGTCATGGTAATGGTGACTTTGCCGAGAGGCATCGTCCTGCCCTCACTGGAGCGGCTGTATCCCGTGCCATTGCGCGGAGCCGCTACCGTCACGTTGTTGTCTTCCTGATCTCTGCGCCACTCTTCTTCCTCTTTCCGGAGCCTGTCATTTCTGATCTTCCGGATGAGCAGGATGACCGCCAGTACGATCAGCGCCAGCAGGATTACCGCGCCGACAATCATCAGCACCTTGGCCCAGGTGGCAGCCTTGTCCCAGGTGGCCAGGTCGTCGGGGTTCTTTTCTCCGCATCTCGAGCAGGTTCCCGTCTTAAAGAATGTGGTGGAACCGTAGTCGTGTCCCAGAGCCTCGCCTTCCGTTTCACCGCAAAGCGAGCAGGTCTTCGGCTCAGTGCAGGTGGCGTCGGTCCAGACATGTTCATGCTTAGAGGTCTGTGTCGTTCCGCTGCTGCTCTGGCCGCCCTGAACGCTCTTGCCGTTCTGACCGCTCTTGTTTCCGCTGCTCTCCAGCTCTACGCGGAAGGTTTCACTTGCATTGTTGCTCTTCTGTTCTATCCTGAGCTCTACTTCCCCTGCCTTCAGTCCGTCGGAAGACGTGGAGAGTACAAGGCAGTTTCTCTCGTTCTCATCGATATCTGCCAGAATGGTGCCCGGGTTTGTATTGTTGCTGAGGTCGGTGATCTCGATGGACATACCCGTGCCCGTCGTCTGTACCAGCGAGTTCAGCTCGTGGAACTCTTCCACCAGGGGGGCTTCGTTCCTTGTCAGGCCGATATTATAGATCCCCACAGGGAGCTTTCTGGCATGGGCGCAGAGATCCGCGATACTGGAGGAGCTGTCGTTGTCCACCCCTGTGGAGAGGATCATCATGCACTTGCGGGGTGCGAGGCTGGTTCTGGTAGCGAAGATATCCAGCGCATCGTCAATGCTGTCATACAGATGGATTTTTCCGCTGTCTTTCAGAGCGTCCGTAGCCTCTGACATGATGACTTCCTTGGAGTTCGTAAAAGCGGTCACCGCTCCCGTGGCGGCATTTGCGACCGCAACGTTGTCATTCTCCTCCAGGTCGGCCACCAGTATGTCAATAATATCCTGCGCCATATCGACCACGTCGTTATAGGCGGTCGGGGCAATCACCAGGATCCACGACGTACCGTAGTCCGAATCCCGGTAGCTGTGGGTATCTAATACTTCAAGTTCACGGCCGTCGGCTGTGACGTTGAAGTTTTTCGCAGAGGAAGCGCCTGACTTCGTATAAAGCAGGATGTCCAGTGTCTTTTCTGTCTGTCCCACACCAAAAACCTGCATTGCGCCGCCATCGGCAAAGGCTGCCGTCACAGAGGCCAGCAGCAGGATACATAAGAATACTGAAATAACGCGTTTCATGATTCCTTCATTCTCCCTTCGTTCTAATGATGATTGTTTCCTTTCCGAACGCAATCACACATCCCGGCTTTGCCTGTATCTCCTTGCCCCGTTCGAGCCGCTGACCGTTCAGCCATGTGCCGTTGGTGGATTTGTCGGTAATAAAGATATTGTGCGCTGCGTCTACCGTCAGAAGAAGATGCTCTCTGCTGATCTCACTGTACTCATTTGGGTACACCAGGTTGCATCTGTCGGAGCTTCTTCCGATCATGAACACCCCCGGTACCAGCGGGAGAACTCCGCCTTTGTACAGGCCCCCTGTGATCTCCAGGAAAAGCTCCGGCAGGCTGGTTCCTCTCTCATTGGCAAGGCCCTGACTGCTGTTCGGATCATCGAGCCTGGTCAGGCTGCTCTTTACCTTCTCGCTCCCGCTGTTCGGATTCCGCAGCGACGGGAACAGTTTCCACAGGAGCTCCTGCAGCCAGTTCGCCAGGCTGTTCTTCTGTCTGCCGGTTGAGGAGGAGTTCCCAGCGGGTCCGGGGACAGAGTGGTTATCGTCCGAAATGGGAAACCGATCCCTCTCTATGACTTGGGAACTGTGATGCCCGCTCCCGTCTCCGTCATGATCAGGTTTTTTTCCGGCTCTCTGTCGGAGCCTGTCGGCCTCTCTGGGATCAAGACTGTCCAGCAGCGCCTCTTCCAGCTCTTCCATGCTCTGATACCGCTCGGCCGTTCTCAGAGACATGCCCTTCCTCAGCACGGCGACCTGTTTTTCGCTCAGCGTGCTCCCGTCAAAGGGCAGGCTGTCCCCGGCCAGTCTGGCGGAAGCAGCCGTCGGGCGTCTGCCGTATACGCAGCGGTATACGGTGGCGCACATGGCGTAGCTGTCGCACCACGCGCCCTGGTTGTCACCGCGCCGATGCTGTTCCGGCGGGCTGTATCCCTCTGTTTCGACCGGCATGAAGGTCTTCGCAAACACGCTGTCATCCCACACCCCCGCACCGAAGTCGATGACACGCATCGTGCCGTCCCGGCAGACAAAGATGTTGTTGGGGTTGATGTCTCTGTGGAAGGTATTCTTTTTATGCACTTCCTCCAGCGTACGGATTGCCGGCAGAAGCAGCTCTACCGCCTCCGTAAATCCGAGAGGCTTCTGGCGGCTCTTCACATACTGGCTGAGGCTTTCCCCCTCAAGGTATTCCATCACATAGTATGCGGTGTTGTTTTCTTCAAAGCTGTCACGAAACTGAACCACACCCGGGATCGTCCTGAGGTTTTCCAGGATTTCCGCCTCGCCGATAAAGTGCTTTTTCCCATAGGCGTACTCGTCTTCCCGTACTGCGATCAGCAGTTTTGAGCCTGTCTCGCGTCTGCTGCAGGAATCCGGGCAGTATTCCTTGACTGCAACCAGCTCTCCCCTGTTCAGATCCAGCGCGCGGTAGGTAATGCCGAATCCTCCCTTGCCGATGTACAGGCCGGTAAGATATCTGCCCGCCAGTATGATTCCCGGCGGCAGAACGCCGATCGGGATATTGACATCTGCTTTTTTCCGGCAGAAACGACATACTCCGTTTCTGACGGCATCCTCTCGCATACAGTGAGGGCACATGGCAGATGTATTCATGGCCATCTCCGCTATCACTCCTCCTGTCCTGCAGTCACGGCGTCCGTGTCCGCCCGGTTAATTCTGATTCAGATCCCTGTCAGGTCTCCTTCAGATTCTTCCATCTGAAGCTGTCGGAGCAGAAGGGTACAAACAGGAACTTTGAGCTTCCGGCTGACAGCTCGGAATAGGGCTTCAGTTCCGCTCTCTCGCCCTGGTATTTCTTCACTCCGTCTACCTTGAGGTAGTTGCCTGATTCTCCGCCGAAGGCGAGGAACAGGTTCTCGTCCGCATCATAGAGAACGCGGAAGTGATTGACTCTGGATATGGTTTTGTCTTTTTCCAGTCTGATCTCGCCTTCGGTTCTTCCGACGCGGGTGTAGCCGGGTGTCAGCACGAAGCTCTTTCCCTCATACGGGCCTTCCACACAGACCAGCCAGCCGACGGTATACTTTGATACGTCCTTTTCGTCAGATTTCTTCACAATGGTGGTCTTGTTATCGTCCTCCGTGACCGTACCGCTGCGGACCCGCCCGTGAGTGTCGCGCTCTACCGGTTCTGTGGGAACAAACTCATCCCTGGGCGGAGCCGTGAATACCGACGACTCCACATGAACAGCCCGGTCAAAGCCGCCGAGGTCAATACTCGCACTTGATTCCGGAGTGCAGTACGGGCAGGTCGACGTGATTGACGGATCATAGAAGTGTCCCTTTGGGCATTGTACAAAGCTTGCCATGTTATCTCCTCCATTTTTTATTCGTTGTTTTATGTACAATCCTTGATTTTTGCTGTGTTGCTTTCGCTCTGTCTGGCCGCAGTCTGTTCACCCCGCCTTCTTACTGCAGTGTGAAGCGGTTTTTCTCGGAGCCGATATCCAGCGCACATCCGCGGTGCAGTCTGACGGTCCGATCCGCCGGAAGCCTGATTCCGTTAAGAAACGTGCCGTAGGTAGAGTTCAGATCTCTGACCGTGGCTCTTTCTCCGTCAAAAATGATCTCACAGTGCTCCCTGCTGACGCCGGGCGTCCTGTCGGGGTACCAGACCCTGCAGCTGTTCTGATTCCGTCCGATCATCAGAGAATCTCCCTGACGGAGTTCATACCGGGTCCCTGCAAGCGCTCCGGTTATACAGTAAAGCGTGCGGCCGGCTGCGCGCGGCTCCGAAGGCGAAGGAGAAGAAGCCGGCGCACGGTACGGGGTCGGAGACGCGGCACGGGATGGGATCGGGTTCGGTATGCGGGCCCCTGATGAAGACGGGGCCTGAGGCGGGATCGGGGGCGGTATGCGGGACCCCGACGAAGACGGGGTCGGCCCGGCCGGCTGACTCGGCCTGTTTTTCCTTTTTTTGATGAAAAAGACCGCCAGTACCGCGACCGCCGCTGCCGCGACGGCTACAGCCGCGTAGATGTAGACCGAACTGCCCGAGCTGCTCGATGCGCTCGTCTTGCTGACGGTCAGGTAAGAGATGTTGTATCTGTCGAGCAGGGTAATGACCTCGTTTACCGATACCGCTCCGTTCGCCCCGACTACACTTGTGCTCATCGTGGTGCAGACACCCAGTACCGTGCCGTTCTCATCCACAAGAGGCCCGCCCGAGTTGCCGGCGCTTACCGTCGCGTTTGTCTCGATATAGCTGCCTCCCGTTGAAGAGATCTCCGCATCAATGGTTCCGGTTATGCTGCCCTTCGCCGTGCGGACATTCTTCACGGAAGAGATGAGCATGTCGTCTATGGTCTTCACATCTTTATAGATGATGTCCGAAATCCCGGGGTAGCCCACGGCCCAGACATCGGATCCCACCAGATGCTCTTCGATGGCGTCTGTGTAGGGATGCAGTGTGCATGGCTGCCTTTGGTCCGTCGCTGTTTTCAGCCGGAGAATCGCCAGGTCCGAAGCTCCTTCATTTGTCGTGACAATCTCCGCAGGGCATTTTGTAGGGACGTCGTCCATGATGATATATACGCGGGTAACCCTGCTCTTTGCCGTGATTGTGACTCCGTTGTCGTTTTCCGCAGTCTCCTCGCTCCCGGTCACGACGTGCCTGTTTGTCACAAAGTAGGATACCTTTCCGGTTCCCTTTCCGACTGCGAAGGCAGATCCTGTCCCCAGCGCGGTGTCCTTTTCTGACTCAACCAGCTTCCCGCTGACGTAATAATCGACATCTCCCTCCGTGTAAACCCTCGCAACGCCGTTCATCGCGTCATTGATGGAACCGTAGGTCTGTGCCGACGCGCTTTGAGAACCGGCGGGATACATGAGGCACGCAACGAGGAGAATGGCAAGCAGTTTTTTCATGTCATCCCTCCTGATCCGTTTCAGTCGATATCCAGAATGACAATCGTCAGGTTGTCCTGATGGGGATTCTGCTTCTTCAGGATCGCATCTCTGACCGCCGCAGCACCTTCTCTGGGATCTTTATGTCTCAGCAGCAGTTCTGCAAGCTCGCTCTCATGCAGAGCACCGTATACTCCGTCTGACATCAGAATGACCTTGTCACCCGAATACAGAGGGATCGGACTGATATTCCGGTCGATCAGGATCTCGTCCTCTTTGCCGATGTAACTGGTCAGCGCCTTCCGCTGCCGGTCCTGCGCAGCTTCCTGCTCGCTCAGGAGCCCGTTCATGGCCAGATCGTCCAGCTCTCTGCCGTACACATGTTCCCGGTTCAGCTGTATCAGGCCTCCGTTGCGCATCAGACAGATGCGGCTGTCTCCGACGGAAACAAAGTGAAGCCTGTGGTTCCGTATCAGGCTTGCGACAAAGGTCGTACCGCCGTCCGTCAGGCCGGTATCCCGCACCGCTTCGCGTGCGGTCTTCAGAACCCGGAGGAGTGTCGCCTCATCGCTCTTTTCCGGCGGATAGCTCCAGAACGACTGCAAGGCCGTCCGCACCGCCGTAGCCGAATAAGTCGTGCCGTTATTCAGGCCGCCCATTCCGTCCGCCACAACTGCAAGCAGGCCCTTCTCGCTCAGCATCGGCTCTTCCGGGCTGGAGTGGCCGAAGGAGTCCTGCTGTTCTTCACGTCTGCCCTGGTCCTGGACACAGCCGATGCGAATTCCCCCGCGGTTCTTTGACTGACCCGTCGGCGGAGTCTGTTTCTTTCTGACCAGGCCTGTCCGCACAGTCTCCTCTTCTGTCTGAACAGATCTTTTTTTCCGGAATCGCATGGCAAGGATCGCCCCCAGTGTCAGTATAAACAGAATGCCGACAATACAGATTGCCAGAATCCCTATGCTCTCGGTTATTGCCGTCGTCCCGCCGGAACTTCTCGATGTGGGTTCCGAGGCCCCCAGTATCTCTGTTGTCTCCTGGTTTGCTTCTTCGCCCGCTTCTCTGGCCGGCCTTCCATCCATCACCGTGATGGGAAGTACCTTTACGAGGTTTTCGTCCAGCTGTTCGGAGAGCTCCGGGCTCTCCTCAGGTACGGCTGTCCGGACATTGTCCCCCTCTGTATTCGATGCCATCGCGTCGGCGGCTTCCGTGGTCTTCTGCGCCGTATTCTCTGTCTTTGTGTCCGCTGTATCATCCCCGGACGGAACTGTAAAGTCAGTCGATTCCTCAAGAATCACTTCTGTTGTGTTATCCATTCTGCTCTTCTCCGTCCCTCGCTTCTTCCGCTGTTTCCTCTTCTTCCACAGCTTCCGCTGCCTGCTTTTTGCTGTCCACAATCAGGATGCTCATGTTATCCTGTTTGGGTGCTTTCTCCTGAAGTACTCTTTCAACGATCCGAAGCGCTGTCGTCTCCGGGTCTTCATCCATGGTCTGCGCGATTATATCCGATGACAGCGTCTTAAATACGCCGTCGCTCATCAGACCGATCCTGTCTCCGGGCAGAAGTCGGATCGGTGTCTCCGTCAGATCCAGCCTGCGTATTTTTTCCATCCCTATGCACGAGGACAGGGTGTTTCGGTAGATGCTGTCTTCCGCATCCTCCATGTCGATCTTCCCCATCCAGGCCTGCTCATCCAGTGCTGCACCCAGGACATGTTCCCGGTTGAGCAGGAGCGGTACATAGCGTCCCAGCTCTTCATTCATCCGAAACAGATAGATCCTGCTGTCGCCGACAGACAGTATATATACGTCCTCGTCTACAAACAGCGCCGAGACCAGCGTGCTGCCGCCGGGGCTGTCCTCGTCATGAATGCTGTATGCCTCCTCATTCGCCTTGAGAGCCAGAAACAGCAGCGCATCGGATGCCTTTCCGCCCCTGTCAAGCGCTTCCTGAAAGTGTTTCAGATGGCTGTCTACCGTGATACGGGCATACTCCGCACCGTCCTTCATGCCTCCCATGCCGTCGGCAAGCACCGCGAGCAGGGCAGTCTTTCCGCAGTAAGTGCCAACCGCGATCCCGGCCCGGTCCTGCTGCTGCTCTCTTGTGCCGATATTCTCTGCAAATCCGGTCTCCCAGGGAACGGCCAGATCAGCAGTGGCCAGATTGTTTTTTATATTTGTGAGCCCTTTTGTCATGTCCGTATCCATGGGTCCTCTCTTCACTCAGGTTCGATCTCGCCAATCCCAAATCGACGGTCATCCGCGTCTTATGCTTACTTCGTCCCTGCTGCCTTACTTCAGATAGCGGACGTCTTCCAAAATCGCAACAAGGTTAAAGCTTCCCGAACTGATATATTGATATGGCAGTATGCCAAAGCCATCCACTTTTGTCGGCTTGTTGAATCTGAAATCCATCTCGCCAAAGGTATTCAGCTCTCCAATCTCCATATATCCCGCTCTCTGGAACACTCCGTCCTGGCGGCAGTAGATGTTCTGTGTACCAAGTTCTCTGCTGTCCGCGACCTCAAGATATTTCATTTTCAGCGTAAAGGACAGGCATCGGGTCAGAGCGGTGTCCGGTTTGAGGACCGGGATTGTCCAGGCCGAAGACGTCGTATACCTGTCTCCGGACCAGCTGCATGAGATCGTGCGGTCATAGCACAGCGTTGCCGTCCTCCTGCCGTTCTCGTAATACGGCTCTTCTTTGTGGATCAGCACTCCGTCTTTGTCATATTCCTCGGTCACTGTCTCACCCTTCGCATCCTGATAGACCTTTTTCCGCTCTTTTTCCGGAGTCGGGGTTGGGGTCGGCTTGGGCGTAGGGGTGGGCGTCGGAGTCGGCTTAGGCGTGGGCGTCGGAGTCGGAGTCGGCTTAGGGGTAGGTGTCGGTGTCGGTGTCGCTTTAGGTGTGGGCGTCGGCGTCGAAGTCGGTTTAGGTGTGGAAGTCGGTGTCGGTGTGGCTGTCACGCTGGTCTTTCCGGATACAGATGAGCCGATACCGGCAGTCGTACCGCTGTTCTGCAGAACCACAAGCGCGATGAACATAAGTACAGCCGCCACAAGGCACAGGATGGTTCCCGTGTCCAGGCTCTTCTCTCTGTGTCCCTTTTCCGGCTGTGTTTTAACAGGCTTCGCTACAGCCCCGCCATTCGTGCCTGTACTCTCTCCGCCGGCTGGTTTCCTCTGCACAGCAAGGGTTGCTTCCGAACCGTCGTCAGCGTCAGTTTTCCTGGGGATTTCGGGCTTTCCGGCTGACATCGCCTTACGGAACTCCTCCATACTCTGAAACCGGCTGCCATGGTCCGGTTCCAGAGCCTTGCAGAGGGCCTTCTCCGTTTCTTTGCTGATCTCAACCCCCAGTGCTTTCGGCAGGATCAGCGGATCATTCCCCTTCTGCCGGTCCATCGCGTCCGGCGGGATCTTCCCTGTGATTGCATAATAGTATGTCGCGGCCATGGCGTACACATCGGTGAACGGCCCTTGTCTGCCTCGGCTTGCATACTGTTCGCGAGGAGCAAAGCCGTGTTTCAGGATCACGTCCAGGCTTCGGCTCCTCTCGCCGGTGCTGTAGCGGGCAGCACCGAAGTCGATGAGCTTCGCGCTGCCGTCCGGCTGGATGATGATGTTGTCAGGCGCGATATCCCGGTGGACCAGCCCTCTGCGGTGGATTCTGTCCACCGATTCCATCAGCGGCAGGAAAAGACGGTCTGCCTCTTCCGGGGATACCCGGCCTCCCTGCTGACCCATGTATTTGTCCAGAGGCAGGCCTTCCACATACTCCATTGCGAAGTATGCCGTTCCGTTCTCTTCAAAATATTTATGGACTCTTACAATGTGTTCGTCCCCGATAAAAGAGGCCAATGCCTTCGCCTCTGCCAGGAACTGCTGCTTTCCGTATTCGAAATTCTCCCTGTTGTTGCCGGAATAGAGCTGTACAGCGCATGTTTTCTGAGTCCTTCCCACGAAATCTGTGGGGAAGAATTCTTTGATCGCAACACGGTTCTGTGTGTTGTAATCCTGCGCAATATATGTCACCCCAAAGCCGCCCTGACCGAGAACTCGTCCGATAATGTACTGTCCGTCCAGGATTGCTCCGAGCTTCAGCGCAAGCGGATGTTTTTCCGCATAATCCGAGTCATCAAAGCCGCAGTAAGGGCAGACGGCTTCGTCCGGTTTATCTCTGAAGCAATTATAACAGGTTGACATTCCCTACCTCCGTGTTGTTGAACCCCTGCCTGTATTTTGCGATATCCGGGTGTCACAGACAGAAAGGCTGAAGCAAAAGATTTGATCATTCGTTTGCACAGACTCCCGTGAGGTGCCAGGAGTGGCGCCTCACGGCTGTCTGTTTCTGTTAATCCAGGTGCGGTTATACGCGGAACGGTAGCACTAATTTTATTCTTGCTGCTGAACTGCTTCCTGCTGAACCGTCACAGTGACCGTGGAATCCTTCGTTCCACTATTATAATTGCTGTTGCCTGCCGCCGTGGCGCTCACAACCACCGTATATGTACCGGCGGGAGTGTCGGCCGCAAGGGTCAGCGTCGTTCCGTTGAGCGTAAAATATGTAACATCCGCTTTGGCGCTGTCCTTCTGGCTCTTGATGTCATAGGACACCGTGCCCTCTCCGTTCTCTGCCGCCGCGAGCGTCGCCGTCTGTGCAGAGCTGCTGTAGGTCTTGCTCACCGTCTGCGTCTCGGCATAGGTCATCGGATTGTCCGCCTTACCGACCGTCACAGTGACCGTGGAATCCTTCGTTCCACTTTCATAATTGCTGTTGCCTGCTGCCGTGGCGCTCACAACCACCGTATATGTACCGGCGGGAGTTTTGGCCGCGAGGGTCAGCGTCGTGCCGTTGAGCGTAAACCATGTAACATCCGCTTTGGCGCTGTCCTTCTGGCTCTTGATGTCATACGTAACATTACCCTGTCCGTTTGCTGCCGCCGCAAGCGTCGCCGTCTGTGCAGAGCTGCTGTAGGTCTTGCTCACCGTCTGCATCTCGGCATAGGTCATCGGATTGGCCGCCTTATCGATAGTAAACGTCGCTTCAGCTTTACCACCGTATTTACCTTTTCCGGAAATTGTAACCGTGTGATCACCTGCATTAACGAGGTCTTCAGGCAACTTAACTTCGTAGTCGGTTCCCTCAATGAGTTTCTTAACTCCAACCTCTACGGTGACTGCTGGCTCAAGCTCCTTGCCCGTATAAGTCTGCGATGGGATTGTAACTGTATACTTCTCAAATACCGTAAGACTTACCTCGTCGCTTGTTTTAGCAAATCCATTTCCATCTGAAACCACACAGCGATACATCTGCCCGCTGTCAGAAGACGCTGACTTCCAAATCGTCAGGGTATTACTTGTTGCACCGCTGATCTTTTCTTTCTCGTCAGCAACATTCCACCAGTAGTCTTTTCCGGTCTGTTTTATCTGCCACTGAAAACTTTTTGCGTTTTTTGCTTCAACACTAAAAGTTGCCTCTTGTTCCTGAGGGACTGAAAGACTTGTTGGCTGTGTCACGATATTCAGCTGGCTCTTCGAGGCATTCTTATCAACTTTAACATTGATACTGACGCTCTTGTTGCTGCCATCTGTAGTCTTTACCGTGATTTTTGCCGTTCCAGGTTTCCCAGTTCCTGAGGTATTCGGATAGATTGTTAGTGCACAACGGTACCTGTCTCCCTGGAGCACTTCCAGTTTAGCTCCGGCAATGTCAGGATTTGTAGAAGTTACCGAGAAACTCGGAAGGTATTGAACTTCCGCAACATTTCCTACAAAGTACTTATACGTCCATTTCAGATAAAGAGTTCTGGACACTTCGCCAGGATCAGTGCCGAATACGACCTGTTTAGGCTCTTTTCCGGTTTCATCGACAAGCTGTAACTTTGTACTCAGCGCGACAGGTCTGTAATCAATAGTATTAGATACTCCATCGATAGAAGCAGTGACGCGGATGATATAGTTGTATCCCAGATCCTTTTCTGCCTGTCCGGCTTTCAGTGACAGAGTACCGTTTTTGACGGCAACATATTTCCCCGGATTTTTGGTTTTTCCCGTTTCATTTCCGTTTTTATCTAATTCTAATAATTTGAGACTCCAATTAACCTTTTTGTTTGTCGGAGTACCGTAGGTTGATCCCAGGACCGCTGTGTTCTTGACGCTCTTCCCATACGCAATGGGAATAGCTCCGCTCATACTGTCATGAAAATCCTTATCCTGTGAAGCGGAAACAATGGTTACCGAGGATACCGGAACCGTGACCTGAACCTTCAGCTTGGCTGATGCAGGTGAACCGTCGTTGGCCTTTGCTGTCAGTGTCGCTGTGCCTGCCTTATGAGCTGTAATCGTTACGACGCCAGTACCGTTATCGTTATCGATTCTGACAATATCCGGTTTATTTGACGTCCACTGTACTGCTCCAACGGTAGAGTCCAGAATCGGACCTGTTTTTGATCCGGCGACACGTATGGCTGTCAGCTCAGTGCTTCTGTCGTTTTGTTCCGTACCAGGCAGATTA
The DNA here is from genome assembly GCA_024697625.1 of Oscillospiraceae bacterium. Taxonomy (GTDB): domain Bacteria; phylum Bacillota; class Clostridia; order Oscillospirales; family Oscillospiraceae; genus Limivicinus. The sequence goes on from JAILFJ010000177.1 coordinate 40,063, forward strand.
ACACTGCACAGTTTAATCGTGTCATTGTTTTTGAGCTTTTTCTCACCTTGGCTTATTTCGACAGCTCCGGCCTTGTTGTCGACAATAACGGTAATCTTGTTACTCTCTACGTTACTACCATCTGTCGAAACCGCCCAGACGGTGAATACGGTCCCTCTAATTGCGTCTTTGGCAACAGTTACTTTTCCTGTCTTAGCTGTTATGCCCGGTATCTCTTTTTCCTGACCGTTCTCATCTCCAATTTTCCAGTTCAGCTTCTTGTTCTTCGCGTTTTTGGGATCGAGCATGCTTACTTTATAATTTGCTGTGGTACCGGGAGCAGCTACCGTCTGTCCGGTCACAACAATTGTCTTGATCAGAATCTGCGCATTCGCCTGAATGTCGATTCTGGCTTCTGACTCGCCGTCCTCCTTACCGCTCAGCTGAAAACTGCCCTCTTTCCTTGCGGTAACACGAACCTCATATTCGCCGCTCTTTTCATTTAGAACCGCTGCGATTGTCGCTACGGAGGGGTCGCTGCTGCTCCAGGTGATTGCTGCATCCTTCAGACTGAGCGCTTTGCCTTCGGTATCCCGGACCTCGACCGGCAGTACCGTCGTCGTTCCAACCGCAAACACGGGCAACTCTCCGGTCAGGACAATGGAGCCGACTTTTGCCTTCTCCGCTGCCTTCTCCTGATCCGCCGTTTCCGCTTCCGTGATTACCAGTTCCAGCTTACTGACCTCACCGGCAGCTCCGAATCCGTTCAGTTCCATGAAGCGGAACTCCACAGTCTGCCCGGGTGTGAAGCTCTCAAGCGGCAGAATGAAGCAGCCCTTCTCTGCATCATAGTGCCCCAACTCCCGGATATCCGAGCCGTGAATTACCTCGCCGTTTAGCACCGCCGGGCTCTGTCCGTCCGTGCTGTACAGGAAGCGGGATCCTTCTCCGGTATCGCCGCTGCCGGATTCCAGCTGAATATAACCGTTTGCCGGCACGCTGCTGCCGGTAATGACTTCGTTTTTCGAGTTGAAGACTTTGGGATATGCGCCGCCCTTTGTTGCGCCGAACAGCAAGGCCGCATCGATGATCCCGCTGCCCATATCTTTGGGGCCTTTGCTGACCATCTTCTTATTTGTCAGAGCGGCTGCGCTGATGCTGCCATTTTTGCTCATATAGAGCGCGGCCACACCGGTAACGATTGCTGCAGACATTGCTGTACCGTCATAGCAGGCCGTACCGCCGCCCGCTGCCGATGACCAGATGCCGGCGCCGGGAGCCGAGATGTCACACCATTTTCCGTAGTTGGAGAAGGGTGCCCTCGCCCCGCTGATGTCCGTGGCTCCGACTGCAATCACGTTGGCTAAAGAGCTTGCCGCGGGATAAGTCTTTATGTTTGTACCATCGTCTCCCATGGGGACGATGATCACTGCGTCCTTTGCATTCTTTATCGCAGTTTCAATCGCACTGCTGTAATAGAGACTGTTGAAGTTCAGGTTGATGATCCTTGCTGCTTTATACGCATCACCAATCGCCTTTGCAATGCTCTCGGCAGTCGCATTTCCGTTCTCATCCAGGACGCGCATCGAGTAGATCCCTGCATTTGGTGCCACACCTGCTCCCTCGGCGCCATTCCCCATCGTGCCTGCGATCAGGCCGGCAACCGCAGTGCCGTGGCCGCTGACGTCGCCGGTGTCGCCCTGCACCTTAGCCAGATCTGCCGTGCCGTCCACACCGCTGTCCAGAACAGCGACAACGACACCGGACTTACCCGTCGTGACGCCCCATGCGCCATAGCTGTGGATGATATCATGGTGGTACTGATAAGCTCCGCCGGGATCACTCATCAGCTCGTCCGGATTGGGTGTGTTGTCGATCCAGTCCTGCCACATGAGGCCGCTGTATGCCGCCTGCATCTCCGTATCAAACCAGGATCCCGCGGAGGGCATGAGCGCACTCTGGTGAATGATCCAGTTCGGCTCCACTGCGGGCAGGGGCAGCTCCAGATCTGCCGCGCATTCCACGGCCTCCGCCACGGTCGCCTCAGTCAGATACAGTTTGCCCATCGAGCCTGTGAAATACGCAAGCTCTGCGTTATAGGCCTCTGCCACAAGATTTGCGTACTCTTCCGTATCCGCGCTGAAGAGCAGCTCACCCTCGACGTACTCACCGCCGCTCTGTACCGCTGCAAGGATGCCCTCGTCGGTCAGGATGCGCTTCTCTGCCAGCTGTGCTTCTGTAAACTCATAACCCTCCGGCATTCCTCTGAAGCCATAGGGAAGCCCTTCTTTCAGCGTCACAGTCAGGCTAAGCGGTTCAGAACCTGCAGCAACCTCAAAGGGGACGTCCTTCGCCGTCACAAAGCCCTCCGCCTCTGCGGTATAGGTATAGACGCCCGGCACAAGCAGATAGACCGCACGGAAAGCAAGGGTATCGTCAGCGGGAGCCGCGTCCTCCACAGGATCGACCGCCGTCTCACCGGCAAAAACGGTGAGGGTGATGTCCTGTTCCGAGACAAAGTTCACCTGGACCGGCTCCGCCTCTTCTTCAGACGGTTCCTCGTCGTCCGGCTCTTCCGGATCCTCTGTTTCTGCGGCTTCAGCCTCTTCCTCCGGAGTCTCCTCCACGGGTTCTTCCGCTTCCTCCTCCGGTGCTTCGACAGCCTCTTCGGGCAGCTCAGCCGGCGCTTCAAGGAGCTCTTCCGGCTCCTCAGCAGGCTCGGCCACGTCCTCTGCCGAAAGTTCCGTCGGCACTTCGGTCAGCACTTCATCAGCGGTCTCGTCCTCGTCCGGAAGCAGCAAACCGTCTTCTGGTTCTTCGTCATATGTCCCGCCGAAAACTTCGTCCGCAGCGATCATGTCGTCAGACGCCGTATCTTCCCCTTCCGCCAGAGCCGCAGGGAACAGAGAGACCAGCATCGCGATGACCAGCAGCAGCGACAGTAGTTTCTTCATGTTCATCTTTTTCATTCCTGTTGTCTCATCCTTTCTGTGTTCGTATCCGCTTCCATCGGATGCCTGATCTGATCTTCTCCTTATTCTATCTCAGGATAACGGTGATCAGGGACAGATTGTCGTGGTTCGCCGGCACACGTTCTATCACGCGCAGCAGCATCAGCTGTGCCCACCGGCGTGCCGTGTCAGCCGACAGGCGGTCCAGAAGCATCTCCTCGTCGGAGATGTATTCCCAGAATCCGTCGGTGCAGAGGAGGAAGGAATCGCCGGGCCTCAGGCCGTCGACCTCGTAAGCCTCCGGTTCCCAGCGGGTGTCGTTTCCCATCACCCGCAGGAGACTCGACTGATCCTCATCGGCAGCAATCTGATCCTTGTTGATCTCTCCGCTCTTATACTTCTTGAAAGCCACCGAGTGATCCTCTGTGATCATGCGGATCCCGCTGTTCCGGAGGAAATAGATCCGGCTGTCTCCTGTGTTGGCACAGGACGCCCGGTTTCCTTCAATCGAGAGCAGCGCTGCGGTGCTCTTTGCCGTAGTCCGGAGCTGGTTCTGCAGCGCAAGCAGTGCGTCGTTGGCCTGCCGGAAGGACGAAAACAGCGCATCCCTGTTCCAGACGCGGGCTGCACGCCAGCAGTCCGAGAGGGCTGAAACAACGCAGCCGGAAGCCTGGCTGCCGTGCTGATGTCCGCCCAGTCCGTCCGCCACGATAAAGAGGTTTCGGTTTCGGTCTGACATCACCGTCAGGGAATCCTGATTTTCATCCCGTCCTCCGACGTTTGTAAAATTAAAGCTGTCTATCATCGGCTTACTCGCGCCTCCGCTATCTCCGGCACTGTACGACCAGTGCCGTATAGTTGTCCTGATACTTGTGATCCCTGCTGCGCAGACCGGCTTCCAGAGCGTCGCACATTTCCTTCGGCGTTCTCTCCAGAAGGCATTCCTCGATATAGCGCTCCGAGAGGAATCCTCCCACTCCGTCCGAACAGAACATCAGCACGTCTCCCGCGCTGAGCTTCAGCGGGCTGCGCAGCAGGTCGGTCTCGTCCAGGCCCGGCATCCCCAGGAAGTGGGTGATGGCGTCCTTTTCGGGGCTCCGCAGGACCTCGGTACGGTCCATGCTGCCGTTCATGATAAGCTCCAGAGAGTCACGGGACAGTACATTCTGGCTGTGGTTGAGTCTCACCAGCTTCCGGTCGTGCAGCAGAAAGATGTAGCTGTCGCCGACACTGACGGTCCAGAGCATCTCCTGATAAAAGAGCCCTGCCACCAGTGTGCTTCCTCCGCTTCCCTGCAGCTGGTCCAGAACGCGGTCACCTGCTGCAATGGCAGCGTCCTGCAGCTGCTGCGGAATGCTGCTGCGGAGGTCCATCCTGCGGAAAGCGTCCAGTATGACCGAGACGGCCGTGTCGCTGGCGAGCTTGCCGTTCTTCATGCCGCCCATGCCGTCCGCCACTACGGCCATCAGGCCCTGACGGTCGATGGCGCCCGTGTCAAGGGCATTGCCGAAGCCAAAGGAATCTTCCTGCTGTTCGCGTTTCCCGACTCCCTGAATGTTGCCCACCACATAGATCATCTTTCCGCCGAAGGAGGCCGGCGGCATCGATGTCTTCGGGAGCTTTTCCGGAGCTGATTTTACAGTTGTCTGAGCACCTGCCATCTTTTAGTTATCTCCGTTTTCCATCGGCCAGGTGAACCGCTCGCAGCAGAAGGGTACAAACAGCAGCTCCGTCTTGCCGAAGCGCATCCTGGCATAGGCCTCCAGCTTCTTTGCCGAATAGACCGGTTCCATGTTCAGATAGATGGTGTTCTTATTGTTGCCCGGCAGCAGATAGAAGTCGTTGTGTTCGCTGTCATAGTCGATCTTCGCATGGACGTCCGACGTGATCGACGTGTCGCCGGAGATCTGTACGTCCATCGAGGCGCCGCGGCCGATGGTGTTGGTCTTTCCCAGCAGACGGTAGTCCTTGCCGAAGTCCTCGCCCTTGACGCAGACCAGCCAGCCTACCACCGGCTCCTTTCCTCCCTTGAAGGTAAACACACCTGTCGTGTGTCCCACCGTCTCCTGCTTCACCACATAGTCCGAAGGAGCCGTGGTCTTCTTGATCACCTCCGGGCGGACCGATTCGGCCGGGCCGGGCATGCCGTAGCCGTAGCCGCCTGTGTTGCCGGTCACCGGCAGGGTTTTTTCGAAGTCGCTGTCAAAGTCGATGGATGAATTCCCTCTGTCACAGTAGGGGCAATGATCATAGATCTCCGAGTCATAAATGTGTCCGTTTGCGCATCTTGCCTGTGCCATGTTGTTCTCCCTCCGTATGTCTTGATGTTTTTGTTTTTATTTTATCTCCAGCCTGAGTTCTTCGTTCTGCGGCCCGCCGAGGAAGATGCTCGACCCGGGCTTCACACGGCGTATTCCGTCAGGTGCAACCCGCATTCCGTCCGCCAGAAAGGTACCGAAGCTGGAGTTCAGATCCTTCACGATGAACTCCGACGTCTCCCTGTCCCAGAATACGGCGCAATGTCTTCCGCTGATTCCCGGGGTCTCGTCCGGAAACACCAGCCCGCAGTCGGGGTTTCTCCCGATCAGAAGGCCGCCCTGTCCCACCTCCGCCAGTATTCGCGTTCCTGCCACCGACACCGTCGGGGTCACAGAGGAGGGCACGACGGGCGTTACTTCGGTTTTTTCCTCCGGGAGCCGGTCCGGCCTCTCGTCGGTCTCCTCGTGCCGGGGACCGCCCTCAGTTACGTCAGTCGGCGTTCCGGGGGCAGCGGGCGGCAGTTCCTCGGAAGCGGCAGTGTGGGCGCAGACAGCCTGCTCCTCTTTGGGGTTCGGTCCATAGGCGTTGCCTCCGGGCTGTCCGTCTCGGATCATCCATACCAGCAGGATAATCGGGCCCGCCAGAGGGACAAGAACCATCAGATAGCTCCATCCGGACTTTCCGATGTCGTGCAGTCTCCGCACACATACCGCAAGGCCTGGCAGCAGGACAGCCAGTGTGTACAGGAGGTCGAGAACACGGATCGCGCTGATCATCCGGCCTCCGAAATACTTCTGCGAAACGGTCAGCAAAAGCAGGAAGGCAAGCCCGATCACCGTGTTGAAGAGGGTGAATTTCCAATACTCACTCCTTCTTGCCCGTCCTCCGAAGACGGCATATTTGGAAAACACGCTTCCAATCGCCTGTCCCATTGTCATGTCTCTGCATTCCTTTCTGCCTCGGCATCAGCTCTGTCCGTATGCCGGTATTGCCTTCTGTCTCTGATGGTCCGCCAGCGTAATCATCCCAATTATCCCATACCGCCGCTGCTGCCACCGCCGCTGCCGCCGTCGTAGTAGTCGCCCCCGCCTCCGCTGATGGCGCCGTCTTTTTTGATCTCCGGCGGATCTGATTCTTCCGGCTCGGGGGTCGGGGTTGGCTCAGGAGTTTCTTCCGCCGTCTGTGTACCGTCACCTTTCCTGGACGTCTTATCCAGCGTTGCGATGTCTTTCTCTAGATCCTCAGGAGACGGTGTGGGCGTAGGTGTGGGGGTCGGTGTGGGCGTGGGGGTCGGTTTGCGCGCAGGTGTGGGGGTAGGTGTGGGCGTGGGGGTCGATGTGGGCGAAGTCGTGGGTACAGGTGTCGTCGTCGATACAGAGATGGATGATCCCTGCGAGCTGCCCTGATTGCCGAGGCTCGTCACCACAAGCACCGCAGCCAGGATCAGGACCGCAGCCAGAAGGCCGATCAGGATTCCGATCAGGGCTTTCCTGGGGATAGCCGACGTGGCCGCAGCGGGTTTTTCTTCCGCCTTCTTCAAAGCAGTATAGAATTCCCGCATGTTCTGATACCGGTCTGAGGCCTCCACACTCAGCGCCTTGCGGTAGACCGCCTCGATCTTTCGGTTCACCTTGATCCCTTTGGCGCTGGGCATCACGAGGCTGTCCTCTTCGATGCGCTCGATGGAATCCGGAGGGATCTCTCCCGTGACCGCGAAGTACCAGGTCGCCGCCAGAGCATAGATGTCCGTAAACGGTCCCTGCTTTCCGTGCCGGGAGTACTGCTCCTTCGGGGCAAAGCCGTGCTTTACCACGACGTCCAGGCTGCGGCTCTTTTCTTCGGTGCTGTATCGCGCCGCACCGAAGTCGATGAGGACCGCCGTACCGTCCTTACGGACCAGGATGTTGTCCGGGGCGATGTCACGGTGGACGATGCCCTTTGCGTGCACGCCGTCCAGTGCCTGCACCAGTGGGATCAGCAGCCGATCCGCCTCCTCGGGGGAGAGCCGGCCGCCTTTCTTCCTGGTGTAGCGGTCCAATGAGTCGCCGTCCACCAGCTCCATGGTGAAGTATGCCGTGTTTTTTTCTTCAAAGAAGCGATGGACACGTACGATCCGGCCGTCGTTCATGAACGAGGCCATGGTTCTCGCTTCTTCCAGGAACAGCTCTTTCCCGTATTCAAAGTTCTTTCTTCGGTCCCCGGAATACAGACAGACCATCCCCGTATTCTGTGTTCTGCCAACAAAGTCTGTCGGAAAGTATTCCTTGATGGCAACAAGACCTTTCTCTTTGTCGTCATACGCCGTATAGGTGATGCCGAAGCCGCCCTGACCCAGGACACGGCCGACGATGTATCGTCCGTCCAGGATTGCGCCGTGATTCAGTGCAAGCGGATATCGGTCACGGTCCTGCGCCTCGTCATATCCGCAGTGCGGGCAGGGCCCCGGGGTCTGTTTTTCCCGAAAGCAATTGTAACATACTTCCATGCGCAAAGCCTCTTATGTTTCGTTCGTTTCTGCCTGTTATCTGACGGCCGAGCCGGTGATGACATACCGGACATCCGTAAGGTTTATCGTCATGGAGAAGGAGCCGGAACGGGGACTGCGGTACGAGCGGGTGGCAAATCCGTTCACCTTGGTCGGTTTGTCAAAGCTGATATCCACACCGTAGGTTCTTCTCAGCTCCTGCACGTCCAGCGTATCGGGCAGAGAGTGGAATACTCCGTCTGTCCTCTGGTAGATGATCTGCTCTCCCAGCTCTTCCTCGCTGAGCTTGTAGTAGGTCAGGTTGATGGTGTACGAGAGCGCGCCGTTCAGGGCCGTCTGCGGCTTGAAGACCGGCAGCGACCATCCGGACTCGTTGCTGTAACGCTCGTCGGTAGGATCGCATTTGATCTCTGCGTCGTAAACCAGCGTGCCCTTCCTGATTCCGTCGACATAGTAGGGCTCTTCCTTATGGATCAGCTTCCCGGTGCTGTCATAGACCTCTGTCACCTGCTCGCCCTGGGCATCCAGATAGGTCTTTGTCTCTTCATCAGGGACTTCCTCGGGCGTTTCTTCCTCGGGTGCCGCGATTTCGGGCTCCGGAGTCTCGACCTCATCCGCTTCACCGTTCTCCGCAACCTCGGTTCCGTCGCCGGCGTCCACATTCTCCCCTGCGGTCGTATCATCCTCGGTTTCCACGGTTTCGTTCACTTCGGTTCCGGTGCCGTCTCCGTTCCCGGTGGTCCCTGTGTCACGCAGCACAAAGTACCACACTGCAACTGCGGCCAGTGCCAGCAGAAGGCACAGCACCAGGATGATGGGAAGCACGCTCTTTTTCTTCTCCGGTTCCGGCTCTTCATATGAGGGGATTTCTTCGGACTTCATCTCTTCCGAGCGGGGCATCTCTCCGAGCTCCGTGTCCAGCAGGACCCGGTTGGCGCGGTCGCCCAGCCAGATCACCGTGCCCGGGCGCACTCTGTAGCCCTTTTTGGCCTCCAGTCGGGTGCCGTCCTCCAGGAAGGTGCCGTAGCTGGAGTTCAGATCCTCGACAATGAACTCCTCCGTATCCGCATCCCACACAACGGCGCAGTGGCGTCCGCTGACGCCGGGGGTCCCGTCCCGGTAGATCAGGCTGCAGTCCTGCGTTCTGCCAAGGATGGCCGCATTCTTTCCTATGCTGACCACACTGTCTCTGTGCTGCGGTGCCTGCGACCGCAGTACCGGTTTCTGATTTGTCATCACTCTCACACTCCATCTTCATTAGTATGTGTTTTTTCCGCGCTCTTCCGCATGGATTGTTTGTTTCAGCATCAGCCGCCGCCACCTCCGGGGGTGCCGCCGCCTCCGCCGCCATCGTAGTCGCCGGCTCCAATGGATGCTCCGGTCTGGTCCAGCTCAGGAGGCTCCTCGTTTTCCTCAGCAGGCTTCGAGGGTTTTGGTGTCGGTGTCGGCGTCGGTGTCGGCGTCGGTGAAGGCTGAGGCGTCTCGGTCTCTTCCGGCGCGGGTGTTTCGGCGGGATTCTCTTCGTCCGGCTCCGCACCAGGCTCCGTGTCGTCCGTCCCGGTCACAGGCTCAGTCACTGCCGCTGTCTCGGCCGGCTCGGTGTTTTCATCCGTTTTTGTGTCATCCTTGCCGCTCCGCAGGACAAAGAACAGCACCAGCCCCAGCACGATCACCGCGGCAATCACGACCGGCAGCACCGGGAATCCCTTCTTCACCGGTACCGCTGCTCCGGCTGCGGCCGCAGCTGCGGCTTCCGCCGGCCCGCTGAATGTCAGAAGAACACTGTGTTCCTTCGAGCCGAGATACAGGGTCTCCCCCGGCTTCATGCGGTAGGGGCGGGTCTTCTCCAGCTTCATACCGGTGTCCAGATAGACGCCGTGGGTGGACTCCAGATCCCGGACGGTGAAGCTGCCGTCCTGCCGGTTCCATCTGACCGAGCAGTGTCTGGCACTGACTCCCCTCGCGTCCGCAGGAAACCGGATGCTGCAGTCCTCGCCGCGCCCCAGTATCAGTTCTCCGTCATTCAGGTCAAACTCCTGACCCTCCATGGGTCCGGTAAGCACCCGGATGACCGGGGCTTTTCCGGAACTGCGTCCCGGTGATTTTCCCTGCTGCTCATTTTTTGTTTTCATATTCAGTCCTCCGAAACACTTGTTATTCGAAGATATCCGTGCTGAGGTCAACCCTGATCACGGGTCTTACTGCAAAGTTCTGGTGTGCATAGTAGTTGTAATGCATATCTCCGTTCGGCTGTACCAGTGCGGCGCAGTTGCCGTAACCCGGAGAGCGAAGCCACCAGGTCACGTTTCTGTCCACTCCCTCGGCGATCGCATAGGGCGTGGCCGTACAGACCCTGTCTGTTTTATTCGGGAAGAAGCCCGCCGTCTCCTGATAGCTCAGCAGGAAGACCTGGTCCTGAGTATCCTTCCAGCCTTTCACTCCCCAGCCGCCGTAGCCCTGTTTGTCGCCGTTTTCCACTTCGGATACAGTGATCGCTTTCCGTTCCTCTTTTTTGAACGCACTCTTCAGGAACTCGTCATTCAGCCATCTGCGGAGCGAACAGTTCTCCCACTGCTCATTTCCCTTGTCGTTATAGGCCTTGTGGTCCAGAGCGTACCGGCTGATCAGGAGCACCTGGTTCCCTTCGACCTCCAGCACGGTCCACTCGATCTCTTCCTTTCCGTTTTCGATCACGTTGTCCTGCTCATAGCGGCCGAACCGAACCGATCTCCCGACTTTTCGGAAGGCGTCCGCCTGATACAGTACTTCGCTCTGTGCGGCAGTGAGCTCCGGGTTTTCTTCGATGAGCTTCGCTACCGCAGCCGTGTCGATCCAGAAGGCCGGTCGGATCCCGTTTCCGGTGTCGAACTTTGAATCTCGCTGATAGCCGATCTCACCGGCAAAGGTCACCTCAGCTGCTTTCAGACGGTCTCCGCCCGGCGAGCGCAGCCACCAGGTGGCGTTTCCGTGGGAGGGACTGTCTGCAGGGATATATCCTGTCGCTCCTCGTGCCTCTGCAAAAGCTGTCGGCTTGCAGGTGCGATCCGCATCCGAACCGAAATACTTCTGTGCCTCGGCATAACTCAGGAGAAAGACTCTGTCATCCGTGTCTTCACCGCCGTCAACCTTGTTGAGCTCATAACTCTGGGCCTGGCTGTTGTCCACACGAGTCTCCAGCAGGAAGTTCGTTTCCTCCAGACTGAAGGCCGAACTGATGAAGTTTTCGTTCAGCCAGATTCGCATCGGGGACGTATCCCAGGTGACATAGGTCGGCTTCAACTGATTGCCGTTATTCGGACGGAAAGGCTGGCAGTCCAGCGCATACTTGCTGATCAGGAGGCTCTTCCCGTCTTTTACCTGCAGGACGCGCCAGGCGATGGCCTCTTTCCCGTTGGCAAGGTTGTTATCCTGCTCATAGCTGCCAAACATGACTGTCTCGCCCTCGGTCGTCAGGGCCTCATACTGTACCGCGAGGCCGTGATCGGAACGGGCAGGCGGCGTATACCCCTTTGCGCCCAGATTCACCCACATCGCAGGGCGCACTCCGATGTAGTCAACATAAACCTCAGAATTCTCACGTGAGCCGTCCATATGGACGCTGTTTGCCATATTCTGCCGCAGCGCCGGAGACCGGAGCCACCACATGCACTGGCCCTTCAGCTCAGTCCTGAGGCCTCGCCTGACAGCATAAACCGTCGGCTCGCCGATTCGGTCCGCGTTGGTTGCAAAGTACTTCCACGCCTCCGTATAGCTCAGCAGAAAGATCCTGTCCTCGGTGTTGCGTCCGCCGCTGGTGCTGTAGGCCTCAAAAGCCTGGCCCTTGCTGTTGTCTACCGTTGTCTCGAGGATGGCGCTCCGCTGTTCTTCAGTGAACTGAGAGAGAAAATATCCGTTCAGCCAGTCTCTCAGTGTGGAACTCTCCCAAGTCACATCCGTTTGCCTTGCGTTCCAGGTCGTGCAGTATTCCTTCACGTCAAGGATGTATCTGCTGACCAGCAGTGCTCTGTCTCCCTTCACGTCAAGGACAATCCACTGGATCTCCTCCGGGCCGTTGTCCTCGTGTCCGTCCTGCTCATACTGACCGAAGCTCACCGTATTTCCGACCCTTCTGAATCCGCTGAAGTCAAACAGGGGTTCCGGCTCCGGGGTTGGCGTTGGCGTAGGTGTCGGCGTAGGTGTCGGGGTTGGAGTCGGAGTAGGTGTAGGAGTCGGCGTCGGTGTCGGGGTCGGGGTCGGCGTTGGAGTCGGAGTAGGTGTAGGCGTCGGGGCTGGCGTCGGTGTCGGGGTCGGCGTCGGTGTCGGTGTTGGCGTCGGGGTCGGCGTCGGCGTTGGAGTCGGAGTAGGTGTAGGCGTTGGCGTCGGTGTCGGGGTCGGAGTAGGCGTTGGCGTCGGTGTCGGGGTCGGAGTAGGCGTTGGCGTCGGCGTTGGAGTAAGTGTAGGCGTCGGCGTCGACACCGCCTCTTCTGTTTCCGTTAGCTCCGCAGCTTCCACCGATTTGTCCGCTTCCGATGTCTCCTCTTCCGTTTCTGCTTCCTCCGGTTCCGCCGCTTCCGACGGCACCGGAGCTGGTGTTGTCGAAGATACAGGCGTCGGGGCTGGAGACGGCGTCGGGGTCGGCCTCGATACGTCTGCTTCCGGTGTCTCCTCTTCCGTTTCTGCTTCCTCCGGTTCCGCCGCTTCCGACGGCACCGGAGTTGCTGCTATCGAAGACGCAGGAGTTGATGTCGGTGTAGGCATCGGTGTTGGGGTCGGGGTTGGAGACGGGGTCACTTCTGTCTTTTCCGTCGATGAAGGGATCAGCTCCGTAATCGCCGGGAAAGGAAGCGGCTTCTTCACCCAAAACAGCACCAGCGCCGCCACGGCTGCCAGCGAAAGGATGAGAGGAACCGGGGATCTGCGCTTCTTCCCCTTATCCGGTTGTTTTCCGTGCTCTTTCCGTTTTTTTGAATCCGAATTCGAAGGCCGCGCGTCCGACTCTTCGTCCATCTTTGCCAGCATGGCCGCCAGCAGATCCTTATGGAAACCCGCCATGCTCTGATATCGGTCGCCCGGGTTTACCGCCAGCGCCTTGAGGAGGGCCGCTTCGGTTTTTCTGTCAATTCTGATCCCCAGCCTGCTGGGCGGGATCAGCGCGTCTTCGTCGATACGCTCGATGGAGTCCGGAGGAACTTTACCGGTAACGGCATAGTACCAGGTCGCCGCCATGGCATAGACATCCGTGAACGGGCCCTGGCGTCCCCGCCGCGTATACTGTTCCTTCGGGGCAAAGCCGTGCTTCAGTACCACGTCCAGGCTCTTGCTCTTCTGACCGGTACTGTAGCGGGCGGCGCCGAAGTCGATGAGCTTCGCATTGCCGTCAGGCTGGACAATGATGTTGTCCGGTGCGATGTCCCGGTGTACGACACCCTTCGAATGGATACGGTCCAGCGAGTCCATCAGCGGGAGAAGCAGCCGGTTTGTCTCCTCGACGCTGAGCCGGCCATTGTGTTCCGCCATATAGCTGTCGAGGGGGAGCCCTTCGACAAACTCCATGGTGAAGTAGGTCGTCCCGTTCTCTTCAAAGTAGCTGTGAATCCGGACGACATGCTCGTCCCCTATAAACTGGGCCAGTGTTCTTGCCTCTGCCTGAAACTGCTCCAGGCCGAAGCGGAAGTTCTCCAGCCGCTCTCCGGAATAGAGCTGAACCGCACAGGCCCCCGGAGTTCTCCCTGCAAATTCTGCCGGGAAATACTCCTTGATTGCAATTCTTTTCTGTTTCTGGTCGTCCCAGGCACAGTAGGTAATGCCGAAACCGCCCTGGCCGATGACACGTCCGACGACGTATCTTCCGTTCAGAATTGCTCCCTGCTTCAGGGCAAGCGGATGCTTCTCCGCCGCGCCTGTGTTATCGTAGCCGCAGTGCGGGCAGGGTCCGTGTTCTTCCTTTTCCCGAAAGCAATTGTAGCATATCGTCATATCGTCCTTCATCCTGTTCCTGGTTTCTGTAACTGGTCTATGGCTGCAGCGATGCCGCGTTCAGGTCAATCCAGATCACCGGCCTTACGCTGATGTCTCCGGCGTTGCAGGCCGCGCCTCCTTCTGAGATGGACATTGTCCCGTCATAGTTCACATAGGCGTACTTCATCTGGTTCGAGCCTCTGGACCGGAGCCACCACTTTCCGCACTCGTAGTAGTCGCTGTACATGTTCCCGGTATACCGGTACGCGCCTCTGCCGGCCGCGTAATTGGTCAGGCTGCACATACGGCTTTTCTCACTGCTGAAGAGTGCCATCACCTCGCTGTAGCTGAGCAGGCTGACCTTCTCCTTCGTGTTGTTTCCGCTGTCGGTGTTCCACATCTCACAGCCGGAACTCCGGCTGTTGTCCACTTCGACTTCCGCAAGCAGCGCAGCTTCTTCCCGTGTGAAAGCAGAGCCGATAAAATTCTCGTTCAGCCATGTCCGGAGGGGGCTGGTCTCCCAGCCGCCGCTGGTCCAGTAGGTCTCATTGTTTCGATGATTGTAGGCCATGCAGTCCAGACCGTATTTGCTGATCAGCATGCTTTTTCCGTCCTGTACCTTCAGAACCGTCCAGACGATCTTTTCCCTTCCGTTGTCAAACTTTCCGTCCTGCTCGTACTTTCCGAAAACAACCGTTTTTCCCGGCGTTTTCAGCGCATCAAGCTGGGAAAGGAGCTCAGACTTTGGTATCGGCGCCTCCGGTCCGTCCTGCCGCACCGCGCTCAGGTCGATCCACATCGCTGGCCGCACCGCAACATAATCATAAATGACCATCGTCTGGTCCCGGCTTCCATCCGTACCGGCGCAGGCGGCATTGCTCTGCTGCTGGCCTGGCGAACGCAGCCACCAGCGGCAGTTCGTCGCAGGTGTCGAACTGCCTCTCAGCTTTGCATAGGCGGTCGGGTCACAGCGCCGGCCTTCGTTGGATGTGAAATACTTCCAGGCCTCCGCATAGCTGAGCAGAAAGATTTTATCCTCTGTATTATTCCCGCCGGAAGTCTTGAAATCGCTTATGCCCTGAGCAGCGCCGTTATCCACCTTCGTGGTCAGAATCGCGTTCCGCTCTTCTTCCGTAAAGCACGAGAAGAAATAGCCGTTCAGCCATTCGCGCAGGCTGCAGGTCTCCCATGTAACAGATGTGCTGGGAACCGAATAGGAGTTATGATAAGCCTGTGCATCCAGCGCATAACCGCTCAACAGCAGGGCTTTGTTCCCCTTGACATCCAGCACACGCCACTTGATCGTCTCCGGGCCGTTCGACAGATTGCCGTCCTGTTCATACCGGCCAAACTGAACGATGCTTCCCACACTGCCGAAAGCAGCGTTAAACATCGGGGTAGGCGTCGGGGTGGGTGTTGGTGTAGGTGTCGGTGTTGGAGTCGGTGTAGGCGTCGGCGTCGGCGTCGGGGTAGGTGTCGGCGTCGGCGTCGGAGTAGGTGCTGGTGTGGGGGGCGGCGTTGGAGTGGGGGTCGGTGTCGGCGTCGGTGTGGGGGTAGGTGTCGGCGTCGGCGTTGGAGTGGGGGTCGGTGTCGGCGTTGGAGTGGGGGTCGGTGTCGGCGTCGGTGTGGGGGTAGGTGTCGGTGTCGGAGTAGGTGTCGCCACCTCTTCCTGTGCTCCCGTCACCTCCGCAGCTTCCACCGCTTCGTCTGCTTCCGGCTTCTCCTCTTTCGCTTCTGCTCCCTCAGGTTCCGCCGCTTCCGACGGCACCGGAGTCGGTGTTGTCGAAGATGCAGGTGTTGGTGTCGGTGTTGGTATCGGAGTTGGCGTCGGAGTTGGCGTCGGTGCAGGTGTCGGGGTTGGAGTCACCTCGGATTTCGCCGTGTCTGCGGTTTCCGTTGCCGCTGTCTCTTCCGTTGCTTCCGGCTCCTCCACAATGTCAGGGGACGCCTGATCAAACAGCACTCCCTTAGCTCTGCTTCTCAGTCCAGGCTGGAAGTAAACGACTGCCGCAGCAGCAGCAATTATGATTAGCAGAGTCGCCAGTACTGCTGTAAACTTTCGTCCAGAACCCTTCCGCGCAGTGTCTGCTTTCTTCTCCGGTTTTTCATCCGGCGCAGTTTCAGACTCTGCTTCTGTGTTTTGAGCCGGAGCAGATATCTTTGCCTCTTTCTCCGCCTGGACAGTCCGGGACGTCTTTCCCTTCCCCTGGGCTCCGGCCGAGGTTCTCTTCTTCAGCTCGGCTGCCAGAAGGTCCTTGTGGAATTCCGCCATATTCTGATAACGGTCGGATGCGCTGACGCTCATCGCCTTCAGCAGCGCCCTCTCCGTCTCTTCATCGACGTCCGGATTCAGCTTTCCCGGCGGAATCAGCGGGTCGTCCTCGACCCTCTCGATGGACTCGGGCGGCACCTTGCCGGTCACTGTGTAATAGTATGTAGCTGCCATGGAATAGACGTCCGTGTACGGGCCCTGCTTTCCCCGGCGCATATACTGTTCCTTCGGTGCGTAGCCATGTTTGAGCACGATGTCCAGGCCTTCGCCCTTCTGGCCTTCGCTGTTGCGTGCGGCGCCAAAGTCGATCAGTTTTGCTCTGCCGTCAGGCTGTACTATAATATTATCCGGAGTGACATCCCGGTGGACAATCCCCGCAGCATGCACACGCTCCAGTGAATCCATCAGCGGTAACAGCAGGCGGTTTGTCTCCCGGACGCTCATCTGCCCGCTGTGTTCCCTGACATAGCGGTTCAGCGGCTCGCCCGCAACATACTCCATGGAGTAGTAGGCCGTGCCGCATTCCTCAAAATATCTCCGGATCTGTACAATACTGTCGTCTCCGACAAATATGCCAAGAATTCTGGCTTCTTCCAGAAACTGCTCTTTACCGAGACGGAAGCTCTCTTCCCGTTCTTCAGCGTGTATACGAACGTCGCGGCCTCGTTCCGTCCTCCCTGCAAACTCCGTTGGGAGGTATTCTTTTACCGCTACCCGTTCCTTCTCCTGGTCATCGTAGGCCACATAGGTTACGCCAAATCCTCCCTGTCCGATCACATGGCCGACAATGTACCGCCCATTCAGAATGGTCCCCGGTCTCAGGGCAAGCGTATAGCCCGCACTTTCTTTTGCCTGATCATAGCCACAGTGCGGGCATTTTCCGTTATCCGATTTTTCTTTAAAACAGTGATAACAGGTTTCCATCTGTCTGATCTTCAGCATCTCTTCGATGCTTACTTATTCACTCATATTTTCCAGCCTGGTCACAATGCAATGATCTGGCGCAAAAAAAGGCATAATTCCGTCTTTCAAAAGGGTCTTATGCCGAGAATGCGACAGCACATCATCTTACAGAAAGAACTTGTGTTACATTTAGTTTTATTCGTTTTAGGCAACCGGTGATCTCTGTGAGCCGTTGTACAAAGCCCATGGTCCGGCCGAGAAGTGCATATCGCAGATGCAGATTATGAACGTTACTGTAAAATTGTCAAAAAAATTCAATCTTTTTTAACAATTTATCATTATAAAGAAGATTGATTCCCATGTCAAGGCGAATTTCCGTTTCCGGATTGTTTTTGTTTTTCTCTTTTTCCTCTTCACTTTTCGCTGTATTCGCCGTCCTGGGCATAGCTCTGTTTCTCATTCGCCCTGTGGGCCAGATGCCGGTACACCAGTGCCGAGCCTGCCAGCAGCAGAAGCTTGATGCCAATCGCGATCAGGAACACCGGAGACCCGGGATCGTCCGCCGCCAGGCCCAGCACCGTATAGTCCGCCATCACCGGGAAAAATCCCAGCACCGAACCCAGCAGATACTTCCGGAAGTCGAACTTCATCGCCCCCATGTACATGCTGCAGATGCTGAGCGGCAGCCCGGAGACGCGAAACAGCAGCGAAACCACAAAGTCGTTCTTCAGCCGAAGCTCCGAGAGTGCCTTCAGCTTCGGATATCTCCCCAGCAGATATTCCACCAGCGGAGCGCCCAGACTGCGGCCGAGCCAGTAGGGCGTCGTGCAGATGACGGCCACGCCGAGGGTATTCAGCAGCAGCGCCCCCGGCAGCGGAAACATCACGCCGGCCGCCGCGTACAGGATGCCGGAATGCATCAGGAAGTCCACGCTCTTCAGCAGATACAGTCCCAGCAGGATCAGCACGGCCAGTAGCGGGCTCTCCGGCTCATAGTCCAGAAGCTCCTCCATGGTGAGGCCGCCCCGGTTCTTAAGCAGGAAGACGAGGATGACGGTCCAGCAGACGGCCAGGACACAGCTCCAGATCCAGATCCGTTTTTTGATACTGTTTTTCATTTATAGATCAGGCAGGGTGAGGCTTCTCACTCCTCAGACGCCCTCCTTTCCGCTCCCCTATTCATAGTACCACGCCCCGTCCAGACCTGTCGTCGCACCGTAGCTTCCGCCCCAGCCGCAGAAGACGATATCCAGATCGCCGTAGCCGATGTCCCGGTCCAGCGGATTGATGCTGCTGTTCAGCATCTCGAGCCACTCGTCGATGTGCGGCACTGCATAGCTGTAGTTCTGGATGTTGCGCGGTTCGCAGGGCAGGGTGTAGAAGTGGATGTTCTCGCTCCGGCACTGCAGCGCCTGGCGGATGAACCATGCGATGTTGGCCGAACTCAGGTCTGTGAAGAGGTTCTCCGACAGGGTCCGGACCACCGCCGGGGCATTCGGGATGTTGCCCAGGGTGATAAACTGTTCCGCGCAGGCCTGCAGGAAGCTGTGCTGCAGCTCCAGCCGGCCCAGATCGCCGTCGGTATAGCCCTGGCGGTAGCGCACCATCGCCATCGCCTGCCGCCCGTCCAGATGCTGCGGTCCCGGGGCCAGATAGATACGCAGCCTCATCTCGATATCATCAAAGTAATAGTCGACCTCCTGCGGCACCGTAAAGTCAACCCCGCCCAGGAGATCCACCACCTCGATGAAGGTGTTCAGGTTCAGCACCGCATAGCAGTCCGGCGTGAAGCCCACCAGCCTCCGGACATGCATCGCCAGTGAGTCGATGCCGTTCCCGCCGAAGTTCACCGAACCCGCATACACGGCGTTGATCTTTCTCGGGTCCCAGTCCACGTTGATGATGGTATCGCGCGGAATACTCACGACGTTGATCTCGTGTCTGATGGTATCCAGCTTCATAACCATGATGACGTCCGTACTCATGCTCATCTGGTCCAGGCCGACCAGCAGCACCGTATATACGCCGTCCTGTCTTCCGGTCGGCAGCGCCTCTCCCGGCGGCAGCGGTTCCATCGTCGGTTCCGGCTCTGCCGTGGGTTCCGGTGTCGGCAGCGGCTCCGGTTCCCGGATCTCCGGCGGCCGGCCCAGGACCAGATTGACCGCGACAACCGCGAGAATCAGGAGCACCGTGACGGCATAGACTGCGATTCTGATTTTTTTCTTTTTTTCTTTCATTGCTGTCCTTTCAGACGGTCCCTGCGGACCGCTCCGCCCTCTTCCGGCCGGATAAACCGGCAGCGGGCTGCGGGATATTCGCCGTATTATACCGCATCAGATGAATAAAAACAACGTATTTATCTTGACTCTTTCCTGTCATAATGCTAAAATCATACAATAAAATCCCAACTCAGCCAACAGAAGGGAAGGATGAAGATCAAATGAAAACGCAAAACAGGTTTCTTGTAATCGCAGTTGCGGTTCTTCTCTGCATGACGTTTCTGCTCAGCTCCTGTGACCTGTTCACCAGAGCGGCTCCACCCGCCGCCTCTCCCACACCGTCCGCCACGGTCGCAGTAACTCCTTCAGCCACGCCGGCCGTGACGCCGACGCCCACTCCCACGCCGACTCCGACGCCTACACCCACACCGACGCCGACTCCGACGCCCACTCCCACACCGCTTCCCACGCCCATGCTGACTCCGGCTCCCATTCCGACACCTGCGCCGGACCCCAGGGCTCCCATCATTCTGAAGAGCCCGACGGATGAGTATGTCAACGAGGGCGACACCTGCTACTTCGCAGCCAATTATCAGGGTGAGAACACGCTGGCCGTCTGGCACTTCATCAGCCCCGAGGGAATGGACTACGACTTCTATACCGTCGCATACCAGTTCCCCACCCTGACAATCAAGAACGGCGAATATAACCAGATGAAGCTCCAGAACATTCCGGCTGCTCTGGACGGCTGGCAGGTCTACTGCCGCTATTCCAACAACTACGGCTATCGCGATACCAAGACCGCCACCATCCATGTGACTCCCTCAACGACCGCTGCCGCTGCTGCCGCGATGGGGATTGTCCCGGCCAATCCGGGCGGCAATCCGCCGAAGGTAACCAAGAGCCCCACCGGTGAGACCGTAAAAGAGGGTGGAGATGCCTGGTTTGTTGCGAGCTACGAGAATGCCAACGTCGCGGAGTGGCACTTTGTCAGTCCCGACGGTCTGCAGGACCTGACCTATGAAGAAGCCGCCCTGCAGTTCCCGACCATGAGCATCGTCAACGGCATGTACAGCCGTCTGCATCTGGTCAACATCCCCGCGGCGGCCGACGGCTGGCAGGTCTACTGCCGCTACTACAACACCAGCGGCAGCACCGATACCTCCTCTGCCAAGATCACCGTGACCTCCACCGCCCCCGCGGCGGAGACAACCGTGCCCGCATCGACGGACATCGCCACCGCAACCCTGCCTGTGGCCGGTGAGACTCCGGCAGACGGATCGGCCGATACTGTCACGCCCGATCTCGGCAATACTGTCGTCTCTTCCACATGATCTCCCGGCGGAGCCGCAGCGCTCCGGCCCCTGCAACAGTCTGCAAACCCTCCTGACGGATCCGTCACTTCATCATGCTTGCAAAAAAGCTGCTTTCCGTTTACCGGTCAGCAGCTTTTTCTGTTGTTATCGCTCCGTTCTGTCTCCCGCATGTCACTGTCGATCTGTCCATGCTGTCGTTCTGTCCCTGTGACGTTCTGTCACTTATGCCGTTCCGTTCCATCTCCCGCCTGTGATCTGAGCCGGCTGACGGCCTCTTCTCAGCCGGTCGACCGCCAGGATCTCCAGCCACGAAACCAACGCCAGCAGGGCCAGTCGCCACGCCGCAGAGCTCCAGTATCCGAGGCCGGGCAGAAGGCTCTCGGTGAGCTCGGTGACGGCAAACTGGTTCAGATACATCGCGTAGCTCAGGGAGCCGAGGAAGCCGGACAGCCTGTTGTCCAGCGCCTCTGACATTACCCCCCATCTCAGGAAAACCAGCAGCGTGAAGCCCGTGAGAAGCGCGATCGCCGCATAGTCCCAGGCGCTCCGTCTTGTCCGGTACATGATCAGCAGGATCCCGGCCAGCAGCAGGACCTCGGCGGCGGTGGCAGATGCCCTTCTCCCCGCCCCTCTGCTCATGCTCCGGGAGAGGCGATCATACCACAGATACACCCAGCAGCCGAGACCGATCTCCGCAAAGGCCCGGAACCCGCTGATCCAGAGCTGTTCCGGCTCCGTCAGATCCACATGGCCGAAGCGGAGCCACGTAAAGGCGGCAAAGCCGAGCAGGACCGCCGGCTCCACTCCGTACAGAAAGAGCTTCCGGTTCTTCTTCAGAAGCCAGTACACCGGGACCGAGGCCCAGATCAGCGCGCTCACATACCAGAGGAAGAGATTTAGCTCATAGGGTCTGAAAAAAATCTGGACCGCCAGCAGATCGGGCAGCCCCGCCGTAAGCGCCGTTTTCAGGCTGAAATCCGGCTCCAGTGCCATTCTGACCGGGATCAGGAACAGCAGCGACAGCAGGTACATCGGATAGAGTCTGCGGTAACGGTCCCTGAGATACCGGAGCGCGGCCCGACCGGCGCTCTGTTCAGCAGCCTCTGCGGCACTGCAGCCCGACTCCCCCGGGGCAGCCTGTGGCGCAGCCGGAACGTGACAGCTGCAAGGCTCCGCGCACTCCTCCCTCACCACATGCCGCATCAGAAAGAAGCCCGCCGTGATGAAGAAAAACTCGACCCCGAGATAGCCTGCGCTGAAGTGTCCGCCCTCATTATAATAATGCCCGTGTCCGCGGAAGTGCAGCAGGAACAGGACGGCGCAGAAGAAAAAGCGAAAGAACTCAACCGCGTTATTTTTCTTCTCTGTCAAGCTCACCCCGCCCTTTCTGTGTATCGGGTTCTTCCCACAGGACCGTCTTCCCGTACAGACAATATATATCGCCGGAGCCGCCTCTTGTCAAGAACGAATTCCTGCTTCGGAAATGCTTGACACCGCGGGGGCCATCCTCTATAATCCATATTAACAAATCATTCACATATTATGTGGAGAGTGAGAATATGAACTATTGCCCTGATTGCGGAGCAAAACTGACCGTGAACGCCAGATTCTGCTTCAACTGCGGAAGGCCTCTGACAGCAGTTCCGGCTGCAGACGCTGTGCCGGAGAGCCTGAGCGCGGCAGTTGCTGTACCTGCAGACCCGCAGGCTGCAGACGCTGTGCCTGCAGCTGTACCGGAGGATCAGCTTACCGCAGCCGTCACACCCGGGGATCCGCAGGCAGCACCCGGCTTCTCTGCTCCCTCTGTGTCAGAATGGGTCAAGCCTGCACAGCCGGCTGCAGACCCTGCCGAAGCCGCAGCGGAACAGGCCAAGGCAGAGCATTCCGCTCCGGACGCAGGGATCGATCTGGGCGAATGGACCGGCGCGGGTGATGCCGCAGACGGCCCGCAGCAGGGCTGTCTCTTTCTGATGCGCGGCAGAAACGAGAATCCGAACGACCGTGTCCCAGTCACCGTCTTCATCGACGGCACGGACTGCGGGCCCATCGAGGAGTTCAACGAGCATCAGTATCCCGTATCCTTCGGCTCCCACGCGCTGTCATTCCGGGTTCCCGGACGGGAGGCTCAGGATCGGGTCTTCTCCGTCACGCCGGATGCGCCGGAGAAGAAAATCTTCTTCTCTGTGCCGAGGAAGCACCTGAAGCTGAAAATGCCTTCCCTTCCCCGTAAAAAGGCGAAGGCTGCTGCTCCGACTTCCGCTCGGGCCGCTGCTCCTGTCCCGGGAGCCAAGGCGGCCGCCGCTCCGGCTGCCGCAGGTGCGGCCGTTTCGGCTGCGGGAGCAGCTCCGGTCTCAAAAGCAGCGCGCCGGGCAAAGCACAGAGAAAACCCCGTCGAACACGGCATCCCAAAGCAGATGCTTCCCCTGAGCTCCTGGAAGTACTTTCTTCTGTCAGTCCTGTACGTGATTCCCGTGGTCGGTCTCGTCTTTCTTCTGATCCACACCTTCAGCTACGGCAACATCCACAGAAGAAACTTTGCCAGATCCTACTGGTGCAGGCTCCTGGTGACGGTTCTGCTGATCCTTGGTTTTATCGGGGTCCTGCTGGTACTCGGGCAGAGCATCAGCGGCTGGATCGAGCAGGCCTTCTACGATGTCGAACAGGGGCTGTACGACCTGGAACAGGGCTTCTACGACATTCAGTACGACTCCGATGACATGGGAGACGACTACTATTATGACACCGACGAGACCGGCGACGACTCCTACTACGACGACGTGGAGGACTTCTTCACCGATGAAGAGTACTATCCTGACGAATACGCCGATTCCGGGGAAGAGTACTACTCTGACGGGTACTTCGATACCGACGAACAGTATTATCCCCCGGAATACCCCGACACCGACGACCCGTACAGCTCTGACAGCGGGGAGGAAAGCGGCACAGGCGCAAAAAGATACCGCAGCAGCAGCTGAGCGTTCCGGTTTCCGGCTGTTTTGCCTTTTCGCCTGTTGATTCGCACAGCGGATTGTAGTATGATCAACAGGTCAGTATGATCAGTCAGTGACAGGCATCTGTCCCTTCCGTGTGAATTCCATCAACGATATCAGGAGGTATCATCCATGATCATTACCATCAGCCGGGAATACGGCGCCGGCGGACACACCATCGGTCAGCGCGTCGCCGAAGAGCTCGGCATCGAGTTCTACGACAAGGATATCATCAACGCCGCAGTCAAAGAGAGCGGACTGGATGCGCTGGAGGTGGAGCGCGCGGAAGAGGAAATCAACCGCCGTGAGCTCTTTCTGCGTATAATCGCGCCCTCATCCTATGTGGATCAGCAGTATTACATCCGCTCTATCGAGCAGCGCTTTATCGTGGAACTGGCTCTGAAGGGCCCCTGCGTCATTCTCGGCCGCTGCGCCGACGACATTCTGGCAAAGGCCAACATCCCCAGTCTGGACGTCTTTCTGTATGCCAGCGATATCCACCGTGCGGCGCGGATCGGCACGCTGATCGGCAGCAGCAATCCCACGGAGATCCAGAAAAAGATGCAGAAGACCGACGCCGCCCGGCGTGCCTACTATGAGCAGTTCACCGGCAAAAAGTGGGGCAATATCCGCAACTACACCCTCTCGCTGGACACCGGTTTTCTGGGATATGACACAACGGTGCAGCTCATCTGCGACGCCGCGCGCAAAGCCGACGCATTTCAGGCCTGACCGCCGCCACAATGAAGAATCTCCGCGGATAAAGGGATCTTTTTTCCCTTCTCCGCGGAGATCTGTTTCTCCCGCGTATTGCTTCGCAGGGCCGATTCTTGAATGTTCCGGCCCTGGATGATATAATTCATAAAAAACGGAAACACGGAGGACAGTATGAGAGACTTAAACAGCAGCTGCTGGGTGGCTCTGGTACAGGCCGAGCCGGTCATGTTCGACAAGCCGGCGTCCCTGAAGAAAACCCTCGATTATATTGATGATGCGGCCGCCCACGGCGCAGAGCTCATCGTTTTTCCGGAGCTGTTCATCCCGGGGTATCCGATCGGACTGAACTTCGGTTTCAGCATGGGGAAGCGTACCGAAGCCGGCCGAGCCGACTGGAAGAAGTATTACGACGCGTCCGTTGTCGCCGGCGGATCCGAGTTTGAGCAGCTCTCTGCGGCTGCCAGGAAAACCCGCGCCTATCTCAGCGTCGGTTTCTCGGAGCGGGACGCCGTGAACGGCACCCTGTACAACAGCAACGTCATTTTTGAACCGGACGGTTCGTGGCAGGTCCACCGCAAGCTCAAGCCCACTGGGAGCGAGAGAGTTGTGTGGGGCGACGCCGACAGGGGCTACTTTCCTGTCACCCAAACCCCCTGGGGCCCCGTCGGAGGGCTGATCTGCTGGGAGAGCTACATGCCTCTCGCCAGAGTCGCGCTCTATCAGAAGGGGATCACGATCTACCTCTCCCCCAACACGAACGACAACCCCGAGTGGCAGGCGACCATACAGCACATCGCCATCGAAGGCAAGTGCTATTTCATCAACGCCGACATGATCGTCCGCAGAAGCTCCTATCCCGAATGGCTGAGCGAGCGGGAAGCCGTGGCCCGGCAGCCCGAAACCGTATGCCGCGGCGGCAGCTGCATCATCGATCCCTACGGGCATTATGTGACCGAGCCGGTCTGGGACGAGGAAACCGTGATCTATGCCGATCTGGACATGAGTCTTCCGGCCGCCTGCAAGATGGAGCATGACGCCGTCGGACACTATGCACGGCCGGACGTGCTGGAGCTGACCGTCCGCGAAGGCTGAGCCTCCTGATCCCCGCGCTCAGTTAAAGCCGAAGATCCTCTGCATCACCCGGTAAGCCACGCGGGTGACAGGAAAAACAATGCGGTTCGGCAGCGCCACCACTGCGCGGGCCGGATGACGAAACACAGGTGCGGAGGTGAGATACCGGTACACCGCAGGATACCCGTCTCTGATCTCAGCCAGGAAGTCCATCGCCCGCCGCTCGTCCTCCTTCTTCCCGGTTCTCATGAGATAGGTATATGTCGCCGTCGTGATGAGTTCCAGATAAGACAGCATGTATTCCCTGTGCCTCGGGTTCTCGATCTGCTCGGGATCCATGCTGTCCAGCATGATACGGTTGATCCGCAGCTGCTGGTCCAGGCGGCTCAGCACGACGGCTTCGTTGACCGACTGATCCGGCCGCCCGATGCAGTAATGATACAGATCCGCGTCCAGATAATACAGAGTCTTTACCTGTGCCATCGGGACATAGACATAGATGTTGTCCACATAGAAGGTATGCTCCGGAAGCGCCAGACCGCTGTTTTTCAGAAGCTCTGTGCGGAAGGTCACCGCGTGCATCATGAGATAGGACCCCATACGGAAGCGGCCCACCTCGTCCCAGGTGATTCTCCGCCAGACGGGGAGCGTGCCGCGGTAGTGGATGCGCTTGCGCTTCCCTTCCTCTCCGTGATCGTACAGGTAGTTGGTGACGACAAGATCGCTGCAGTTCCCAGCGCGGTTCATCTCCTCCAGCGTGTCAAGGAGCCTTTTCAGGGCATCCCGGTCCACCCAGTCGTCGGAATCCACCACTTTGAAATACAGCCCCTGCGCTTCCTGCAGCCCGCTCATCACCGCAGGTCCGTGACCGCCGTTCTGCCGGTGGATCACTCTCACAAGGCCGGGACAGCGTGCGGCGTATTCCTCCGCGATCTGTCCGGTCGAATCGGTCGAACCGTCGTCCACAATCAGCAGCTCCAGTCGCTCTCCTCCGGACAGCAGGCTCTCCACAGCCCGGCGCAGGTAATCCTGCGAATTGTAGCAGGGGACGGTAACCGTCAGAAGTTTTTGCATCGTTTTCCTTTCTCCGAAGTCTGATATTACAGGACATCTGCCAGATCTTCGACAGACCAGTCCCTGACCTTCCGCAGGGCGCTGCCGTAGATGATGACAGCAAACGAAGACTCCAGTGCCGCCGCAATGAGCCACGCAAGAGGCTGGATCTCCCGCACAAACATGATATCCGGCGTCTCCATGAATCGGACCACCACACCCGCGGTGGGAATCCCGGCGAGAACCCCCAGCGCAATACCGATCACCGTGGTCGCCGCGATCTCCCGGATGAGGTAAGAGCGCGTCCTGCGCAGAGAGAACCCGTTGATGCGCATGATGATCAGCTCACGCTTCTTCCGGGAGATAAAAATGGCCGAAAGGTTCATGAAGATGACGAAGGTGATCAGAATCGCGATAACCGTGACGCTCAGCACCACCACGTTATACATAAAGGCAATGGACCGGTACTGCTCAAAGAAGGAATCTGCCCTCTCAAAGCCGATCTCCGGCGACACCCTCATCAGCGCGTCCCGCAGCGTCTGATCGTCCGTACCGTTGAGCTTTACAAAATAGCTGTTCGCCTCACTCCGGGTCCCAAAGAGCGCAGCATATTCTTCCGGCGTCAGAAGGACCATCCTCTTCTGGTAATTCTGAAACGCGCCGGACACCTGGGCTGTCACCCGCTTGAACCTGGCATCCAGAACCGTGAGACTGTCTCCGGGGCTGAGGGCCAGGTTTTCGGCCATACGGAGCTGGATCAGGACGCCCCCGTCCTCCGGAGAGAGCGGCAGCCCGGACACCGGGTTTGTCAGACCGATGATTTCGCCCAGCTGCTCCGCCTCGGCGCACAGCATCAGTGTGGCATCCAGGCGGTCGCCGTTTTCAAACAGCCGTGTTTCGCAGCATGCCGGAATCCAGCTGACTCCCAGCGCGTCCATCTCCGCCTCCAGCTGTCTTCTGACCGCCTCCTCCGTTCCCGCATCCGGCTCAATGCGGAGGTCATACAGGCACACATCCCGCAGCTGGCGGATGTTCATCCCGTCGTAGGCCAGCTTTACCGTTATGCCGGTGCCGATCAGGATGCAGCTGACCGCGGTCACGATGACCGTCATGATCACGCGCCCCTTCTCCCGCAGCATGTTGCGCAGGATCAGATGGGTGTACAGGCTTTTCGACCTGCTGTGCCCTTCTGTCCACCGGAACCCTGCGTCTGCGGAGGACGCGCCCTTCATCAGCTCGTCGGCGCTGCTGCGCAGGAGCTGTCTGCAGGCCAGGCCAGCCACCAGCGCGCAGAACACCGTCACCGCGGCGCAGACCGCCAGCGTGAGGCCCGGCCGCAGCACAAGCCGGTCTGCAGAGAAGACGTACAGCTCCGTCCGGTCCAGAAGGAACAGCAGCAGCTTTCCCAGCCCGCAGGCCAGCACAAAGCCCAGCGCTCCGCCGATCACGGCGGCCAGAACGCTGAATCTGGTATAGCGGAATCGGATCTCGAAGCGGCGAAAGCCAAAGGCTTTTACCGTTCCCACCAGTTTTTTCTGCTCCTCCACCAAAAGGGAGACGGTCGAGAAGCACTCCATCCCCGTGACGAGCAGAAACAGCATCCCAAAGCTCAGTCCCGCTCCGCGGACGGCGCCTATGGTCGAGCGGTATTCCGTATATCCGGCATTGGACCGGCGATCCAGCACGATCCAGTTCTCCTGCATCTCTTCCGGCATATCCCGGCCCGGAAAGCGCTCCTGAAATCGGATGCGCCACCGCTCCTGAAGCGTTTCCGTCACCTGTTCAAGGCGGTCCCTGACACTCCTGACCGCCTTAAAATAGCCGTCCGTGAAGGGATCCTGTCCTTCCCCGGCATCTGTAAGAATGCTGGCGCTGTGGAAACGGGGTGCCCGGTCCTCTCCGCCGCCGAAGGCCTCCGGAAGGACCACCACCGTATAGGTCGAATCCCTCCGCAGCCAGTCCGGGTGGTATGCGGCGCCGGTGACGGTATAGCTTCCGCTCTGCAGTTCTCCCACCGTCACCTTCAGGGTATCCGGATCCGCCTTTGCATCCGCTGGATTCCGCCCGGCGGATCGGATCCGGATCACATCGCCGATGGCGGCGCCGCTGTCTTCCAGCAGGTCCGGGTCCGCCAGGCACTCCCACGGTGTCGTCGGGAGGCGGCCTTCCAGCAGCACGGGCGTGCTGACCTGCTCCGTCATGGAGAGGACCTGCACCGCCTGCTCTGTCGAGGCAAAGGAGTACACCGCATCGGACGAAAACCGTCCTTCCGCGGCGGTCACACCGGGGACAGATCGGAGCTCCTCCAGTTCCTCTTCTCCGATGCCTGCCGAGCTGTAAAGGGCAAAGTCCATGAAGCGGTTCGCCTCAAAGAAGCTCCGGCCGGCGGTCTTCATGCTCTTTACCGTATACTGAGCCGCAAAAAAGCCTCCAAGCCCCAGCAGGATAATCATGCACAGGGTCAGAAAGGAGGCCCTGTTTCGCCTGACGTTGCGCCGGGCCTCTGTAATCAGGGTTTTTCTCTTCATTCCGCCAACATACCGATCCGGCGTCCCGCCTACCAGGAGAGCTCGGAGGCCTGGAGCGGGATGGGGTTCATATGAACGTCTGCAATTCTGCCGTTTCTGACATGAATCACACGGTTGGCCATCCGCGCGATTTCGGCATTATGGGTGACCATGATCAGGGTGGTTCCCCGTTCCTTCACAGCCTTCTGCAGAATCGCCAGCACTTCGCGTCCGGTATCGGCATCCAGTGCGGCGGTAGGTTCGTCCGCCAGAATCATGCGGGGGGATTTGGCAATTGCCCGGGCAATCGCCACGCGCTGCTGCTCGCCGCCGCTGAGTGCGGAGGGAAAGTGATCCGCCCGGTCGGACAGGCCGACCATGGCCAGCGCTTCCTCCTCCTTCATCGGATTGTCGCTGGTCTCGGTAATGAAACGGATATTCTCCAGCGCTGTCAGAGTCGGCATGAGGTTGTATGCCTGGAAGACAAAGCCGATCGAGCTCCGCCGGTACTCGGTCATCTCGTCTTCGGAGGGATGCGAAAAATCCTTCCCGTCTACCAGAATGGTTCCCTCCGTCGGTCTGATCATGCAGCCGATGATGTTCAGCAGGGTGGATTTTCCGGAGCCGCTCTCACCCAGAATCACCAGAAATTCATTCTTAAAAATCTCCAGACTGACGCTGTTCAGCACCCGGACGATTTTCCCGCCGTTGGAATAGTCCTTCGAGATATGCCGCAGAGACATGATCCTGTTCCTGAACCCGCCCGGCAGCGCATCGATCCCCTTCTCCTCCAGATCCAGGGCAATCAGCGCGGCACAGCGTGAGCAAAGCAGCTGCTCCTCCGGCGAAAAGGGTCTCTCGGCAGTGCCCAGCTGGATACAGCCGAAGCAGCCGTACGGGGTGTGCAGCGGCACCCACAGAAGCGCCCCCTCCGGAAGCCCCGCCTCCCGCTCGCTCAGGGAGAGCGGGGTCCGCTCCGCACCCGGTTCCAGATACAGCATTTCTTCTTTCTCGATTACCTGACCCGCCGCGCCTTCACGCTCTTTCAGGCACAGCCCGGTCAGTTCGGACGAGCCCTCTTCTCCGATCACATAAAGAAAGCCGCCTGTCACATCCCGAAGCCAGATGGCTCCCTGCTCACAGGGCAGCGCATCACACAGGTATGACAGACATGCAACAAGGCCGTCCGCAGTAGTTGTTGCACTGTGAAAGGCCTCGGTAATGCTCCATACTGTCCGAACAAATACGTAATCTATGTCTTTCTTCATAGGACAGATCCTGTTTCTCTGTTTTTCTGCCCGCTGTCAGATCGGCGGCGCAGCGGAATGCTGTAATTATACTCTTCAGACCCTTCTCCGTCAATATCGGTTTATACCGTCTTCCCATGTTCCGGATGCTGTGATATAATCCGTCGGAGAGAACAGCCTGAAGCGGACGAAGGGGGGCCTGCATTTTGAAAGTCTGGAATAAAAAGTCCTTCTGGGCAGGAATCCTGCTGCTGGCCCTGCTGAGCGCAGCCGCCATCCGGATCATCCGGAGAGAGCTGGCCGGTCAGGATCTCCCCGCACTTCTCCGTCAGGCGGATCTCCGTCTGCTGGCGCTCTGTCTCCTCTGCATGGCGGTCTATGCGATGTGTGACGCATGGAATATCCGCCGCTGCCTCCGTCTGTCCGGAGACCGGATCAGCCCCTTTCAGGCTGCCCGCTATGCCTTTGCCGGCTTCTTCTTCAGCTCGGTCACGCCCTCTTCCACCGGCGGGCAGCCGGCCCAGCTTTACTATATGGGCCGGGACGGGATTCCCCTCTCCCACGGTGCCTTCTCGCTGCTCTGCGCGCTGCTCAGCTATCAGGTGATCTCCGTTGTTTACGGGGTGATCGGCGCGTTCTTCTCGCCGGGCAGGCTTTTTTCCCTTCCCGGCCGGCTCTCCTGGCTGTTTCTTGTCGGCTTCTGTATCAATCTGCTGCTCGTGTTCTTCCTGTTCTCCATCCTGTTTTCCAGGAAACTTGCTGCTTTTTTCGCCTCTGTCGGCATCCGTATGCTCGGACGCTTCCCCAGATTTTCTTCCTCACGGGGCAGCATTCTCCGCTTCTTCGCCTCCTACCGCCGCGTCGCCCGGCTGATGAAACAGCACCCGGACGTCTTCTTCCGGATGCTGCTCACCACCGGTGTACAGATTCTGCTCTACCACTCGATCCCCTTCCTCTGCTGCCGCGCACTGGGCTGTGCCGGTCTGCGGTGGTTCCCCTGCGTCTGTACCCAGGCGCTTCTGTTCATCTCGGTGTCCTCGCTTCCCTTTCCCGGTGCAGCCGGGATCACGGAATACGGATATACCCTGTTTTACGCCAGTCTGATTCCGTCCGGGATAATCGGCAGCGCCCTGCTGCTCTCCCGCTGCTTCAGCTTCGTGTTCCCCCTCGTCTTCAGCGGTCTCGGTCTGCTGCTGCCGTATCCGCGCCGGTCGGGAGGCGGACATCCCACCGCTCACAGGCTGTGACTGAGAACTTCTTTTGATGCTTCGTATACAATAATCTGAAGGCCATGCAGAATGGCTGAGAAAAAACAGGGGGACAATAGATTTCCCCCTGCTGTTTATCCTCTGAGATATCTGAAAAAGGAAAAACGACACCGATTTTCCACCAAATCCAACCCTTTATTTACAACTATTACAATTAAGATGGAGCAGGAATACACCAAAACCAGTTTTAAATACCATACTTCCGGAAGTTCAGCTAAGCCATACACGGATAACACTAAAATGTGCCACAAGTATATCCACATCGAGTGCTTTGAAACAAAAACGACAAGAGAATTCCGGTATATTTTGAAGTTATTTCTTTCACAGATGATCAGAAGGAAAAAGGAAATCGCAATCCCATAACTGAGATAATAGCATCGCGGTGGATATTTGGACATCTGGACTGACTGAGGAGAACCGAACTTATACCAGTAGTAAATCCCAAACCCGACAAAAACGACAAATGAAAGGGCCGTAACCAGGCTCTTATTCTTTATGCGATGGAAATTATACCCTAAATAGGTCAAAACACCGCCGTATGGAACGATATAATAAAAAGTAGTATCAATAAACTTGTTATATATTCCTATCTGACAGAAAAAAGCGATTTCATAAATTAAATACACAATAAACAAACAGAAAGTGGTTTTGAAGGAAAATCCCGTCTTAGAGTACAACGGGATGAGCATGGCACTGTACAGATACATTAGTATTACCCATACGTAGCCTATCCCATACCTTGTAAAGCAAAAGGAATCAATATAGTATTTCAGATTATTAACCCTTTTTGTGAGAATGAACATCAAGAAAAAATAGAAAATCAAAAATGTCCATGTCGGAATAACAAGACGCTTTACGCGGCTAAGATAGTAATTGAACAGACCGTGTTTTTTCCCATCGTATTTCTTGTATGAGTTGACACCAAGAATAGAAGAAAGAATTACCATCAACGGTACGTCAAAGTTTCTTGCCATTACCATCCACTTTGGAGAACCAACATGCGCAATGATGATTCCGGTCAACCCGATAAACTTCAAAAAATCTATGTAGGGAATTCTGTCCGGAGAAGCAGCTGTATTATCTGACATTTTTTCCTTCCGCAGCTCATTCTATTATTTTGAGACAACAACATTGAAAAACACATGGCATTCCGATTGTTGCCACACATACTTCATTTGATAAGCCAAACACAGCCTGAGCAGTAACATCATTTTTCACCGAATTAAAGCGCCGTCTTTGTGTCTGATATGAAAAAGTCACCAAAAATTGAGAGTATTCTAACATGCCCATAAGAGAATTACAACTTTAACTTGGTAATCCATCCTTCAGGTTTTTCTGCCAGTCCCGATCTGCTGTGCTTTTTCAGCAGATCCTGTTATCATAGAATTGATACTTTACAGATTCATATTTTCGTCATTGCCCTTTGCGTAAAACTATGCTATAATTCGGAACCATGAAAAAAACACTTGTATTGCTGTGCCTCGCAGCCCTCATCCTGCTTGCCCTTGCAGCTGTCGCTCCCCTTTCATCCCGGCTGCGGCAGGAAGCGGAAGAACACGATATCATCAGTACGGAACCGGAGCATCCGGAGTCTGAGAACACTGTGTCGGAGCGTCCGGATCCGGAGAGCACTGTGTCGGAGAGTGCAGAGCCTGAAAATCTGAAGCAGGAAGCTCCGGAGACTGAGGTCGCTGTGGCGGAGAGCAGCACACCGCTGACGCCTGAACTTCTTCGGGAGAAGGTTCTTCTGCCCGCTCTCTCCTGCCCACCGGGAACTGCCGGTTCCTCGCTCAAGGCGGCTCATGCCTCCGCCGTGATTCTGGACTTCGCAACGGGCAGCAGCCTGCGGCTTACCGATCAGGAGTCCCTGAACCGGACGATGACGGAGGCGCTGGCGCTGCTCGATGAGGAGGAACGGAGCCTGCTGCAGGAGGCGCTCCCCGGGCTCCTTGCCACCACGGATGAGACCATCGAAGTATACCCTGAGAACAGCGGCCTCTACGAGGATGCCGGATGCAGTGATCTGATCCGTGAAGTGCTGGCACGTCCCGACGCCGCCGAAGACTGGGCCGTCTTCAGAACGGCATTGGAGTCTGTCATGACGGAATAAGCCCCGCCGGGAGGATCGTGAATAATCATTGCGCCCTGCCGCAGCAATGTCTGCAGCAGGGCGCAGTCTTTATCTGTCAGAATCTTTCAGAACAGGCTGTTGATATAATCGGTCAGCGCCGCCCGGTCATAGTAGTTGGCGATGTGGTCGATGTAGAAATCCGGCTCGACTCCCTGGTCAATGTCATAGAAGGAGCCGTTCTTCAGGAAGGACATCCGCCACCCGGCAGAGATCTGGAAGATCGTGCCGTATGCTGTGCACATGGGCTGAACGACGCAGCTTCCGCCTCCGCTGGTCCGTCCGAGCAGTGTGACCTTCTGGGAGGACTTCAGTGCGGCCGGCACCAGGTTGCCGCAGGAGAAGCTCACCGGCGAGATCAGGCAGTAGAGATTCCTGTCCGCGACCGTGTCTTTTTCGTCAAACTGGTGATCCAGGTTGAGGTCCGCCCGATAGACTGCGGTGGACATGGCGCCTGTCGCCATATTCTTCACACTGAACGGGGCATCCCCCAGGAACCAGCTGAGCGCCACAACCGCCGCGTCCACAGCGCCGCCGCCGTTGTTTGAGAGATCCAGTACCACGTTTTCGATGGGGCTGTTTTCCCGTGTGATCTGTTTATGCGCCTCGATGATCTGGGCAACGGTATCGTCCAGCACCTCGCCCTGTTCTGCAGCCGCATAGTAGCTGCCTCCCCTGTAATTGGATTCGAAGGAGTCGAAGGTGATGTACGCCGTGTTTCCAACCTCTTCATACTTCAGCCAGCCGTCGGGATACGCAGCGCTGCGGGCTTTGCTGTAGATATCGGCATTGGCATCCATCTTGCGGGTTGATGTACCGGTGCTGCTTGGGATCGAGTTGAGTCCCGCAAGGTAGGAATACTCGTTGAACCCGGAATGGAGATCGTCCAGATAGTAGTCGATAATCGACTTCAGCGCGTTGTCCGCATCCATGGCATCGTTTCCGCTGAGAACCTCATCATAGCCGATCTGCCAGAACAGCTGCCGGAAGCTGGTGATATCGTGGGTTTCCTTCAGGCCGTAGAAGGTATCCAGCGCGAGGCACAGCTCATTGTAGCTGTATTCCGACAGAGCATCGCTGCGGTCTCCGACAGGCGCATCGTAATAGATCTCCGCTGTTTCGGTGTATTCTCCCTCGTCATAGTCGAAGAAGAGGTGATCCTCGGCCACGAACAGGGCCTGTCCGTTAAAAACCACGCCGATCAGTGACGGGAGCAGGGTGAAGTCGACCAGGGTCTGCAACG
This sequence comes from Oscillospiraceae bacterium, assembly GCA_024697625.1. Classification (GTDB taxonomy): domain Bacteria; phylum Bacillota; class Clostridia; order Oscillospirales; family Oscillospiraceae; genus Limivicinus. Next base: position 74,608 of record JAILFJ010000177.1, read on the forward strand.
GGACATAATACCCCTCGTCCTGCGCGACCATCGGGATGCCGTTGGAACCCAGATCCACGGTCATCACATCTCCGTAGCGGTCAAAGGATGCCTGCTCGTTACGCCAGATGAGGTGGGCATTCCCGTTTTCGTCCCTGCTGTTCTCGTCGACCAGGTCAATCAGCGCAGTCTTGTTGGAGTTGCGCACAAAGGCATCATAGTCTTCAAAAATGAGTTTCCTGCCGGCGAAGTCGAAGTCCAGAGTATAGCCGTTTTCACGCTCCAGGGTAACGGTGTCCCCTTCGTACTCGATGCTCAGGTCATAGCCCGAATCTTCATTGAGCTCCGTGTTGATAAAGTACAGCAGGGCCGCCCAGTCACTGAGCTCCACAAAGGGCAGGTCATCCACCCCGTCGATAAAGCAGAGCGGGAACTCCTGGTTCAGCATGTCATCCGCTTCCGCGCCGATATAGAAGGGATAGGATCTCTGGACCACGCTGTGCAAGCCGGTATTGTCAGCCTGCGCCGGCACAGCACAGGCAAGCACCAGCACACAGACCAGCATTGCGGAAAGCCAGCGTGCCATCTGATTGGTTCTCATTTCTCTGATCATCCTCCGTTGTGATGCTTCGTCCGAACCGCGTTCTCCGAAATTCTTATGCGAAAGTCCTTCTGGCAGCCACAAGATCCTCGACAAAACTGTCCAGATCGATAAGCTGCATCGTCGCCTCATCGCCGTCCCCCAGGAAGGTCAGGGTAAAGGTTCCCTCCTCATCCACATCCGAGAAGCTGAAGGGGATCTCCTCGTCCAGGCCCTCGCTGTAGAGCACCACGTGGTCGTCCTCCACCGAGGTGGTTCCTTCCCAGCCGGTATAGCTGTCTCCGTCTGCGGAGACAATCACGATCAGGGCCGTCTCCTCGCCGTCGTTCTCGTTAAAGGCATAATAGAACATGTCGCCGGCCTCGTTGGTGCCCTCAGCAGCGGTGGTGTAGGTGTCATACAGGTGCTCTGCCAGGCCCTCCCACGCTTCCTCGTCGTCCTCTGTCCCTGCTTCTTCCGCTTCATCGGCAGCGGTCGTCGTGGTCTCTGTCGTGGTTTCGTTGGTGGTCGAGATACCGTCAGTTCCCGCCGAGACACCAACTTCGTTGGTGACGGTGTTCGTGGTGGTGTTGCCGTCCGCGTCGGTTTTGCTGGTGGTCACGGTCGTTGTGGTGGTGCTGGAAGACGAGACCTCACAGCCGGCCAGAAGGCAGATCATCAGTACAGCTGTCAGCAGGGCAAGGATTCTGGTTCTCTTTGTTCTCATTCTTTACATGTCCTCCGATTTTGTTTTAATTACCTGACGCCCGGATTCGGGTTTCACAGCCGGCTCCGCAGCTGTCCGGAGACCGCCGCAGGCTGACCGGCAGGCTGCGGATGGTATTCCGTTCCGTTCATTCTCCAAGCCTCGATATACATATATATCATATATATACTATACCAATTATATACTATACCAATTCGCCGGATTTGTAAACCTCTGTCCGAAAAGTTCTGACCGACGTCAGCAAACTCTTTGTCAGCTCTTTGCATAATGCCTGCACGGAAACAGCCCGCAGCGGAAATCTCTTCCCGCCGCGGGCTGCCTGTTTTTTAAATGATTGTCAAACCATCCGTTTACCGGTTGTCAAACTTCTTGGCAAAGATATAGTCATTGTGGCACGCGTCATAAGCCGCAGTAAGGGCCTGAGCACCGTCCTCAATAAAATCGTGAATCTTCTGCATGATGGTTTTGTTGCTGTTCTTTTTCATTGCTATAAGTCCTTTCTGTCTTTCGACGCTGCGGATTATAGTCCAAAAAGAAGAATAGTCAACCGTCAGTTTGCACAAAAATCTCCATGCCGTTATGCATTATTGGTGAAATTGCACAATCTTTTCTGACCTGTCATTTACCGCATGATGGGCCCGTCCCTGTCCTGTCATCTTCACTCTGCAGAATGAAGCCCGAAGGATCGTCCGAGAGCAGGATCTCTTCCGCAGCGCTTTCCGTCTGGCCAAATCCCCATGCGTCCCAGACCTCCGGGCAGATCTTTTCCATCTGGTCGATGATCACGGCGCAGTCCGGTTTCACCCGCTGCATCACCCGTTTCATCATGTTCTCCGGAATGGCTGGGTGGCAGGTAAACACCGGTTCTATCGTGCAGAGTGCAATTGTTTCTGTAGCGCTTCTTTTTGCAGGCTTCTTTCTGTATCGTGAAGCACTGACATGGAACAGGCTGGTCGGTACGGTGATAGGCCTGATCGGTCTGGTCTTTATCAACCTCAACTGAACGCGCAATAAAAAAGCCCCTTCCGGCGCGTACATATATCACTGTAAAAAAAATATGAAAACAATTTACTTTCCTCTGTTTTGTATGCTATACTCTCCTCAGCCCCAGCAAAACTATAAAAGGAGTCAACTGTAATGAATAAAACCGAACTCGTAAAGAAAGTCGCCGCTGAAAACAACCTGTCTCAGAAAGCCGCCGCTGCAGTCGTCGATTCCGTCCTGAACTCCGTCATGGATTCCCTCGCCGCACGTGAGCCCGTTTCCCTCTTCGGATTCGGTACCTTCACCTGCAAGCACCGTGATGAGAGAACCGGCAGGAATCCGGCAACCGGTGAGGCCATGACCTTTGCCGCGTCCAACACCCCGGTCTTCAAGCCGGCCAAAGCATTCAAAGGGAAAGTGAACTGAACCACAGCATCCTGTGCTGTGCTGCCGATCTTCAGGGAAGGGCATCATCAGAAAATGGTGGTGTCCTTTTCATTATGAAAAAAGCAGAGGAGGGAACTCCTCCTCTGAACACGCATCATGACAGACAGGTCCCGCGGGGATAACATACCTTTACTGCGGCACAGTCTCTTTGTCGGGGTCGGTAATGCCGTCTGCTGCCGACGGCCGGTAACCGGCATCTGAACTCCGTCTTCTGATCTTTCCCACAGTTCGCCTTGGCAGATCGCCGACGCGGCCGCCGACGACCTCGGCGAGTCTTTCATCCGGCACACAGTTGTCTTCCGGCTCACCGGCAGGTCCGCTCCTGTTCACAGATGCCGGCGTGTCGGCCGGCGCTCCCGTTCCGGAGGACTCGCAGGGGCTTCCGTCTCTGACCTTGTCCTTCTCTTCTTCATGCAGCATTCTGTAGTCTTCCATGGTCTCTGCTCCTTCTTTCACCGGGCCTGTGCATAAAGGGCTCCAGATTTTCGTTCATCAGCGTTTCTGCTGTTTCAATCTGATCGGATCCACGCACATTCCGCGTTTCTTCTGCAGACACTCTATCATATCCGGCTGCCTGAAACAAGCTTTCTTTTTATATCAGGTATTTCAGACTGATCCTCGCAGACACTTTTTCAAACCTCTGACACAGTTTTGTCTCTCAAAGGTACATCAGACTCAGGGCAATCAGGATCTGACCTATATAATACAGACCGATGTTGGTTATCCGGAGGCTCATCTTCGTTTCGGAGCCGAATGTGTTCAGGATCAGAACGATATCGCTGATCAGGAACAGGACTGATCCCGCCGCAAATATCCCGGTGAATGCCGAAGGTGAAGAAATCAGGTTACCGATTGCAACACAGTTCAGAATCATGATCGCCCCGATATAGAAGACTCCAAATATCTTGAATGCTTTCTTTGCTGTGATCCGTTTAAAAATCCACATCATCAGAAGAGCCGTCAGAATCACACCGGCCAGGATACAGACCAGTCTGGAAGTACAGGCTGGCAGGATCGCCGCAAGATAGAAGATGTGTCCGGCGAGAAACACCAGGATTCCGACCAGAAAGATCAACTGGCCTTTTTCCTTGAAGACCCAGCGGAGATTCAGCATGACATCAGCCACACAGCCGAGTATCAGGCCGGTAATGATCAGTCTGGCCATGTGCGTCCCCGGACCTGACAACATGCCCAGGATTACAAAGCAGAGCGATGCAAGCCCTTTTAAGACGGCTGCGGGAACATACTTCTCCTGCTGTTCTGTCCACAGAAAAACGGCGGCCAAAACGATACATAACGGGACCAGGATAAACATCTGTACCATCTCCTTGCATACTGTAAATTAGGCCCTGCCCATTGGATCTGTTGTTGTCCTGTTCACTGCTGCATAACATCTATACCACCCGCTCCGTCAGGGAATGCCGTTATCAGGAACAGCTCAAAACTGTCGTCGGTTTTAGAATCATGTTCATAAAGAGCCGATATATTAAATAAATTTGGCCCAATCGTGATATTACACTCTTCATACTGAGGATCGGTTGATGCTGGATATTGAAAATCTACTTTTGCTCCACCTCTGTAGCGCATAGGTGACTCAGGGTCCGTGAGAAGACGTTCGATACTCTGAAACAGTTTTTTATGAGACACACAGAAACCGTTTATATCCACCAGAGAGCCAGCCTCCGGCAAATTGCCCGCAGCATGACCACAAGGAGCGGGAATCAAACATAAAGCCATCGCAAACACCAGAACAAATGAAAGTAATCTTCTCATAGTTTTTCCTCCCAAGCTTTCTTTATTCTGGACTGTGAACTCAGTAAAAACCTATAACAGTATATCAAATTAGGGTCTGTCACGAAACAAACGTGCCATTTTGAACTGGGCGGATGATGTAATTCCATTGGGTAAAGGGTTCTAAAAACTCGATGTTTATGCTTTCCTTTTCTTCATCAGTGATCTTTTTACCAGTCTCATAAACATTG
>JAILFJ010000080.1 GCA_024697625.1 Oscillospiraceae bacterium
CGCCGCTATTTTGTGGTACTCTCTGGATGGTTTTTCACATTTTCGGCGGCAATTGTGCTTCGTAAAGCCTCGTTCTCCACAATCTACGCCAATTGAAAGAGGCGCTGCCTCTCAATAGCGTGTTTTGCTATTTTGAGACAACGCCTTTAAATGAGATGAAGTTATTCTTCAAATACAAAATCAGGGCCTTCCAATTCTTCTTTCATTGCATTGTATTTCTCAACCATTGCATTGTATTTTGCAATTAAGTTTTCATCGCCTAGGAGTTCGGAGTATTCCAGCATTGTGCTTGCAGCATGTAAGAGTTCCCTTAGCTTGGGTTTAAGCCATTCTTCTTCTGGGCTGTATTCCCTTTCAGAACGAGCTATGATATCATTTTCCAGATTCTGAATATTGATCCGCAGGATTTCCGCACACATTTCGGTAAATCCTAAATGCTTCAGCGTATTGTACATGTTCAGATTCGGGCAACCAAAGCCTCCAAAATCAAATCCAAACCCCAAAGTATCCGTTTGCAGGTATTCTTCATAAAACTGTTTAGCAGCGACAAGATCCCCAGAGCAACTTGCATGTATGCAGGCAGATGCCGACCATTGGTGCTGCCAACTCCTGACGTCGTGGAAAGGTGCACCTGAATGATGAGCGTATTTTTCGTCAATTTCACTATTAAGATTCACAACTTCATCTATTTTTTCTTTTGCATGTATGAGTAATTCTTTAGCATTCTGCAAGGTGTCTTTATCAGTCAGTTGTGCAGCATTAGCTTCTGGATGATCCGCGGGAGGTTCAACCTCAAGGTAACCTAACTGCTTACACTGCTCGACAAGTTCCTGAACATCGTAGAGAAGCTTATTAATTCTGTCTTCCCATTCCAAACCCTCGAGACCATATTCATCCACAATTGAGCTGCGACAATACTCTGCATAGGCTTTAGCTTCTGCTTCCTCGTATTCCTCTTCTGCTTTACTCAACAGGAATTGTGCTTCCTCGTATTCTTCATGAATCTGCTTTTCACAGTCAGGATTCATGCAGCGGTTGAAATAACTGAGACAACTGTCAAAGGGGTAGGCATACTTCTCAGGATCATTAGGTATAAGATCGGGATAGTTTTCTTTTAAATGCTGAGCAAGTTGATTAACAAAAGCAGTATACTCATCAAGAGCTGTGGTAGAGTATTCAGGATATTGTGTTGTAAACAGATGGATACCGAGTGAGAAGCCAGCCGTAAATAATGCACCTATCAAAATGCCCTCTGCTATATTAAACGCCGTCTCACGACTGGCGTGACGGTTGATAATATCAAGGGCAAGTTCTGCATGACTTTTGGCTTCCCGCCAAATAATCAGAACTTCGGATTCATTTCTTGGGGCAACCAGGTCGCAATCGCAAAGTGCTTTGAGAGCAAAATACAGACGCAAAATGTGTAGGTCGAGTCGATAATTAAGAGCCAAAGAACTGTATGTCTCTGATGTCTCAATCAGTTTAAGCATGTCATCGCAAGCTGAAGAACAGTAACAAGCTTCGCCTAAATCCCACTTGATGATGGAAAACAGGTTCCTTATCAGTCGCTCAGGTTCTTGTTGAGGGTCAATGGCAAGCAAAAGCGTGATGACCAGTTTCAGCATACTTCCTTTTGGAGGCTCAATTGGTTCCCACGTTTCGATTGGTTCCCACTCTACGTAAGCGAAGGCATTAATGGTCTTATATGAGTTGATGCCTTTTCCACCATAGAAGGGTGGGTAACTGTATGGATGATATGGTTTTCCTGTATGAGACTTATTTTTCTTTTTCTGCTCAAGATACTCATCAACAGGGTTCTGAATCCATTCAGTATCATATTCCCATGATTTGCTTTGCCTTATGACATCTCTGATTATATCATGCATGGCAAGGAGTGTGTTTTTGCCTGCGCCTTCTGAATTGATCCAATGGTTGCGTACCAGAGCAGAGATAGAATCGTCATACTCATTTCCAATCCAGTCGAGCAGTTTCTCCCGCCTGATGCGGACACCCTTCAAAGCAGCCAGACAGTCCAGTACATGGCGTTCGTCCTCTGGAAGCTCAGACAAATCTAGCACAGTACTGACAATTGCGCCGATCGTCCCCTTTATGATTCTGGAATCTTTATTGTGCAGGACTTTTCCGGCAATGTCTGCTGTTCCCGCGTCGGAAATGTTCTGGTACACATCATCAAAGCTGTGTCTGCTGCTTTTCAGCAGTTTAGCAATGAGCGGAATCAGAAGAGTAAAGCCTTTGATCTCTTTAAGAATTTGTTCTGCAAGCTTCGAATTACGATCAGACAGAGATGCCCCATATTCTTTTTCAAATAGGCTGAATTGCTCTGCGGCGTTTAATTTTCCAAGCTCTATCCATTCGGACGTCGTATACAAGTCCTGAGCATTTTCATAGGTTGTAACCAGCAATTTGCATTTCAGAGAAGCGAGCTTGTCAAAGAGTTTTCCATCTGACGGACTTCCATCCAAAATACGGTAGTTGTCGATGATCAGCAGGGTGCGATCATCAACGAGACTGGCAAAAGAGTTGATTGTGATCGTCTCGTCAGTATTGTTCGCAATGGCAACCAACTCTCCGGAAGTAATGAGCTCTGCCAAGGAACCGTTATACTCAACAAAGCGGATGACATCATATTCTTTTCTGTATTTCCTGGCATAATTCTTCACTAACTCTGTTTTGCCTATGCCTTTCATACCTGTGATGAAGACAGGATTGTTTCCCTGAAGCATCTCATGGATTTGCACCAGCTCCGCGTCTCTTCCGACAAAGATGTTGGAGCAGATGGGCGGCGCGTCAAGGATGAATCTCTTATCAGGATCACTTTCCTTGACCATGACATCTAGCGCTGCGATGACCTCGTCCATCGTCTGATATCGGTTTTTCACAGACGCGGAGAGTGCCTTCCTGAGAAATTCGGTCGTGAGCGTTCTGATCTTCATGCTGAGCTTTGTAAACAGAGCATTATTCGAATAGTCCCAGGCACTGAATATGCTCTGATCCTCAAGATCCGGCAACCGTCCGAAAATATGGTTGTAGACAATTGCTCCGATGGCATAGACATCCGTGGCCGGACAAATCCTGCTTACCCGTCCCTGAAGCTGCTCCGGCGCGGCATAATTAGGGGAGTAGGAGAGCGCAGCATCCGCCAACTTGTCCATCCTGGTGACGCTGTCAAAGTCAAGGAGGATGACCAAATCCCTGGTTTCGGGTAAGATCATGACATTCTGCGGTTTGATATCCAGGTGCAGATATCCACTGTCATGATACGCCTTGACTGCTCTGGCGATAGATCTTGCTGTGATCAGCGTCTCCTGCAGATTCCTGTCCTCTGCTTTGTTATATGTAACCGCATTTTTGTGTTCCGTGATTGTATACAGGGTGTTATTTGCCTCGTATATGATATCTACGAGGTGGGTGTTCGTGTTTTCTGTCTCAGTTTCATTCTGGAGCTTCAGCTGGGTGTTGTATGCCTTTCGCATCCGGCTTTTGGCTGCATTTTCATACGCAGGGGTCTTCCAGTTGATTGTCCCGTCAGGCTGGCGATCGGCGCCGGCTTCCGGGTAGCACTCTTTCAGAATAAAGCGGATCTGACCGGATCTGTCCGTTGCCTCATACGCGATGATGTTAGCGCCTATACCGAGGAGGTTGCTTATAACAAGCTCTCTTGCTGCTGTCTCATCAGCGACACTGACCAGTTTGATTTTCTGATTGCTTTTCAGCGGGTTTCTCATGTGCGGCCTCCTGTTTTAAGAATTGTCCGCATTGTCACACGCTCTGTCGGGAGTTTGTATTTTTCGTTGACACTGTATCTTGTTTGATTATATACTGTTTTGGCAGGATTGGAAACAGCTATTTATTATTCGGGGTGTGTCAGATGAATGATTTGGATATGGGTTCCTACACGCAGGATATGTATCAGAATATGCTCAATGAAGCTGCTGAAGGTTATGACATTGAGGGCGATTATTCTGTGCTTCTGGACAAGATCAATTCGGATGATTTTTTTGAGCCCTTTTCTGGGCGGCTTCTCCGTTATCTATCCCAATATAAGGGGGAAGAGTTATCGCCGGATGAGGCATATCTTTTCCTATACAACAGGATGAAAGCAGCGGGGTCCAATCCCAACAGAAATACACTGAAGAACTGGCTGAATGTCAGCGGGGCTCCTGAAGGCAGCGACGGACCCAAATGGGGAGATGCGGGCCGGGAAGCCATGTTCCAGATCGCTTTCGCTCTCAGCCTGAACATAATAAAAACTGAGGATTTTTTTCGCCGGGTGTTCCTGGATAAAGCCTTTAACTACAGGAACGTGAGAGAGTTTGTCTATTTCTATTGCATCTTTCATGGAAAACCGTATTCGGAAGCGAAGGACCTTGCCTCTAAAGCGGAACAATTGCTCTCCTCCGGTTATGATTCCGCTTCCACGGCAGACACGGTATTGCTTTGGGGCAAAGGTCAGACTGTCGGTGATGACGCTGAGCTTTTGAGTTTTGTCGCTGATCATTATCTCAGTTTTACGAGAAAAAACGAAACCGCGCTGAGAGAACAAGAAAGGCTCCTGCGTGAACTACAAGGCTCTGATCTTCATGAAGGGTTGGCGGAAAAAGAGTATTTATGCTACATCAATTTGTTTGATGGAAAAGGCTCTGAAGGGCGGAATTTGCATTCGGTGGACTTTGTCCTCGATATGGCTGTTAACGGAGCAGGAGAGATCAAAAAAACAAGCCGGGTTCCTGAAATTAAAAGAGCGAGAGAGGTTTTTTCCCGTAAAGAGATTTCAACTCAGTTTCCCGGTGCCAATACGATTTCGCATCCAGACAGTTCCTTTATTCTGAGAAAAAACATAATCTTTCTGTTTTTCTACTGGTTTTGGGTTCAATATTCTCTAAAAATACATTCCTCCTGGAATGAGGAAACATTCCAGGAGGAGATGAATAACACTCTGTACAAGTGTGGCTTTAGTCCCCTGTACTACGGAAACCCTTATGATTGGCTGTTCCTCTACTGTTCACACTTTGTGCTCAACGATTTTAGCCCTTTAGATGTTTTCCGCGCTATTCTGTCGGGGAATGAAGATTTCTAATGCTCTTGAGAATCTGTAATGCTCAATACTGGAACAGTCAGCTATGCTGAAAAGGACGCTAGGATTACAACCCGGCGTCCTTTTTTAAGCAGATGTATTGGATGTTCATTATGTTCCAAGCAGGACAAACTGTTGACAAGTGGAATGGTGGTCAAGGGTACTGACTATAAAAACAACAAAAACAGCTCGAAACCAAAGATTCCGAGCTGTTTTGCTGGTCGGAGTGCGGAGATTTGAACTCCGGGCCTCTTGGTCCCGAACCAAGCGCGCTACCAGCTGCGCTACACCCCGGGAAGCTCACCTATTATAATCCAAAAAAAGGATTTGTCAAGAGAAATATTTCGCGCGCTCCCCGGCGTCCACATAAAGCTGTGAGCAGATGGCGTCCACGTTGTGCTGAGGCCAGTCGTAGGAGATGAGGAAGTTCTTAAGCGTCTGGATGCTCTTCTCCCATGATTCGACGCTGCGGTTGGAATACTTCGTGTCCCGGGCGACCTCAGGACGGACCTGCTCCGTCAGACGGTCGATCTCGCGGAAAACGACGTTGTTGGAGAGCGCGTCGATCAGCTCTGCCGAGCGGCTGAGGAAACGGTCCCGGAACTCCGCGTTCTTGATCAGGTCGGACATCAGATAGCTGATCTGCATGCACTGGACGCTGTTGCGGCGCAGCAGGATCCTATGGTTCCGGGTGGCGTCCCGGAGCGTCGCGTCCAGGTCATAGAACATGAAGCGCCACTTTCCGTCATTCTCAGACGAACGGCAGTACCGCAGGTTGCCGAAGGTCAGATCGGCATTGCCGAAGTAGCCCTCCAGAAACACCCAGTCGATCAGGCTGTCCACATCCATCAGCGAGAGAAAATGCTCATAGTTTTTGCGGTCGGACATGTCGTGTGTTTCGCAGTATTTGAAGACATCCAGATACAGGTCGCTGTCCAGCGGCGCTTCCGCATTGATAATAGTGACGCTTTTCTTGCTGACGCCGGCGATGTTTGCGTAGTGCTGTTCGTTCAGCTTCTCGGACAGAGCGTAGATTCCCCGGTATTCTCCGTCGATGTACAGCACGCAGTAGCGGCTCCGTGAGCCGATGATGTTGTCGGAGACGGAGAGCGCGAGGTTTTCGCAGAGTTCGTTTCGGATGATGGCGTCGCTCTGATCCTGCCCGGCCCGGATCAGCAGGTTGGTGAAGCTGGTCACACCTCCGCCGAACAGATCACATTCCAGACTCTCGGCCCCGTAGGCGCCGCGGAAGCGCACACTCATTCCCTTTTTGGGAAGAGCCAGGCTGGTCTCGCCGTGCATGCTGATGCCGCAGGGGAGCGAGAACTGTGCATCCTCCGAGTAGAAGGCGAGGTTGCCGCTGTATTCGCGGTCTTTCACAGCGGTGGAGTACATGCGCCAGAAGCCGTCCTTGTTGTCGGAGACAAGACTCAGAACCGGCAGGGAATGTCCCTCCCGTATGAAGTAACTGAGGGTGAGGGGACGGCTGGGTAGGGCGTTCTGCTCACAGGCAATCGCCCGAAGAATGCCGGTTCTGTTCATCTGGACAGAACCGGACCAGCGGGCAGAGTGCGTGGTCGGCACGGTGGAGTCCGTGGTGTAGTAGATGCTTCCTTCAGCCTGCAGCTCGACCGTGACCTGCTCCGACCCGTCGAAGACCCCGTCCGGGGTGATGGCTTCCGGCATCGCGGAGACACGGCGGTAGCCGCCGATGTTTTCCTGTCCGGGACTGGCGTCGGCAAAGAAGTACGAGCCGTTGCGCTTGCGCAGCCTGCCGTAGCTGCCGCCTGTGGGGATATCCCGGAGCGACAGCCGGTCGCAGAGGCCGTAGTCTTTGTGACTGAGAAAGAGGGATTCGTTGTCGTCTCCCAGAGAAAGGCCGATGTTGTCGCAGCGCACGACGGTGAGCTGGCCGGGCTCCAGAACGGAGGAGGGAAGGGGATACTTCATGTAGTCGTCCGGGTCGTCGGAGAGATACCATCCGACCAGACTGATCTGGGAGTTGCTGTTGTTTTTCAGCTCGACCCAGTCGCTGCCGCCGTAGTCCGGGAAGCGGTTGCCGACGTCCGAGACACAGGCCTCGTTGAGCAGCAGCGGGGAATTCAGCTCCCACTCATCCTGCCACGCGTCGTAGGCATCACTGGTGTTCGGCCGGCCCGGTGTCGGGTAGAGGCACTCCTTCCAGCGGCCGTCCCCGCGGAGCGCGTAGCTGCGGTCAAAGGCCAGATCCGCACACTCGGCTTCCGAGATGACGTTGCCGGCCGGGTCCTTCAGCAGCACCGTCTCACCCGCCGACAGAGAGAAGGGGGTGTGGAGCGTCATGGGCCGGTCTTTTCCGGAGCAGAAGATGACGCAGCGGCTGTCTGCGGGAAACAGAAAGGCGGGAAACACCAGCCCGGCTTTCCGGTCCCGGTCGCTGATGCTCCAGCCCTCCAGGACGATGTCCTCGCCGCTGGCGTTCAGAAGCTCTACCCAGTCCGGAAAATCCCCGTCCTCATCCTGGACGGTCGTGCGGTTTTTAACCATGATCTCGGTGATGACGATGTCGCCCTTCCTTGCGCTGCGGGCAGCGCCCTGCGGGATGACGACCTCTATTTCAGGCAGAGCATCGGTGGTGTCCGATGCTTCGGCGGCTGTCACTCCGGATGTGCTGTCTTCAGCGCCGCTCTCCGGGGCAGTGACATCGGGGCCGGGAGTCTCCGCACCGGGATCTGCCGCCGCAGGCTCCTCAGAGACGGAAATGGGGGCGTCCACAGACTCGGCAAATGCGGGAGGCTGTAGCGGAAGGCGGCAGAGCATGACGAAGAGGACCGGAAACAGGAGAGCGAATCCTGACACGGGCCGCCTGCGGTCCCGCTGCGGGCTCTGCTGACTTCCGCGCTTCCTTCGTGAACCGGTCTCCCGGACCGACTGCAGGAAGCAGACCAGCGTCAGCGCAAAGGCTGCAATCAGCGCTGTGGCACCGTGGTTCATCAGCAGCAGATAGCGCTGCTTCAGGTAGGCGTGATAGCCGAGCAGGGATGCCCACTGCACGAGCAGCGCGCAGGCCGCGTACAGCGGAACGGAGAAGGCGAGGACCACAGCGAGGATGTCCGCGCAGTAGAAGTAGCGCTCGTGCATGTGGGGGAGCAGGAACGGAATCCCTATTGCCAGCAGGAGCGAGAAGGACAGCAGGGCTCTGTCATTCATCTGCCTGCGCCTGGCCCAGGCGACGGCGAGAAGGTTCAGCATAAAGACAAAAGCCAGAACGATCGCGACAGCGGCGGCCCTCTCTTCGTCCTGAATCTCCGTGAACACCGCAAAGACCGAGGGAGAGTTGTAGTTCAGCCCGCTGCCGATGCTGCCGGTCTGGCTGAAATAGAGTGTCACGGTCTCCCAGAAGGGCCGGCCGAAGAGCACGGCAGGGAGGACCAGGGCCAGATAACTCAGAGGGAAGGCCAGGATGTGTTTCCACCGGAGCTTTCCCGTCATCAGAAAGACCGCGTACACCGGGAGCAGGAAGACGGCCTGGAGCTTGAAGGCAAAGGCCACGGCGGCCAGGATCACCGAGCACCAGGGCCGGTCGTCCAGAGCACAGAAGATCCCGAGCAGGAGCGGCGCGGCATAGAGACTGTCGCACTGCCCCCAGACGGCGCTGTTGAGCCAGACCGTGGGCAGAAACAGCACCGTGAAAAAGCAGCAGAGAGGCCGCGTGCTGCCCGAAGTGAACCGGCGGCAGAGCAGCATGGCAGCCCAGGCCAGCAGAAGATCCGAGAGGGTGCTGAGCAGCTTGATGAGATAGAGGTCCCGGAGCGGAAGCTGGGAGAAGAGCGCCATGAAGTACAGATAGGGGATGTTGTAGTTTCCGATGGGGAGGTTCAGCGCCTGAAAGCCGCCGTAGTCGCGGAATACATCGACCCAGTGCGACAGAAAGTCCTGATAGTCCAGCGTCTCGTACTGAAACACTCCCGCCCGCAGCGCAAGGGCCGCGAGCATCAGCAGCGTGCTGACGGCCACAGAGAGCCAGCTTCTCAGAACGCCGGCGGAGCGCAGCAGCAGGAGACCCAGCAGACCCTCGGCGACAAGGACGCCCGCAACGGTGCCGAAATCCGCACTGTGCAGGAAATCAGGGAACCCGGAAAAGAAAACCGAAAACATATTCTGCCCTCTTTAATAAAATAAAACAAAAAAAGCTTGACACCAGTCAAGCGTAGATGATATAATACCTTGCTTTTTATGCAGGAGTAGAATACTCTCTGCTCCACTAACCAGTTAAGTATAGCATGAGCGGAAAGCAAAATCAACGTTCGGAGTAGTAGTTATGACAACGCACCCGGGCGTTCTGACAAGGAGAGTTTGCCAATGCCAACGGATGTTCTTTACGGGAAGACCCTGCGAAAGAGCTTTGCCCGTACTCCGGAGATCATGGACATGCCCAATCTTCTGGAGATTCAGAAAAGCTCCTACAAGTGGTTTCTGGAGACCGGCCTGAAGGAGGTCTTCCGCGATGTGGATGCGGTGACCGACTACACAGGCAATCTGGAGCTGAGCTTCATTGACTATTCGATGAACGACGCTCCGAAGTACTCCGAAGAGGAATGCAAAGCCCGCGACGCCACCTATGCGAGGCCCCTGAAGGTCCGCGTGCGTCTGCGGAACAAGGAGACGGACGAGATCAAGGAGCAGGAGCTCTTTATGGGCGACTTCCCCGTGATGACAGAGGGCGGTACCTTTATCATCAACGGAGCCGAGCGCGTCGTCGTCTCTCAGATCGTCCGTTCGCCGGGCGTCTACTTCGGCAAGGATGTGGACAAGTCCATGCTGAATGTCTATACCTCCACGGTGATTCCCTATCACGGCGCGTGGCTGGAGTATGAGACAGACGGCAACGACATGTTCAACGTCCGGATCGACAAGAACCGCAAGCTCCCCATCACCTGGTTCCTGCGGGCGATGGGCGCCTATGACGAGACCAAGCCCGCCACCTGGCTCACCTGTGTGAAGGAGAAGACCGCCGGTGCGGTGACCAACGAGCGCCTGAAGGAGATCTTCGGCGAGGACGAGCGGATGATCGCGACGATCGACAAGGACACGGCAAAAGACCGCGACGAGTGCCTGATCGAGATCTACCGCAAGCTGCGCCCGGGCGATCCCCCCACGGTGGAGTCGGCGGAGCAGCTGCTGGAAGGGCTCTTCTATGACCACCGGCGCTATGAGCTCTCCAATGTCGGCCGCTACAAGTTCAACAAGAAGCTCTCCCTCTATCCGCGGATTGTCGGCCACGAGCTGGCCGGCATGGTTGTCGACCCCGCCACGGGCGAAGTGCTGGCCGAGCCGGGCGAGGTGCTCTCCCGCGAGAAGGCTAGAGCACTGGACGATGCCGGCGTGGTGTCGATGGACCTGCTGGTGGACGGCAAGGTCACCCGCATCTTCACCAACGGCATGGTGGATCTGAAGCACTTTGTCGATCTGGATCCGCAGGAGCTCGGCATCAAGGAGAAGGTCCGCTACCTCGTTCTCCAGGCTCTTATGGAGCAGTATGAGGGCGAGGCGCTGAAGGACGCGATCCGCGAGCATCGGGAAGAGCTCGTTCCGCGCCACATCATCGCCGACGATATCTTTGCCTCGGTCAACTACCTCAACTGCCTGGCCCGCGGCCTTGGCGAGCCCGACGACATTGACCACCTGGGCAACCGGCGCGTCCGCTGCGTGGGCGAGCTTCTGCAGAATCAGTTCCGCATTGGCTTCTCCCGTATGGAGAGGGTTATCCGTGAGCGCATGACGCTGCAGGACCTGGACATCGTGACCCCGCAGAGCCTCATCAACATCCGGCCGGTGACGGCGGCGATCAAGGAGTTCTTCGGTTCCTCCCCGCTGAGCCAGTTCATGGATCAGACAAACCCCCTGTCTGAGCTCACACACAAGCGCCGCATGTCGGCCCTGGGCCCGGGCGGTCTCTCCCGCGAGAGAGCCAGCTTCGATGTGCGTGACGTGCACTACAGCCATTACGGCCGTCTCTGCCCGATTGAGACTCCTGAAGGACCGAACATCGGCCTGATCAACTACCTGGCGTCCTACGCGCGGGCCAATGAGTACGGCTTCCTGGTGGCGCCCTTCCGGCGTGTGGAGAAGGGAACCTGCCGTCTGACGGACGACATCACCTACATGACCGCCGACGTGGAGGACCAGTACATCGTGGCCCAGGCCTCCGAGCCCGTGGACGAGAACGGCTGCCTCCGCAATAAGCGTATCACCTGCCGTCACCGCAACGATACCATCGAGGTCAACCGCGAAGAGGTCGACTACATCGACGTCAGCCCCAAGATGATGGTCTCCATCGCCACCGCGATGATTCCCTTCCTGGAGAACGACGACGCCAACCGCGCCCTGATGGGCGCCAACATGCAGCGCCAGGCGGTGCCGCTCATGACGACCCAGGCCCCGATTGTGGCCACGGGCATCGAGCACAAGTGCGCCATCGACTCGGGCATCTGCCTCCTGGCGGAGGGTGACGGTCAGATCACCCGCGTAGATGCGACCCACATCGATGTGCGCTACGATTCCGGCGAGACGAAGAGCTACAAGCTCATCAAGTTCTCCCGCTCCAACCAGGGCACCTGCATCAACCAGAAGCCCATCGTCTCGGTGGGTGACCGGGTCGCAGCCGGCGACGTGCTGGCAGACGGCCCCAGCACCTCCCAGGGCGAGATCTCTCTCGGCAAGAACATCCTGGTCGGATACATGAACTGGGAGGGCTATAACTACGAGGACGCCATCCTGCTCAACGAGCGCCTGGTCATGGAAGACGTCTTCACCTCCATCCATGTGGAGGAGTATGAGTGTGACGCCCGCGACACCAAGCTGGGTCCCGAGGAGATCACGAGGGACATCCCGGGCGTGGGCGACGAGGCCCTGAAGTATCTGGACGAGCGCGGCATCATCATGGTGGGCGCCGAGGTTACCGCGGGCGATATCCTGGTGGGCAAGGTGACGCCGAAGGGCGAGACCGACCTCACCGCGGAGGAGCGGCTTCTGCGCGCCATCTTCGGTGAGAAGGCCCGCGAGGTCCGCGATACCAGCCTCAAGGTCCCCCACGGCGAGAGCGGCATCATCGTGGACGTGAAGGTCTTCACCCGGGATGCCGGGGACGAGATGAGCCCGGGCGTCAACCAGGTTGTCCGTGTCTACATCGCCCAGAAGCGCAAGATCTCCGTGGGCGACAAGATGGCCGGACGCCACGGCAACAAGGGCGTCGTCTCCCGGATTCTCCCGAAGGAAGACATGCCCTATCTGCCTGACGGCACGCCGCTGGATATCGTGCTGAATCCGCTGGGCGTCCCGTCGCGTATGAATATCGGACAGGTCCTCGAGGTGCACCTTGGCTACGCTGCGCAGGCGCTGGGCTGGAAGGTCGCGACGCCGGTGTTCAACGGCGCCAACGAGCTGACCATCCGCGAGACGCTGAAGGAAGCGGGCCTGCGGGAGGACGGCAAGAGCGTCATGTACGACGGCCGGACCGGTGAGAAGTTTGACAACGACGTCACGGTTGGCTGGGTGTACTTCCTGAAGCTGCACCATCTGGTGGACGACAAGATCCACGCCCGCTCAACAGGCCCGTACAGCCTTGTGACGCAGCAGCCGCTGGGCGGCAAGGCGCAGTTCGGCGGCCAGCGCTTCGGCGAGATGGAGGTCTGGGCCCTGGAGGCCTACGGCGCGGCGTACACGCTGCAGGAGATTCTGACGGTGAAGTCGGACGACGTGACGGGCCGTGTGAAGACCTACGAGGCCATCGTAAAGGGGAACAACATCCCGCAGCCCGGTGTGCCGGAGAGCTTCAAGGTCCTGATCAAGGAGCTTCAGAGCCTGTGCCTGGACGTGCGGGTGCTGGACGACCAGGGAGCCGAGATCGAGCTCCGTGACGAGGATGACGACGACTACGTACCCTCCGAGGAGGTCCGTGAGGAGATGTACCAGCCCGCGGACGAGGAGTTTGCGGAGGAGGGCTTCAGCATCGATGACGTGCCGGCGGACGAGCTGGGCGCGGACCTGAACCCCTTCGGCGACTACGGCGCAGACACAGAGACAGAGGAGGATGAGCAATGAGCTATACAGCTTTTGACGCGATCCAGATCGGCATCGCCTCTCCCGAAAAGATCCTGGAATGGTCCCACGGCGAGGTCAAGAAGCCCGAGACCATCAACTACCGCACCCTGAAGCCGGAGCGGGACGGCCTGTTCTGCGAGCGGATCTTCGGACCGACGAAGGACTGGGAGTGCCACTGCGGCAAGTACAAGAAGATCCGCTACAAGGGCAAGATCTGCGACCGCTGCGGCGTCGAGGTGACCAAGAGCAAGGTACGGCGCGAGCGGATGGGCCACATCGAGCTGGCGAGCCCCGTGAGCCACATCTGGTACTTCAAGGGGATCCCGAGCCGGATCGGCCTGATGCTGGACCTGACGCCGCGGCTGCTGGAGAAGGTGCTGTACTTCGCAAGCTACATCGTCATCGACCCGGGCTTCACTCCGCTTGAGAAGGGGCAGATCCTGTCCGAGCGCGAGTACCGCGAGATGCGTGAGAAGTACGAGGACGACTTCGAGGCCGGCATCGGCGCGGAGGCGATCCAGAAGCTGCTGGCCCAGATCGACTGCGACGCCCTGGCGACGGAGCTGCGCGAGGAGCTGGCGAAGTCCTCCGGGCAGAAGAAGGCCAAGCTGGTCAAGCGCCTGGAGGTGGTGGAGGCCTTCCGGCAGAGCGGGAACCGGCCGGAGTG
Source organism: Oscillospiraceae bacterium (assembly GCA_024697625.1). GTDB lineage: Bacteria > Bacillota > Clostridia > Oscillospirales > Oscillospiraceae > Limivicinus. Next base: position 13,845 of record JAILFJ010000080.1, read on the forward strand.
GATGGTCATGACGATCCTCCCGGTGATCCCGCCCGAGATCCGCCCCATGGTCCAGCTGGACGGCGGGCGCTTCGCCACGTCGGACCTGAACGACCTGTACCGCCGTGTCATCAACCGCAACAACCGGCTCAAGCGCCTGATGCAGCTGCGGGCTCCGGACATCATCGTACGCAACGAGAAGAGGATGCTCCAGGAGGCGGTGGACGCCCTGATCGACAACGGCCGCCGCGGCCGGGCCGTGACGGGAGCCAACTCCCGTGCGCTGAAGTCGCTCTCGGACATGCTGAAGGGCAAGCAGGGCCGCTTCCGCCAGAACCTGCTGGGCAAGCGCGTGGACTACTCCGGCCGTTCCGTCATCGTGGTCGGCCCGGACCTGAAGATCTACCAGTGCGGTGTCCCGAAGGAGATGGCGATCGAGCTCTTCCGCCCCTTTGTCATGAAGAAGCTGGTGGAGGACGGCGTTGCCAACAACATCAAGTCCGCCAAGAAGATGGTGGACAAACAGAAGACCGAGGTCTGGGATGCGCTGGAATACGTCATCAAGGAACACCCGGTTCTGCTGAACCGCGCGCCGACGCTGCACCGCCTGGGCATCCAGGCCTTCGAGCCGATCCTGGTGGAGGGCCGCGCGCTGCGGCTGCACCCGCTGGTCTGCACCGCGTACAACGCGGACTTTGACGGTGACCAGATGGCGATCCACGTGCCGCTGAGCGCGGAGGCGCAGGCGGAGGCGAGGATCCTGATGCTGTCGGCGAACAACCTGCTGCGCCCCCAGGACGGCCACCCGGTCACGGTCCCGACCCAGGACATGATCCTCGGTTCGTACTACCTGACCATGGTCCGCATCGGCTCCCAGGAGAAGGGCGCCGAGCGCATGCTGGTCACCGACCCGGGCGACACGGGGCTGAATCCCATGGAGGAGGCCGACGGCGACGAGATCTACCGCCTGAACCGGAAGGCCGCGGCCGAGCACACGAGGCCCGCCGCGTATCAGCCTCTGCACAGCTATCGTGACGCTGCCGAGGCGGTCATGGCCTACCAGGAGGGTGAGATCGGCCTGCACGCCCCGATCCGGCTGCGGGTCAGCAAGACCGTGGACGGCGTCGAGACGAAGCGCCTCATCACCGCCACCGTGGGCCGGATCATCTTCAACGAGGCGATCCCCCAGGATCTGGGCTACGTGGACCGCTCCGACCCGGAGCACGCCTTCGACTACGAGATCAGCTTCCAGGTCGGCAAGAAGCAGCTGGGCGACATCATCGACCGCTGCATTCAGAAGTACGGCTTCACCATCTCGGCCGAGGTGCTGGACAGCATCAAGGCCATGGGTTATAAATACTCCACCAAGGGCGCCATCACAATCTCAGTGGCGGACATGACGGTCCCCAGCGAGAAGAACCGCCTTATCACCGAGACCGAGCACGAGGTCGTGAACATCGAGCGCCAGTTCAAGCGCGGCTTCATCACCGAGGACGAGCGCTACCGTCTGGTGGTCTCCGAGTGGGAGGCCACGACGAAGAAGGTGACGGACGCCCTGCAGGGCACGCTGGACGAGTACAACCCCATCTTCATGATGGCCAACTCGGGCGCCCGCGGCTCCATGAACCAGATCCGTCAGCTGGCGGGCATGCGCGGCCTGATGGCGAACACCGCCGGCAAGACGATCGAGATCCCCATCAAGTCCAACTTCCGCGAAGGCCTGTCGGTCCTGGAGTACTTCATCTCCACGAGAGGCGCCCGGAAGGGCATGGCGGATACGGCCCTGCGTACGGCGGACTCGGGCTACCTGACCCGCCGCATGGTGGACGTGTGCCAGGACGTGATCATCCGCTCCGAAGACTGCGGTACCCATGAGGGTGTCTGGGCGTCCGCCGAATACGACCGGGGTCAGATGGTAAAGGATTTCGGCACGGCCATCAACGGCCGCTTCCCCGCGAAGCCCATCACCGACCCGCAGACCGGCGAGGTCCTGTTTGACACCGATCACATGCTGATGGCCTCCGACGCGCAGATCCTCGAGGCCCACGGCATCGAACGGGCCTTCATCCGCAGTGTCATGACCTGTGAGGCGCGGACGGGCGTCTGCTCCCGCTGCTACGGCGTGAACCTGGCCATCGGCCGCCCGGTGAACATGGGCGAGGCGGTCGGCGTCATCGCGGCCCAGTCCATCGGCGAGCCGGGCACCCAGCTCACGATGCGTACCTTCCATACCGGCGGCGTCGCGGGCGACGACATCACCCAGGGTCTTCCCCGTGTCGAGGAGCTGTTCGAGGCGCGCAAGCCGAAGAAGATGGCGGTCCTGGCCGAGATCTCCGGCACGGTGACCATCGACGAGGCCAAGAAAGGCGTCATGTACTCCCTGACCGTCACCAACGAGGCGGAAGGGGATACGAGAGTGTACGTGGTGCCCCACAGTGCGGGCATCCAGGTGCATAACGGCGACCATGTGGACCGGGGCCAGGCCCTGACCGCAGGCGCACTGAACCCCCACGACGTGCTTCGTATCCGTGGCGTAAACGACGACGAGTTCGGCCGTCAGGGCGTGCGCAGCTACATCACCTCTGAGGTCCAGAAGGTGTACCGCCAGCAGGGCGTCGACATCAACGACAAGCACATCGAGGTCATTGTCCGCCAGATGATGCGGAAGGTCCGGGTAGAGGACGCGGGCAGCACCGACCTCCTCAGCGGCGCCACCGTGGATATCTCGGTCGTGCGCGAAGCCAACGCGAAGCTGGGCCTTGTGACCCCGCCTCCGGTCAGAACCGTGACCCCGCCGCCCCGCACCCGCAGATCGGCAGGGGAGCTCACCGCTGGCTCTGACGACTACACCGTGGAAGCGGACGCGGAAGAGCCGGTCGCCGAGGCCGTCACCGAAGCCGGCACCGACGCTCTCCGTCCCGCAACCTATACGCAGCTTCTCATGGGCATCACGAAGGCCTCTCTGGCCACCGACAGCTTCCTCTCCGCCGCGTCCTTCCAGGAGACCACCCGTGTCCTGACCGACGCTGCCATCAAGGGGAAGGTAGACCGGCTGGTCGGCCTGAAAGAGAACGTCATCATCGGCAAGCTGATCCCCGCGGGCTCCGGACTCCAGGCCTACCGCGACTTTAAGATGGAGACCGATGAGAACATCGACTCCGAAGCCGAGTACGTCGACCTCTCCAAGCTGGTCACCAAAACCAACGCCCTCTGATCCAAAGGAAACCCACCGGGACCGTCTCATCGCGAGGCGGTCCCTTTTATAGAACTGATAACAGAAAGCTGCAACGATCACAGAGAAAGGAAATCGGCCACGATGCATTTTGTGGATGCAAAAGGAATACTGACCGGAAGCGGCGGCCGGCTCGGAATGAATATCTATCGAGGCTGCAGCCACGGCTGCGTTTACTGCGACAGCAGGAGCCGGTGCTATCAGTTCACGCATCCGTTTGAGGATATCGAAGTGAAGCGGAACGCGCCGGAGATACTGGAAAAGGCACTGAAATCAAAGAGAAAAGCCTGCATGATCGGAACCGGCGCGATGTCGGACCCGTATATGCACTGTGAAGAAAAGCTGCGGCTGACAAGAAAGTGCCTGGAGATCATTCTGAAATATGGCTTCGGGACGGCGATCCAGACAAAATCGGATCGGATTCTTCGAGATCTTGATCTTCTGGATGAGATAAACCGTTCCGCAAAATGCGTTGTGCAGATGACGCTCACAACTTATGATGATGACCTGTGCCGGATTCTGGAGCCGAATGTCTGCAATACAAAGCGCCGGATCGAGGTACTGGAAGAAATGCAGAAAAGGGGAATCCCGACCATCGTCTGGCTGACCCCGATCCTGCCGTTCATCAATGATACGGAGGAAAACATTACCGCGATCCTGAACGAATGCGTGCGCGTCGGCGTAAAGGGTGTGATTGATTTCGGAATGGGACTGACGCTCCGGGAAGGGGACCGGGAATATTATTATGCGGCGCTCGATCGGCACTTTCCGGGGATGAAGGATCGATATATCCGGACGTACGGAACCGCATATGAGCTGCCGAGCCCGAAAGCGAAGGAGCTTACGGAGATTCTTCAGGGGATCTGCCGGTCCCACGGGATCCTTTCCAGCCCCGAGGATTGCTTTCGTTTTCTATATGAACTGCCGGAGAGGTATCCGCAGATGAGTATGTTCGATCTGTAAGACAAAGACAAAGAGAGCTCCCGGTCACGTGAACTGAACTGCTCCCCGTCAAGTAGACAGTGAAATAATTAAAAGAAAGATCACAGCGCTGTGGCAACCGCAGATTCCGGTTGGCTGCAAAAGCATCCGACCGGAATTTGCGGTTTTTATGCCGCTAAATACAGGTTGTGTTTCTCCATCGGTGTGAGGACGCCGAGGTTGCGCTGAACGCGACGGTTGTTGTAGTAGCGAATACAATTCTCAATCATATCGACCAGTTCTTTTTTGCTGGTAAAGCGTTTGCCGTAGTACCGTTCTCGCTTCAGGATGCCCCAGAAGCCTTCCATTGGCCCGTTATCAATACACTTGGCCACACGAGACATACTCTGCGTCATGCCTGCCTTCTCCAGCTTGTGATGGAAGATACGATTGGTATACTGAAAACCTCTGTCACTATGGAACAGCGGATGTGCATCCGGATTGCTCTTTACGGCACGGTCAAAGGTCTGAAAAACCAGAGGGTTGTCATTGCTATCGCCTACCACATAGGCGACAATACGACGGTCATATAGGTCAAGAATGGCACTAAGGAAACGCTGATTTAATCCTGCGTTTACCTATCTTCTATAGTACTGTGCTATACTGTATGCATCCGACGAGAAGGGATGCGATTTGATGAAGAACCAGACCACATTCAGCGATGTTGAATACCAGAATCGGAAGCA
>JAILFJ010000082.1 GCA_024697625.1 Oscillospiraceae bacterium
CTTCCGATTCTGGTATTCAACATCGCTGAATGTGGTCTGGTTCTTCATCAAATCGCATCCCTTCTCGTCGGATGCATACAGTATAGCACAGTACTATAGAAGATAGGTAAACGCAGGATTAAATCAGCGTTTCCTTAGAAAGATGTTCTTTGGCCAGAGCCTCATATTCAGTATCATAGCTGACGAAAGAGGGCTCTTCTGCATAGACAAACTGAGGAACCTGAAACTCCTTCATCTCCTCCCGAAATTGTTGCTGTACTCTGTTTTGGTTCAACATGTCACCGAGTTCTCCTCCAACAAGTCCGGAATCATCGCTGTTAACTTCCTTGTTATATTGGTTAGTCTGGGAGGTTGCGGTATTGATCATTTCAGCAAGGGAACCATCGTAAGCTGTGCCATCTGAAGAATTCTGTTCCTCATAGCTTTTGCGGAGGTCATCTGTATTCACATCGGTGAAAATATCGTCTTCCTCCGGCTCAGGCTCCGGGCTTTGAGCTTCTTCTGTGGTTGATTCATCTTTAACCCCGGACATTTCTAATTGGCCTGTTTTTTCACCGATCGAGACGTATCCGGGCAGGGACCCCTCCGGCTCAGGCTCCGCGACTCTGCAATCTTTACGGCTGAACCCAGATTTGTTCAAGCCTGCAACCACACTGTCGACGGTAGCATGAAAATCATTCGAGCAGGAGAAAACATACGAGCTGTTCAGGAGAGAGCCTTTGTGCTGTTTGGCGTGAGGCTGGCGGAGAATCCTCCCAAGGATCTGCTCCACATCTACCTTCGATGTCTTGTTTGCCAGTGACGCAAGAATATACGCGAACGGACAGTCCCAGCCCTCTTTTAGTGCGTTTACTGTGATGATATACCGGATTTCGCAATTCCGGCTCGTCAGGTTAAGAGAACTAATGGTGTCGACATTTGACGTTTTGATTCCGATTTGGTTCTCCGGTATCCCCATATCCAGCAGAATTTGCTTCGTCCGATCAAATGTCTCGCTTTCCTCGTTAATCCTGGGCTGCGCCTGGAAAAGGACAATCGGTCTGATGTAGTCGCCCCCTATCGATTCAGCCGCAATAGCCTGCTTCTCAATATTGCCCCGGAGCTGCACTGCATCTTTAATAACGGTCTGAATACTGTTTCTGTTAAACACGATGACCGGGAGCTTGATCATATTTTCCTTTTTCAGTTTGCGCGCATCAACATAGGAAATGATATTGCTGGTGCTGCGCGGCGTTGCCGTAAGCTCCAGGATAAACGATGGATTCAGGTTTGTGAGCATTTCCGCGCTCAACATCGATCCGGCATTGTGGCTCTCATCGACAATCACAACCGGTGCATAATAACGGAGGACTTGGATTAACGCCGTCTCAGGAGTATCAGCGAGAAGGACCTCTTTATCCTTGAAATGGTCTGCAAACCGCTGGAGATTGCCATTTTCCTGATATACTTTTCTGACATCTTTTTTCTTGCTGTCTATACGCAGAGATGCATAGCTCATCACGCATATCGTCAGAAGCTCCTGCACTGTGTCCGGAGAAAAGTTCTGCCCATTCAACAGCATTTCTTTTGTGTAAACTCCGACGCGCCCGGCAAAATCCGCATCCAGCTTACGGCGGTAAGGATGTCCTGGATCGGACAGCGATTTAACGGTCTGTATCAGAATGGAATCTGAAGGGACAAGCCAGATTACAAGTTTTTCCTTTGTTGGAAGAAGTTGCGAGAAAACATGGCTCAATGATCTGCAGCCTATGTATGTCTTTCCACCACCGGTGGGAACTTTGGTGCAGATGTGAGGAACATTTTTGATTTTGTTCTGATACCGAACGGCACTATCAATGTCTTTTTCAGACCAGTACTGTCTCCAGCCCCCGGTTATGCTTCCGGTCAATCTGACTGCGTTCAGGAAAGCATCAATATCAGCGATTACCTCATCCTGGTAAATCAGTTTTCTCATGGCAACTCCTCAAACCCTGCTGATGTCACGGGGAATCTTCTTAAAAGTGATATGATACCGATCTAATTCGGCCTCACTGAGCAAGCAGGTGTCAGCATAGATCACATAGTCAAGCACCCTGGTCTTGATTGTTTTCAGAAAGTCCCGATCCAGTGTGGTCGGCTCGTCCTGCGAGTAATGAAAATAGTACGCAACATCCATATATGTTCCCATATAAGCCGGTTCTTCTGGTTTCCGAGGTGCCAATGGTTTCCGGGTCTCAGTGTAGTAGACGTACTTCCGGATTTCATCCTCGCCGATCTCTTCATTCAACAGCTCGCCGTTGAAAACGGGCAGACCAAGCTCATAATAAGAGTAATGGCCGCCTGTACCTTCAACCGCTTTCTTTCCCTCGCCATAACCGTCGATCACACGCTTAACTCGCTCAGCCGTGATGGTATCTGCATAGTCCATCATCTCGATGAGGATGAACTTCCGGTTGCCACCATCGGCTTTATTCATGTTGAGGACCGCATGGGCTGTGGTGCCGGAGCCAGCGAAAGAGTCGAGGATGATGGAATCATCACCACTTATACGCCCCAATATTTCCTGAATTAACTCCATTGGCTTGGCATATGTGAACGTCGTTTTCGATCCAAAGATAGATTCGATCTGGTCTGTGCCTTTTGTTGTATAAAATGCTTTTTCATTCCATATCGTTGGAATATTAACCCCAGACGTATGATAATCTATCAGCTCAATCGTAGGGCAGTCATCAGAAATAGTCCTGCATTTGAATTCTCCTGCTTCTATTTTCTGTTTGATTCCATCTGACAAGAACTGGATGGACCACTTATTCTTTGTTTTTTTGCTTTTTTGTGGAATAACTTTTATATAGCCTTTTTCCCAATCCTCCATAGTACTGTCTGCAATCTGTCTCCAAACACATGGGAGTCCTTTGTTTGAAACAGGCCATACTGCTGTTGTTCCTTCTGGAGCATTGTTATAGTCAAACTGATAATCTTTTTTTTCTCCCTCATACAATTCTTCATCTATCAGCGTTTGCAACGATTTCCCACAGGAAACTATTTGCCCCTCATCATTGATGTAGATAGGGTATGCTTGATTTGGTCGTTCTTCTTGATAAAAAGAGGCCAATGTCATACTGTGAAACGGTGAACTCTCTTCATTTACTGACAGGCTGGAGGGATTTGCTTTGAATCCAATCGGAAGAATGAATACAATATGCTCGTGCGTTACGTTGAATGATCCTGAAGGTTTACCCCCTGAAGTCTTAACTGTAACCGGCATTATTTGTCTATCTGCAAACATTTCCTTGCATACTGCAACAAGATTGTTTATTTCATGGATTCCGATACTAATTGCTATACAACCATCTTGTGCACACAATCTATGTAACAGCTTCAACCGGGGATACATCATGCACAGCCATTTGTCATGCCTACATAGATCCTCACCTTCAGTCCCCACGACTTCTCCCAACCATTTCCGAATCTGCGGATCGTTCACATTGTCGTTATATACCCAGCCTTCGTTGCCTGTGTTGTAAGGAGGATCGATATAGATGCACTTGATGCGGCCTTCATACTGCGGAAGCAAGCTTTTCAGAGCAAGCAGGTTATCCCCGTGGATAATCATATTCTCGCTGCCGTTGTCCTCTTCATGCCTTCCGGTTCCGTCATAGCTGTATTTCCGCACCAGCACATGATATGGAACGTCCAAATGATGGTTCACAACTTTGCTTTTTCCGATCCAGTCCAATGTTGGCATAGTTCTTCTCCTTGTCAAGGCTCGCCTTCAGCCTATAAAATCACAGACAACAGTATACCAGAAAACACCCTCTGCTTCAACGGCTTTTCCACATTCCTATCCTGACAAAGCAGCGCAAGTGCACAAAATAGAACCGTCCCTTTGTAGCTGTGTAGTTGACTTCCCTGGGGGAGGCTCAAAGCTCGTTCTAAGCTTCCTGTGTTATAACATCAGCATACAAAGAAGCCCACTTGGCAGCTGTACCAGGTGGGCATGAGTTTACACTATTGTATTTATTTAATTTCTTTCAGCCTCGACCAGCGCTCTTGGCCCCGCAATGCAGGAGCATTTCGCCGGCCTGTCAAAAACCGGAGCCGTTCCGTCGAGCTGAGTGCATACGCCCCCGGCCTCTTTCACGATCAGGGCTCCGGCGGCATAGTCCCACAGAGAGAGGCTCAGTTCGAAATACAGCCCGGCCCGGCCCGCTGCGACATAGCACAGATCCAGCGCCGCCGAGCCGCTCCTGCGGAGGTCCAGGCATCGCCCGTACAGAGACCGGATCCTCGCCAGCGTCTCCTCCGTCAGCTCCGGACGGTACGGAGACGTCCCGAACAGCACCAGGGACTCTGACAGCCTACCCTCACTGATCCGGATCTCTCTTCCGTTCAGATACGCCCCGCCATTCGCCGTTGCAGTGAAGAGCTCGTCGCTGAACGGGTTATAGATTGCCGCGGCCACGGGTCTGCCCTCCGAGATACAGGCAATAGAGGTACAGCTGTGCCGGAAATGATGGACAAAGTTGGCCGTCCCGTCGATCGGATCGATCACAAATGTGAGTCCGCCTTTGCCCTGTACAGCGCTGTCGGCCTCCTCGCAGATAAATCCGGCCTCCGGATACCTGCGTCTCAGTTCCTCAACCGCGTAGTTCTGAATCCGCACGTCATATTCTGTCACCAGATCACGGAAGCTGGACTTTTCCCGCACCGCGATCCTCTTCTGATCCGCCTCTGTCATCAGCGCCCCGCAGCCCCGCGCGACCTGCGCCATTGCCTCAATCAGTTCCATAGTGGTTGTTTCCTCCGATTCTGTGCCTCTGTCAGGCAGTTCTGACCGGATTATATCACAGGTTTTTCCGGATGTGAACAGAGAACAGCAGATTTGCAGAGCTGCCGTCACATATCCCGTTTCAGAAATAACCGGCAGGTATTCGGCCGTTTGGCCAAATACCTGCCGAGGTGTGTTATGTCGGAAACCTCTCGCCTGCCCAGACCGTTGTTTTATACGGCGCGGCCGGCGTCGTTGCCGCCCCGGATCGCGAGCGCGATGTTGAAGGGCGAGGCGCAGTCGCCGATGGCGTAGGTCTCCTTGACGGAGATTCCGTCAAGCAGGGAGGTGTCCGGGAGCATGTCGGCTGCGTTCACAATCGCGTCGCAGGGGATCATGGTGTCGAGGCCGGTCTCCATGGTGACCGTGGCCATACCGTCCTTCACGCCCTTGATCGAGGCCTCTGGGAAGGAGTTGAAGCCCAGCGCGTAGAGGGCCGTGGTCATCATGCGCTTCGCGTGCTGGGACTGCTGGATGTCGAAGTCGTCGGCGGGGCTGGGGCTGACCATGGTTACGTGTTTTCTGTGGACCGTGAGCCAGAGGGCCGCGTCGAAGGCCTGGGCGTTGGAGCCGTAGACAATCACGTTTTTGCCCATCTCGTCGAACATGAAGCGCTCCATCTCGACGACAGGGACGTCGCCGTCCACCGTGAGGGTGTCACGCAGACCGCCGACGGCGAGGATGACGGCATCGGGGGCTTCAGACTCGATCAGTTCCTTTGTCACCTCCGTGCCTGTCTTCACCGTGACGCCGGCAATCTCGAGCTGACGGATCAGGTACTTCTTGAGATCCTGCAGGTTCTCATGGGGGCCCTTCACGATGCTGGCAAAGTCGAGCAGGCCGCCCAGCATGCCTTTCTTCTCATACAGCGTGACATCGTGTCCGCGCAGGGCGGCGACGCGGGCCGCCTCCATGCCGGCGGGGCCGCCGCCGACGACCATGACCTTTTTCTTCGTCTCGGCCGCGGGCAGCTCGTAGGTGGCCGGGCCGCCCTCGCGCATGACGCGCTGAGTCAGGGCGTTGACACGGCAGTAGCAGAACATGGCGTTCATCTCGTTGGAGCCGGAATGGCAGTGCAGGCAGCGGGTGCAGGGGGCGATCTCGTCCCGACGGCCTTCACGCAGCTTGTTGACATATTCCATGTCGACGGTCAGCGGGCGGTTCATCAGGAAGAAGTCGATCTTTCCGTCCTCCAGCGCTTTCTCGAAGAAGTCGGGAGCGTGGGCGGGGTCCATATAGGTGACGGCGCCGACCGGGATACCGAGCTCCTTCTTGTACTTCGCGGCGATGTCCAGCGCGATGCCGCAGCCGCTGGTGTTGCCGATGGCAGCGCCCTGGAAGTTGCGGGTGAAGTCATACTGTGTGCCGAAGCCGGTGGCGCCCTCCACGCCGTTGAGGATGAAGTAAAGGTCGGAGGCGAACTGCGCGACATGGTGGCCGAGCGGTCCGATGCGCAGGTGCATGGAGCTGCAGCCGGCGGCCTCGAAGAGCTTCGCCGCGGCGATGCCCTCTTCAATGGTGAAGACCTTGGTATGCGGGGTGGTGACGTCGGTGTCGAGGGTCATGATGGTCGGATTGTTCGCGATGTTGTCGTTCTCCTCGACGCAGTCGATGAGGCACTGGATTGCCATATCCGGGCAGTCTGCTTTCAGCTTCTCCAGAATCTCCGTGACGAAGCGGGCGCGGTTCTCGATGCTCTTGCCGCCGTACTCGTCCGTGCGGGTGTTGTGGAAGCGGGACAGGAAGTGGGCGGGCATGTTGAAGCCGGCGCAGTTGAACTCGATGACCTTGAAGCCGACCTTGTAAAGCCCTTCGGCGACCTGGATCATCCGGGCCTGCTTGGCGTGGATGTCCTCGACGCTCATCTCGTTCTCGCCTGTGCCGAAGCCGGAGACCTGATAGCCGAGCACCGCGCCGTATTCCGCGCAGCCCTTGACCAGCCTCTCAAGATAGGCCAGGGTCTCGGCGTCGTATTCTCCGCTCTCGGGGACCTCGAGGAAGGCGATCGTCTCCACAAAGATCAGCTCCACGCCGCCCTTTGCGAGGTTGAAATAGTACTCCAGGAGCTCATCGGTCATACCGGCCAGATAAGCCGCGGAGCCGGCGGCGGACTTCACCATCCGGTGCTTCAGCTCGACGTTGCCGATCTTAAACGGTGAGAACAGAGTCTTGAGCTCCATGTCAGCTGTACGGAACTCCTCTTCGCTGAGCTGCGGATTGAGATAGGCCTGGGGGATCATGTCGAACGCGGCGATGGCCTCGGCCGGGCTGATCTCCGCGGCGCCGTCCGCCGCTGCCACTACCGGGGCAAGATAGCCGGGGATAACACTCGCCGCACCGATGCCGGCAGCGCCCGCGGCGATGCCCTTCAGGAAATCTCTGCGGGAGATTTCATTCATGTTGATCAAATCCTTTCTGTGTTTTCATATTTTTAATCTGTCGGACAGATCTCTGTCCGATGCTGCATACATCGTACAACCTGTGCTTCCTTACGTCAAGAGCGTTTTCCAACTGTTTTCAGTATTTTAAGCATATGGATATACTCGCCCGGGATTTTGCCTTCGTTCCTGTTCCGGCATCCGCAGGATCCCGTAGATTTCTTTCTGTCGGTGTTCCAGGATTCCCTCGCCGCAGAGCTCCTTCATCACCCGCAGAAGCTGCCGGTTGCTGACATTGAAGCTCTTCGCCAGCTTTGCAATGCTGCTGATCGGCTGGGAAGGGTCACTGCGTCGGATATACTGAATCAGTCGTTCCCGCAGCGGCTGCGAGACAGAAGAGCAGCTTTTTTCTGTCATTGATCCGTTCTATTCCCGTCCCTCTTTTCAGGTCCGATCTCTGTTGTTTGTCAAAAATGCACAAAAGGACGAGAAAAACTTCTACTGCAGAAAGTGACATATGTCACTACGCGTTTTTTGATTATTTTATATACTAAAAACACATTAAGAAAGCAAGGCTGTTTTTCTTTCAATATATTTTTGGAGGTGAATGCCGATGGAATTGCTTGAACTGCACAACATCACCAAGAAGTATCCCGGCGTGATTGCGCTCAACGATGTCTCCATCAGCTTCCGGGAGGGAGAAGTGCATGCACTGGTCGGCGAAAACGGAGCGGGAAAATCCACGTTTATCAAGACCATCTCCGGCGCGGTGCAGCCCAATGAAGGAAAGATCGTCTTTGACGGCGTCACCTATGACCATCTGACACCGCAGAAGTCCCTGGAGCTGGGGATCTCCGTCGTGTATCAGGAGATGATTCAGTTTGAGGCCATGTCCGTCGCAGACAATCTGTTTATGAGCAACGGCAGCGATGCAGGCTTCTTTGTGAATGACGCAGAACGCAATAAGAAAACCGCGGAGCTGCTGGAGAAGTTCCAGTGTCACGTCTCTCCGAAGACCTGGGTGCGGGAGCTCTCCATGGCGAACCGTCAGATCGTGGAGATCTGCAAGGCGATTCTCCGCAAGGCCCGCGTCCTGATCCTGGACGAGCCGACGGCCTCCATCACGGTGGAGGAGCAGCGGCGTCTTTTCGACGTCATTCGCGAGCTCAAAAAGCAGGGCGTGACCATCATCTATATCTCCCACCGGCTGGATGAGCTGTTTGAGATCTGCGACCGGGTCTCCATTCTGCGCGACGGCCGTTACATCGACACCCTCGACATCAGCGACACCGACAAGCAGGGCCTCATCAAGCTGATGGTAGGCCGCGAGCTTTCGGAGAACTACCCCGTAAAGGACAATCCTCCGGAGAAGGAAGTGGTCCTGAAGGTCGACAACCTCAGCGGCAACGGGGTCCGGAACATCAGCTTCGAGCTGCACAAGGGTGAGATTCTGGGCTTTGCCGGTCTGGTCGGTGCAGGCCGTACCGAGCTTATGCACCTGCTGTACGGTGCCGCAGGCATCGAGGCGGGCACCGTGACCATGAACGGCAAGACGCTCTCCATCCGCACCCCCTCCGACGCCATGAAGGCCGGCATCGGTCTGATCCCGGAGGACCGGAAGTGGCAGGGCTGTTTCCTGGAGAAGCCGATTTACTGGAACATCTCCATTGCGAACATCAAGAGTCTGTGCAACGGTCCTTTCATCAGTTCGTCGAAGGAAGCTGCTCTGGCCGATCATTACGGGCAGCGTATGAGGATCAAGGCTCCCGATTATCGGGTTAACGCAGGGACGCTCTCCGGCGGCAACCAGCAGAAGGTCGTCATCGCCAAGTCCCTCGCCAGCCTCCCGGAGATTCTGATCTTTGATGAGCCGACCCGGGGCATCGACATCGGTGCCCGGTACGAGATCTATCAGCTGATGATTGACCTCACCAAAGAAGGAAAGTCCATCCTGATGGTCTCTTCAGATATGGAAGAGCTGCTGGGCATGTCCGAGCGTATTGTGGTGCTCCACGAAGGAGAGCAGACCGGAACCATCGAGAGACCGGAATTTTCACAGGAACGCGTGCTCGCACTCGCGTCCGGACTATAAAGGATAAGGATAGGAGTTTATCATGGAAAACAAGACTAAGAAATCCTTCGGACAGATCGTCTCCAACTTCTCCATGCCGATTCTGCTTCTTCTGCTGATGCTGGTGTTCAGCATTCTGTCGGATCGCTTCTTCACCCCGCTGAATCTGACCAATATCCTGGTTCAGAACGTCCACATTGCCATCTGCGCCACCGGTGTCTTCATGATCATGGTGTCCGGCGGCTGCGACCTCTCCATCGGCTATCAGATGTCCGTGGCAGCGGTCCTGGTGGCAAAGCTCCTCTCCAACGGTACCGTCTCCGTCCCGGTCGCCATCCTCATGGGCATCGCCATCTGCGTGGCCCTGGGCTGCTTCAACGGCGTCATGTCCATCGCGCTGAACAGCCAGCCGATGATTGTCACCCTGGGTACCATGGCCATCTTCCAGGGCATCTCCTATCTGATCTCCGGCTCCAAGACCTACCACAACCTGCCCCGCAGCTTCATGTATCTCGGACAGGGCAAGCTCTTCGGAAAGATCCCCCTGAACGCGGTTATTGCGCTGGTCCTCATCGTCATTGTCGGCATCATCCTGAACCGCACGCATATCGGCCGCAAGGTCTACGCCGTCGGCGACAATCCCGAGGCCGCAAAGCTTGCCGGTCTCAACGTGCCGAAGATCAAGATCCTCGTCTTCACCTGTGCCGGTATCCTGGTGGGCATCTCCGCCATCCTGCTGGCTGCCCGCTCCGGTTCCGCCGATTCCAGCACCGGTACCGGCATCGAGTTTACCGGCATCATCGCCTGCGTCCTCTCCGGCGTCGCACTGAAGGGCGGCGAGGGTACGCTGTGGAAGGCCATTGTAGCGGTCTTTGTCCTCGGCGTCCTGTCCAACGGCATGCAGCTCATCAACCTCGGCACTTATCCCCAGTACATCGCCAAGGGCATCATCATGCTGGTCTCCCTGTATCTCAGCAACAAGACCGCCAAGAAGGCCTGATCCACGACGCGCACCTGTAAGCATCCGCGGCCTGTACCGCGGCTGTGATAAATCCGTATCCCTTACCGGCAAAATGTAACCCCCGAGTCTTTCTCAGTAATCCCGAAACCAAGAATCTCAAAAAACAGAAAAACGGAGGAACTCAACATGAAAAAAGCGCTTTCCCTTCTGCTCGTACTCACCATGATTTTTGCCCTCGGCGTCTCCGCGTCCGCCGCAGACAAAAAGCCCTCTGCCGCATTTGTCACCTTTGGTCTCGGTGGCGACTTCTTCCAGGCTCTGGCTGACAACTTTGTCACCACCATGAACGAGGCCGGCTGGGATGCCGAGTATGCCGACGGCCAGTTCAACCCTACCTCGCAGATCGACGCCATGGAGAACTACATCGCCAAGGGTGTTGACGTCATCGTGCTCTGGTCCGTTGCTCCGGAAGCCATGGGCTTCGTCATCGAGCAGGCGCAGGCCGCCGGAATCAAGGTTGTCGCCTTCGTCGCGCCCACCGAGGCCTATGACGCCCTGATGCTGGCTGAGGATGCCAAGCTCGCCGACGCGCTCAACATGCTGGCTGCCCGCTGGATTGACGAGACCTTCGCCGACGCCGACGACCACTCTGTCCCCGTTGCCGTGTTCAGCTGCCGCACCGCCCAGACCGGCGTGACCCAGGCGGACGAGCTGATCAAGATCGAGGAGTACTCCACCAAGGCAAAGTTTGCGAAGGAAGTCGAGCTGCAGGATGAGAACACCGACACCGGTATGGCCGCAGCCGAGAACCTCTACATCACCAATCCCGAGATCCAGGTCTTCCTCTCCGCACACAACGGCCTCGCCCTCGGCATCAACAACTACTTCACCGGCCTCAGCTCCCCTGTGACCGACTACTCCGGGATGGGCATCTTCTGTGTCAACGGCAACGAAGAGACCGGCAAGCTGATCAAGGATGAGAACACTCCCTTCCGCGGCATGGTGCTGACCGGCGGTGTGCAGGATACCTGCAACGAGATCCGCGACGTCGTGACCGGCATCTACAGCGGCGAGCTGCCTCTCGGCACCGTCACCAATGCCAACACCCTCTTTGTCAACGAGGAGACTGCAGACGAGTATCTGGAGACCGGCAATGTTCTCTCTCTGACTATCGAAGACTTCGAAGACGCTGCCTGAACATTCGGATATTCTTAAATTCGGCATGTGACGCCGTCTGTCAGGACGGCGTCACATTACAGCATATGCTGTTCAGCTTCAGCCTCACAACATACTGAACTTCAAAAGACAGAAAGGAACCCTCTCAAATGGAAGAAAGAGTTCTCGGCTACGGCGTCATCGGCACCGGCGTCTACTGCGACCACTACTTCGGCACTCTCGGCCCGGTATTCAAAAACCTGCGCCCCGTGGGCTGCGCGGACCTGAACGTGGAGGCTGCCAAAGCCGCCGCTGCGCGCTGGAACGTACCCAAGGTCTACACCACCGAGGAGATGCTGGCGGATCCCGAAGTGGACATCGTCATCATCCTCACCAACCCCGCCTCCCACTACAGCCTGACCATGGCCGCCCTGAAGGCCGGCAAGCACGTCTACTGCGAGAAGCCCCTGGCGGACAGCCTGGAGCAGGCCAACGAGATTGTGGAGTTTGCCGCGCAGCAGGGCCTGTTCGTCGGCTCCGCCCCCGACACCTTCCTGACCCCGGAGTTCCAGACCGTCCGGAAGCTTCTGGATGAGGGCGCTGTCGGCAAGGTCATCAGCGTGACCGCCAACTACGTCGGACCCGGCGCGGACCTCTGGCACCCCAATGCCGGTTACCTGTACAAGAAGGGCGTCGGCCCCGCTCTGGACATGGGACCGTACTTCCTGACCTCCCTCGTCACCCTGCTGGGCCCCATCGACAGCCTCTTCTGCTATGCCAACCGGGGCTGGGACGTGCGCATAATCTGGGATAAGGACGTGGAAGTTGAGGTCAACACCAACTACTGCGCCGTGTTGAAGTTCCGCAACGGCGTCGTGGGCAACCTGAACCTGACCTATGACGAGTGGAAGTCCAGCCTGCCGGGCATGGAGATCTACGGCACCGACGGCGTCCTCTTCGCCCCCGATCCCAACGCCATGATGGGACCCATCAAACTTCTGAAGGCGGAGGACTTCCGGAACCTGGTCAACTCCAAGGGCGACAACATGGGCGCCCGCCTCGGGGCGATCTACGGGCCGGAGAGCATGGCGCTCTTCACCGAGATCGAGACCCTGGC
>JAILFJ010000085.1 GCA_024697625.1 Oscillospiraceae bacterium
AAGGGATACTACGAGTACGGACGTGAGAATAACATCACCTTCTATCGCGGTACGGATTCTGCAAACCCCGCTGTTAAGTATGCTCAATCAACATCCAAAGGCGACATGACGCTCTATGCGCAGTGGGATGAAGTGGTCTGCAAGATCACGGACAGAAACGGCACGCTCCTCTACATTGACGGCAGCCCTGCTGTCTATGGAACTCTGGAGGATGGGTTTAAGGCTTATAATGAAGCCGGCACATATGATTTTACTTACAGCAGTGGCGGCAGAGCTACTGCGCGTAGGATCGAGATGCTGGTGGGCGAATATGAACTCAGTGCGGGGGTTATGCTGAACCGAGGCAAAACCGTCATGCTGACCACTGCGCCCAGGACCGACACGGACGGCTATGCGTACACAGGCGAAGAAAACACCGTATGCGTCATCACGAGGGGCGAAGGCTGCACCGGCAGCATGATCACCAATAACTCCAACCTGACGCTGATGAACGTCACAATGGACGGCGACGGCCACAGGGAGGACCGCGAGAACGATCGCGTCATCGTCTGCGACGGCGGTATCGTCAACAACGCACAGGCCTCAGCCGTGCTGACCATCGCCGATGGCGCGACGCTGCGTAACTCCTTTGTGGAAGGCAATGGCGGCGCGGTCAATGCCATAGCTTCAACAACGGTTTATCTCACCGGCGGTACGATCAGCGGCAACAGTAGCGGCGGTACAGACGGAACCGAAAATGCAAACGGCGCGGGCAGCTACCTTGCCAAGGGCAGCAGGCTCTATCTCTCCGGCAATCCGAGCTTCAACAACAACGTTAGCGATGCGACATTGCCTGAGAACGCCAAGAACGGAGGTCAGGATTATAACGAGGCGCGGCAGGATATCTACCTTGCGGGAGCAGCGGAAGAGGGCGAGGCGCTGACGTCCATTACCCTGACCGGCAATCTTCCCGACAACTATCCGGCAGGCTCTATCTGGGTATGGGCGGAGGGTGACAAAAACACTGAGCCCAACCACTACTACATGCTCAAACAGTTTGCTGTGCTTTCGTTCACCGGTGAGGTTTCGGAGGCAACCTGCAAGGCGTTCAGGAATGCAAGAGCCGATGTGGATACGGATTGCGGCGGGGACTATCTGACGGGCCAGACCGGAGATAATATCGGAACAAGCAGGTGTCTCTACTGGACCGGCGTGGGCGGATTCCGCAAGGTCATCCTGCGTAAGGTGGACAGTTCGTATGCTCCTTTGAGAAGTAAAACATTCACAATCTATAAGGGGACAAGTACGGAACCTTACACACCGAAGGGTGAGACGGAGAAGCTGTCCAATCTGACTACTGGCAAATCCGGCTGCATCTGGGTCGGTACACTGCCATATGGATGGTATATTGTAGAGGAGAGTGATCCGCACAGGTTCTTCTACATTGTGGTGGATTCTTCCAGAGTATATGGAACACTGGAAGAGGTTTCCGGCGAACTGAAGGATAAGGTTGACGGCTATGCCACTCGAGACAAAGCTGAAGAAGAGGCTGCAGCAAGGTATACTGCTTTGAGAGCTGCAAGCTCGTCACAGCAAACACCCGGTCCTTAATTAAACACAAGCTCTCTGCTCGTCCAACGGCAGGGAGCTTGTCCAATATATCTGAGAGTATAATCGTAGGTGTAAAGCAGCCGGCGCATTGTGCGCCCAAACAGGCGGCAACGTTTTTCTATGACAGAAGCAACTCCTGAAGCTGTGCAGGACAGTGTGCGATGCGCTTTGCTCCGGCTGCGAGGAGCTGTTCCTCGGTCCGGAAGCCCCAGGTGACGGCGATGCAGTCCATCCTGGCGTTGCGGGCGGTCTCCAGGTCGACCTCGGTGTCGCCGATGTAGACGCACTCGGCCCGGGATAAGCCCATCCTCTCTGCCGCGGCGAGAACGGTATCCGGCGCGGGCTTGCAGCGGACAGAAGGACTCTCGCCGACCGAGAGCTCCAGCAGCCCGGGGAAGAAGGCCTCGGCCAGCTCCTGCACGGCGGTATCCGGCTTGTTCGAGATGATGGCCTGCAGGCATCCTGCCGCGCGCAGTGCTTCCATCAGGGGAAGAATGCCGTCATAGGGCTTTGTCTTGATCAGGCAGTGCGCGTCGTACCAGGGCCTGTACCAGGCCAGAAGCTCCGGGACAAGTCCGTCATCAGAGCCTTCCAGCAGGCAGTGCTTTACATAGTAGTCTGCGCCGTAGCCGAGGCAGGCGCGGGCGTGGTCATAACTGACCGTGGGGAGAGAGAAATGTGAAAGACACTGGTTCATGGAGTCTGCCAGGTCAGCCAGCGTGTCCAGCACGGTCCCGTCCATATCAAACAGTATTCCCCGATAACGCATGGATCCAAAGCCTCCCGTGTTTCTTTATAAAGAATTAAGATGGAGAAATTATACCCCGGCGCGATGTTCACAGTCAAGCCTTGATTTCCGGCTGTGGATTATGCTATACTGACAGCGGGATTCACCGGGAAAGACATGAGCCGGCCGAACGACCGCGGGCATAAGGCGAAAGCCTGTGCGTGAGGAAAGTCCGGGCTCCGCAGGGCAAGGATAACGGGTAACACCCGCCAGGGGCAACCCTCGGACAAGTGCAACAGAAATAGACTTCCTGCCTTCGGGCAGGGGATGGTGGAAAGGTGGGGTAAGAGCCCACCCGTCGCATGGAGACATGACGATGCTGTAAACTCTATCCGGAGCAACACCGTGGGAGGACATCAGGCTGGCCCGGCCGTCCTCAGGAGGTGGCTTGAGCCTGTCGGCAACGGCAGGCCTAGATAGATGGTCGTTCTCGACAGAACCCGGCTTACAGGCCGGCTCATTTCTTGTAAACGGAGGATCTATGACACTTCAGGACTATATCGACTCGATCAGGCATCAGTCCATCGCCGTCATCGGCATCGGCGTGAGCAACATCCCGCTGCTCCGACTTCTGTGTGCCAACGGCTGCAAAGTTACTGCCTGCGACAGAAGAAGCATGGCCGAGCTCGGTGAGGTCGGGCGCGAGCTGGAAGAGGCTGGCTGCTCCTTCCGGCTGGGGGAGGATTATCTTGAGGACCTGCGGGAAGAGCTTATTTTCCGCACCCCCGGTCTGATGCCTTTTGATCCGCACCTCGCTGCGGCTGTGGAGCGGGGGAGTACGCTGACCTCCGAGATGGAGGTCTTCCTGGCGCTCTGCCCCTGCAGGACCTTTGCCGTCACCGGCAGCGACGGAAAGACCACCACGACAACCATCATTGCCGAGCTCCTCAGAGAGCAGGGTTATGGCGTCCATCTGGGCGGGAACATCGGAAAGCCGCTGCTCTGTGAGCTCCCGGAGATCAGGCCGACGGATGTGGCTGTGCTGGAGCTGAGCTCGTTCCAGCTCCATTCGATGACCTGCAGGCCGGATGTGGCGGTGATCACCAATCTCTCGCCGAATCATCTGGACAAGCATAAGGATTTTCAGGATTACATGGATGCAAAGGCCTCGATCTTCCGGAACCAGAGACCGGAGGACAGGCTGATTCTGAACCGGGACGATCCGCATACGCCCTATTACCGCTCTCTGGCGCACTCCCGCATCAGCTACTTCTCTGACCGGAGCGAGATCGAAGAGGGCTGTGTCTGCAGGGACGGGAGGCTTTACTACGTCCCGGAGGGAGCGGACTCCGAACTGCTGTATGCGGAGGAGATCCGGATCCCGGGAGAGCACAACGTACAGAATTATCTGGCTGCCTTTGAGGCGGTGCGCGGCTGGGTCTCAGCCGAGACCTGCCGAAAGGTCGCGAAGCGCTTCCCGGGTGTCCCTCACCGCCTGGAGGAAGTGCGGGTGCGGCGGGGCGTCACCTGGATCAACGACTCGATGGCCTCCAGCCCGACCAGGACGATTGTCGGCCTCGAAGCTTCGAGAAAAAAACCCATTGTGATCGTGGGGGGCTATGACAAACACATCCCCTTTGACGAGCTGGGTGACCGGCTGAACGAGCTGGCGAAGACCGTGATTCTGTGCGGTGATACTGCGGAGAAGATCCGCACCGCCATTCTGAACTCCAGAGCCTGGCACGGCCTTCCCCTTGAGACGGCTGAGGATCTGCAGGACGCGGTGCGGCTTGCGGATGCCTGCGCGGAGAAGGGGGATATCGTGATGCTGTCCCCGGCCTGCGCCTCCTTTGACCGGTTCAGAAACTTCGAGGAGCGCGGCAATCTGTTTAAACAATATGTCAGGGAGCTGGAAGAATGACAGACGAACTGCTCAGAATTGCTGAGAAGGCCGAGGCCCGCTGCAGGGGAAGGTTTGCGGAGATCGATCAGGTAGCGTTTCAGAATACTGAGAGAGTCCTGGCCGCCTTTCGCGAACACCGGGTTTCCGACGCCTGCTTTGCCGGGACGACCGGCTACGGCTATGACGATCTGGGCCGGGAGACGCTGGACCGGATCTATGCAGGGATTCTCGGAGCGGAGTCAGCCCTGGTGCGGATCGGCTTCGTGAACGGTACCCATGCGCTGACCGCGGCGCTCTTTGCCCTGGCTGGCCCGGGCGACCGCATCCTCTCGGCGACGGGGCTGCCCTATGACAGCCTTCAGGAAGCCATCGGAATCCGGGGAGACCGTTTCGGCTCACTGAAGTTTTACGGCGTGGATTACGCCCAGGTAAACCTTTCCGCCGACGGAGGACCGGATCTGCCGGCGATTGCTGCTGCGGCTGCGGATCCGAAGGTGAAGGGGGTCCTGATCCAGCGCTCCCGGGGCTATGCCGACCGCAGAGCCCTGACCGTCGGAGAGATCGGCAGCATTGTGGACACGGTCCGGACTGCCAATCCAGCTGCTGCGGTCATGGTGGACAACTGCTACGGTGAGTTCACCGATGTCCGCGAGCCCGGACACGTCGGGGCGGACCTGATGGCGGGCTCGCTGATCAAGAATCCCGGCGGCGGACTGGCTCCCATGGGCGGCTATGTCGCGGGAAAGCAGGATCTGGTGGAACGTGCGGCGGCGAGGCTCACGACCCCCGGGATCGGGGGAGAGTGCGGAGCAAGCCTCGGCAATAACCGTCTGCTATTTCAGGGACTGTTTCTGGCACCCCACACAACAGCCCAGGCCCTGAAGACCGCAATCTTCTGTGCCGCAGTGATGGAGGAGCTTGGGATCGGGACCGCTCCCGGTGTCGATGAGCCGCGGTCCGACATCATCCAGACCGTCCGGCTGGGATCGGAGGAACGTATGCGGCGCTTCTGCAAGGGGATCCAGGCCGGTGCCCCGGTTGACTCCTTCGTGACTCCGGAGCCCTGGCCCATGCCCGGGTATGACTGCCCGGTTATCATGGCGGCAGGCGCATTCATCCAGGGCTCGAGTATCGAACTCTCGGCCGACGGACCGGTGCGGGAGCCATACAGTGTGTATATGCAGGGCGGGCTGACCTACGAGTCCGGAAAGCTCGGCATCCTGATGGCGGCGGAGGAGCTCCTCAGGGGCGGACTCTGAACCGCCGGAAAGATCCGGATAAAGTAGTTATACAACGATACTGACCATATCAAACTGTCGAAACAACTCAAACAGGAGGGTTACGAGAATGAAGAAGCTGCTGTCACTGCTGCTGTGCCTGACCATGCTGATCTCCATGGTACCCGGGCTCACATTTGCTGACGAAGCGGAACCGGCCGCGTCCGAGACCCAGGAACAGCTCGAAGACAGTGTGATGCCCGAAGACTCCGAAGAGGACGACACACCGGACGAGGATGGTGCGCTCCGGGAGACGCTGGAACCCGGATCCGAGGCTGAAAACGGTGATGCGGAAGCGGTTCCCGGTGTGGAACTACCGGATACTGCGACAGATGACAGCATCGCTGATCTTCCGGAAGAGCCGCAGGGCACGGAGGGCGAGGATGCAGCGAAGCCCTCAGAGACACCGGCAGAAGATGCGGAAACTGCTCCGGAAGGGGATCAAGCCCCCGAGATGCCGACAGAGGAAGTCCCCGATGCTCCGGAAGAGGCGGAGGATCCCGGAATGACCGAGCCGGAGGATCCAGGCCTGACATCAGACCCGGAGACTCCCGTTGAGCCTGAAGACCTCGAAGAGCCGGCCGAGACAGGCGAGGCGCCGGAAGAGACCGGTGAGGATAAAGTCCCGCCGGAAGAAGACGTCGGGGAAGAGGAGAAAACAGAGGACGGCGAGGAAGATGCGGACGAGGAAGAGGAGGGAGAAGTTTTCCCCCAGAGTACCCGCGCGGAAGAGATCCTCACCGTCAGCAAGGAACTGGGCACGATCGCCTGGTCACTGCCGACACTGGACGGGGGCCTGTTCACACAGGAGACTTATGCGGACAAGATCCTGGTGGTTGTGGGTGTGACACCCGGCGGCAGCAACGGCAAGGGCGGCGCGTTTTATGA
This sequence comes from Oscillospiraceae bacterium, assembly GCA_024697625.1. Classification (GTDB taxonomy): domain Bacteria; phylum Bacillota; class Clostridia; order Oscillospirales; family Oscillospiraceae; genus Limivicinus. Next base: position 6,386 of record JAILFJ010000085.1, read on the forward strand.
TGAGCTGGTCCAGTCTCTGGATGCAGCAACCTGGACCCGTATGGACGGAGTCCAGGTTGTTGTGGTATCCACGGGGCCGTCAAAGGATGAAACCAAGGCAAAGGCTTTCGCAGATCAGATCACTGCGCTCTCTCTCAGCAACGCCAGGCTGCTCTATGCCCTCTATGGCAACAGTATGCTGTACAGTCTGCTGCACCTTGGGACTGCGGAAGGAACGATCAGCGGATTCTGTGCCGTGATTGCGGGCGGGATGGTACACAACACGCGGAAGGCCTGCTTTGATGCCGAAGACGTAGCGGAGACCGTTGCCGCGTATACCGGGGAAAGCTTCTTTGACACAGCTCCGCCTGTTGAGCTGGGGCTCAACGTCGCATATCACAGCGAGGAAGAGATTGCCGCTTTCCTGAATGAGGTACCTTCCGCCGCCGTGGTTTCCACCTATGCGGCTGTGCCTTCCCTCAAGGAACCGTACAGCGCGGGTGAGCTCTCGGAAGCTACGCAGCAGAATGCCGTTAACCTGATCAACCAGATCCGCTATATCGCCGGACTGAACGCGGATGTGACCATAAACCCGGAATACAGTGAGTTGGCGCAGGCAGCCGTGCTGCTGAACCGCCTGAACGGGGGGCTCTCGCACTACCCGGCAAGACCGGCGGTGCTGAGCGATGCAAAGTATGACGAGCTGTATACGAAGGGCAGTACCGGCGCGAGTAAATCCAACCTCTTCCGCTCGACAGCGATCCCGACACTCACCTATGCAATGCTGAACGGTTGGATGGCGGATGACGACAGCGGCAACATCCAGATGGTGGGACACCGGCGCTGGGTACTGAGTCCCACGCTGGGCAGCACGGGCTTCGGCCAGGTGGACGGCTGCTGTGCCATGTACGCCCTCGGCGGCGGCGGGAGCGGGACGCAGACGAATATCGCCTGGCCTGCTCAGAACACACCGATGCAGTTCTTCAACGCAGGCTATCCCTGGAGCCTTTCCGTAGGGACGCTCCTGGATGCGGAGAAGACCACGGTGACCCTGACAAGGCAGGCGGATCAGAAGGTGTGGTCCTTCAGCAGCACAAAGAGCGACGGGGACTTCTATGTCAATAACGGCAACTACGGCCTGAAGGGCTGCGTCATCTTCCGTCCGAAAGATCTTGGCAATATCATGCCCACAGACAGCTTTGACGTGGAGGTCAATACGGTCATCTACGGCAGCACAAAGGTTCGGATCTCTTACACGGTGAACTTCTTCAACATCCACGTCCATAATACGGAGATAAAGAACGCAAGGGAAGCCACCTGCTCGCAGGAGGGATATACCGGCGACCAGGTCTGCAAAATATGCGGCAGAACGATCGCCAAGGGCGTTGCGATTGCAAAACTCCCGCATACGCCCGGCAGAACGGTACGCGAGACCGTGAAAGAGCCCACCTGCACCGAAGAGGGAAGCTGCAGCGAGATCGTCTACTGCAAGGTCTGCGGTGAAGTGGCAAGCCGGGAACTCAAACCCATACCAGCCGCACACAAACCCGAGACCCGGGGAGCAAAGCCGGCCACACCGACCGAAAAGGGCTACACGGGTGATGAGGTCTGTACGGTCTGCGGAGAGACTGTGAGCAAGGGAACCGAGATTCCCAGCCTTTCCGAGACGCAGGACTTCCCGCCCGTCACGGGTTTCCGCTTTGACCGGGACTATCTGCTTCTGCTGCCCGGCGAAAGCGACGAACTGACTCCGACAGGATTGCCGGAGGCCTGGGTGCCGTATCTGATCTGGTCGGTACAGGATGCAGACGGAGCCGAAAACGACACCTGCCTTGCCCTTTCGAAGGACGGCAGCTTCTACGCACTGCAGCATGGAACTGCCTACGTGACAGCCACGGTGACGGATCTGGAGGGCACCAGCCATTCTGCCCGCTGCCGCGTGGATGTACTGGACAGCAAAGAACAGGGGCAAACTGAAATCGACGCCAGCCTTCTGCAGACAAAGTTCACTGTGGAGCTTCGGAAGACGGAGTATACCCGGATCCCGGTGGTCCTGGATATCAAACAGAACCTGAAGACACAGTATGTGACCACGGATGCGGGAGAGGAATTCTACGACACCGGTATGATGATTGCCGAGGCGTGGTTTGAAGGGGACGCGGACAACCCGAAGAAGGATATCTGCCCGGTCTTTGGACTGCGGATTGCGGATGACCGCTATCTGGAGATCATCCCGATCATCGATGTGACCGATCCGGATGCGGTCAAGGCTGTTGCAGGCAGCTATAAATCCGTTATTCACCTCGAGCTCAACGACGGGACCGGGATTGACACCGTGCCGGTGACAGTCACTGTGAAAAAGAGCCAGCCGAAGCTCACTGCAAAGCCGGTGACGGTGAACAGCTTCATCTCTGACCAGACCGTCCCGGTGGAGATCACAGGAGGAACTGTGAGTTCCGTCCCGGCACAGGATCTTGACTTTGCGACGCTGAATTCTGATCTGACGGTTACGGTAAAACCCGGCTATACAAAAAATGCATCGAAGACGGTTACGCTGAATGTCCAGCCGGATGACTGGGCTGTGGCGACCACGCTGAAGATCACGGTGAAGAACCAGTACAAGGCCCCGAAGATTGCTCTGAAACCGACAACCGTCACAGTGAATAAAGCCCACGGTGATGTGGCAGCAGCTGCGGTTGCTGTAACCCCGCTGAAGGGAATAAATCATGTGATCAGCGCAGAGGGTGTTTCCAACCTGAACGCATGGTATGACGAGAGCACCGAGAGCGTCATGGTCAGTGCCGGAAGCGCAGGAGTAGGAAACTACAAGGTGCCGGTGAAAGCGGACGGCAACACGGTTGCGTTTCTGACTGTAAAGGTCGTGGATGGGACTCCCAGCATCACTGCCAAAGTTACAGGCGCAATTGACAAAGCGGTGGATTACAGCCCGGCGGTAATCACCGTGACCGGCAAGAACTATAATGCAGCATCCGGGACCTACAAAGTAGAGATCAAACAGAACGGAGAAAAAGTAGATTCTGACCTCTTCAGAACATCTCAGAACGGAAATGTCATCAGTATCACAGCAGGAACCAGGACTCCCGCAGACGGAAAGTATACCGCGACGGTGAGCTGCCCGGAGGCTGGAGAGGCAAAACCCGCTGTCTTCACAGTAAAGACGTCGAAGCAAGCCCCGGCGATGACTGCGACCCTGAAGGCTGCCGGAAGCATTGACATTCTTCGAGGCACCGGACAGATTACCGTCACACCGACGATCAAGAACGAATACGACTATGAGGAGACCGATCTCAGCCTGAAGCTCCCGAAAGGGCTGACATCCGTATACCGGAACGGGAGATTTGTCGTCACGGCGGTCCCAGGCGCAGACATCGACCCGAATGACAAGACCGTAACGCTGAAGCTGAAAGGAACGGAGATTCCCAAGGCGAAGGCCACTCTCCAGCTGAAGCAGGGCAAAGTTACGGTGAATCAGAGTACAAAGACCGTCATGCTCTCAAAGAATGACCGTTTTGATCGCCAGAGTGTGATCCTGAGTCTCTCCGACAGTACACTGAACGGCATCCGGAAAGTGAATCTGACCGGCGGCAGCGGAGCTGTCACGCTGATCCCGCTCGGCAGCGGCGAATACGCCATCGGATATGCGAAGAACAACAAGGGAGAGCACGTCATTCCTGATGCAGTCTCCAGCGGAAAGCTCAAGAGCACGACCGTGAAGCTGAACGTCTTTCTCGAGGGCAACGGCGGAACCAAGGCCAACGCCACGCTGAGCGTCAAGGTCAGTTTCAGTTAATCAAGCTACATTGCCGATCAAGGCATAATAAGACCCCGCGGCTGATCTTCAAAGACTGCCGCGGGGTAATCAATTGTGTGAGTTCGGCCTGGCTTATTCGTCCTCGTCCTCATCATCAGAGGCCTGTTTCTTCGCCCTGCCCACCATGATGCTCAGAGCGATGCTGATCTCATACAGCAGGATCATCGGGATCGCTACCATGACCTGAGATACAATATCCGGCGGAGTAATGATCGCTGCGATCAGGAAGATCACCACGATCATGATTTTACGGCCCTTCTTCAGCCAGTCGGCTTTGATGAGCCCGAGGGCTGTGAGCAGAACTGAAATGACCGGAAGCTCAAAGACAAGGCCGAAGATCACATACATCGTCAGGAGAAAGCTGACGTACTGCTGGATGCTGATCGAGGCTGAGACGTCCACATTGTTTGTGAACTGAATCAGAAAGCGCAGAACAAAGGGCATGACGATGAAGTTGGCGAATGCGACACCGCCGATAAAGAACAGCGCACCTGCAAAAAACGCACCGAGAATGCTGCGCCGTTCCTTCGGGGTCAGCCCGGGACTGCAGAAGGCATAGACCTCGTATGCCATAACAGGGAAGCATACCACCACAGCGGCGATGAGCGCGGCACTGAACTCCACCAGAAGGAGCTCCTGCGGCGCGATATACACATAGACATAATTGTATTTTTCACCGAGCTGTGTGAGGTAGGTGATGAAGCGGGGAGCATAAGACAGAAATACCGTAAACGACACCAGCAGAAGCACAACGACAACAATGATCCGGTTGCGCAGCTCCCGCAGATGCCCGGAGAGACTCATACTCCCGTCTGCGTTTTCTTTTGCCTTTTTAGCTTTCTTCTTCATCCGAAGTATCTTCGTCGGCCTTCACTTCAGCTTTTGCGGTCTTGGACTTCTTGGATTTTTTCTTTTCCGCGGGGACATCCTCTTCGGTCTCTTCCATGCCCTCTTTGAAGCCCTTCACACTCTTGCCGAACATCTTGGTCAGCTTCGGGATCTGGGTAGGCCCAAAGATAATAATGACGACAATCAGAATGACAATCAGTTCAGTTGTTCCAAGTTTCATGCTTATCCTCCTTATTGCTTGTCTCCCCCGGTGCGCTTATTCGCCGGAGAGCTTTTCGGTCGGAGCTGCAGATGCTCCCGCCATTTCGTCATCCGCCTGTGCGGATTGAGTCTCCGCTGCCTCTGCAGGCTGCTCAGCCTCTGTTTTCCCGTCTGTGGGCACCTGAGCTTCGGCAGCCGGCGTCTGATCCACTCCGGTCTTTTCGGAAGGCTTTTCTTCCGCCTTTCCGGCATCAGAGGGGGTTGGATCCTTCTTCTTCGGCTTGCCGATGCTGTTCAGATCCTTCTGAACGCCCTTGACGTTCTTTTCCACGTCTTTCTGCAGTTCCTCGAAAGGTTCCATCGCTTCACGGAGCGGGCGCTGTGCCTCCTCCAGAGGGTCGATTACGCTCTCACGGATGTCCTGCGTCATGTCCGAGGATGCCTTGCGGAATTCCTTCATCGCACTGCCGAACTTGCGGGCGTAGATCGGAAGTTTGTCCGGCCCGATGACCAGAAGTGCGACAATGAAAATCACCAGCAGCTCCATTGCGCCAATCTTCAAGCACCTGTCACCTCCTGTATGACAGAGATAGTTTTATTGCGGAGCTATCATACACGATTTCTGCGGAATCGTCAAGCTTTCCACAGATGAAATTCATGTAAAGAAAGCACGAAACCGCTTCCTTAGGAAGGCGCGGAAATGGAGGAGCGCAGAGCGAAAAAAAGCTCTGAAAAAAATAAAAAAGAGCTTGACAAGGAACAAAAATCTGTTATAATTCATGAGCAAAACAAAGCAGGTACGGCATCCCCGTCCTCACCCGGCGACATGAAGTCTGCTGCGGTCAAGAGTGAGTTTCCCTGTGTTTCGTACAAGGGGCTTTTTCTGTGCGGGTGCTGTATGCCCGCACTTTTGTTACCACTTGGAGGTGTTTGCCATCGCAACGACAAGCCACGAAATCAATGAAGAGATCCGGGATCCTGAAGTCCGTCTGATAGACGACGCAGGAGAGCAGCTCGGGATTGTGTCCTCGGAGGAAGCGCTTCGGATAGCGACCGATCGGGGATATGACCTGGTGAAGATTGCCCCCAATTCTGTGCCGCCCGTATGCCGCATTATGGACTACGGCAAGTTCCGCTTCGAACAGACGAAGAAGGAGAAAGAAGCGCGGAAGAATCAGCGGGTGATCGAGGTGAAGGAGATTCGCATGTCTCCCGGAATCGATACGAACGATTTTAACACCAAGCTCAAGAATGCGCAGAAGTTTCTTTCCGACGGTGACCGGGTGAAGGTATCCGTGAGATTCCGCGGCCGCGAAATGGCGCATACTGAGATCGGTGCGGATCTGCTGAAGGATTTTGCGGAAAAGTGCGGAGAGATCGCGAACATGGACAAGCAGCCCAAGCTGGAAGGAAGGAATATGTCGATGTTCCTCTCCCCGAAGCCGCAGACGCCTCCCAAGAAACCGGCAAAGCCCAAACAGCCCAGGCCCGAACAGGCTGCAGAGCCTGAAGAGGGAACACCCGCTGAAGCGGAATAATAATGCACAGATCCGGGGAATTACCCCGATCGGGAAGGAGAATTTGTCATGCCTAAACTGAAGACTCACAGTGGAGCAAAAAAAAGATTCAAGATTACCGGAAGCGGTAAAGTCAAGCGCGCCCATGCATACAAGAGCCACATCCTCACCAAGAAGGACACGAAGCGCTGCCGCCGCCTGCGTTCTGAGGCTTACGCGGACGTCACCAACGTGGCCACAATCAAGAAAATGATCCCTTATAAATAAGGGCAGACGTGAAATAGGAGGATAGAAACATGGCAAGAGTCAAAGGCGCAATGATGACCCGCAAGCACAGAAACAAGGTGCTTGGTCTGGCGAAGGGTTACTGGGGAAACAAGTCCCGTCACTATAAGATGGCCAATGAGCAGCTGATGAAGTCCGGCCGTTATGCATATATCGGCCGCAAGCAGAAAAAGCGCGACTTCCGGCAGCTCTGGATTACACGGATCAGCGCCGGCTGCAAGGCCAACGGCATGAACTATTCCACTTTCATGCATGGCCTGAAGCTCGCCGGTGTTGAGATGAACCGCAAGATGCTCTCCGAGACTGCGATTCACGATCCCGCAGCATTTACTACGCTCTGCGACACTGCAAAGAAGGCACTCGCCTGAGCTGGTACAGAGATCCCGCAGACTGAACAGTCTGCCGGAACCGGAAAGGGGCTGTCCTCAGAAGGACGGCCCCTTTTCTCGGCAGACAGAAGATAATCTTTGACAGCGGACACAAGATGTGGTATAGTAAGCTATGACAGAACAACTATATGATGTGATTGCGACAGTGACGGCTTTGCCGTATCCAATAAGAGGTTAACTATGAAAATCATCAAAAGGAACAGCACGGAAGAAGAGTTTGACTCCGCCAAGATAGCCGCTGCGATCACCAAGGCCAATCTGGCTGCCGAGCCGATGGAGCGTGTGACTGAGAACGCGGTTCGGGAGATGACGGAGGCTGTCACGGCCGCCTGTGAAGCCCTGGGCCGTGCTCCCGGAGTCGAGGAGGTACAGGACCTTGTCGAGCGGCAGCTCATGTCCCACGGTGCCTACGATGTGGCGAAGCGCTATATCACTTACCGCTATACCAGGTCTCTGGCCCGTCAGGCGAACACCACGGACGAGAGGATCCTCAGCCTGATCGAATGCGCAAATGAGGAAGCCAAGCAGGAGAACTCCAATAAGAATCCGGTGATCAACTCCACGCAGAGGGACTATATGGCGGGAGAGGTCTCCAAGGATATTTCGGAAAGGATTCTGCTGCCTCCGGATGTCGTAGAGGCGCACAACGAAGGCATCATCCACTTCCACGACATGGACTATTTTGCCCAGCACATGCACAACTGCGACCTGGTGAATCTGGAGGACATGCTGCAGAACGGGACCGTGATTACCGGGACCCTCATCGAGAAGCCCCACAGCTTCTCCACCGCCTGCAATATTGCCACGCAGATCATTGCGCAGGTGGCGTCCAACCAGTACGGCGGACAGTCCATTTCGATTGCGCATCTCGCACCTTTTGTAGAGGTCAGCCGCAGGAAGCTCCGCCGGGAGCTGGAAGAGGACTGTGAGCTCTCCGGCATTACGATGACGGAGGAGACGATGCAGAAGCTGACCGAGAGAATGGTTCGCTCTGAAGTCAAAAGAGGAGTCCAGACGATCCAGTATCAGGTGGTAACACTGCTGACAACCAACGGCCAGGCTCCCTTCGTGACGGTGTACATGTATCTCAACGAAGCAAAGAGCGAGCAGGAGAAGGCAGATCTTGCCATGATCATTGAAGAGGTCCTGCTGCAGCGCTATGAGGGCGTAAAGAATGAGAAGGGTGTCTGGGTCACGCCGGCCTTCCCGAAGCTGATCTATGTGCTGGAAGAGGACAATGTGGATGAGGGGAGCAGGTATTATTACCTGACGAAGCTCGCAGCAAAGTGCACTGCAAAGCGCATGGTACCCGACTACATCTCGGAAAAAATCATGAGGCAGCTCAAAAAAGGAGACGTCTATACCTGCATGGGATGCCGCAGCTTCCTGACGCCGGATCGCTTTACAGATGCCGGTGTTGGGAACATCGCCAATGCCGGTAATTATGAGCCGGGAGCACACAAGTACTACGGGCGTTTCAATCAGGGGGTTGTGACGGTCAACCTGGTGGATATCGGACTCTCAGCGGAAGGTAATCTGGAGCGTTTCTGGCAGATCTTTGATGAGCGGATGGAACTCTGCCATAAGGCGCTGCGCTGCAGACACGACAGGCTGCTGGGAACGGTTTCGGATGTGGCACCGATCCTGTGGCAGCACGGGGCTCTGGCGCGGCTCGAGAAAGGGGAAGTGATCGACAGACTCCTCTATGACGGATACAGCACGATCAGCCTTGGCTATGCCGGACTGTGGGAATGTGTGCTGTCGCTGATCGGCAGAAAGCTGACGGAGCCGGAGGGCGAAGCGCTCGGGCTTGAGATCATGCAGAAGCTCAATGCATACACCGCAAAGTGGAAAGCGGACGAGAATATCGACTACTCTATCTATGGCACGCCTCTCGAGAGTACTACGTACAAATTTGCCAAGTGCCTGCAGAAGCGCTTCGGTGTGATTAAAAATATCACGGACAAGGGTTACATTACCAACAGCTACCATATCCATGTGACGGAACCGATCGACGCCTTCGAGAAGCTCCGCATTGAAGCCAAGTTCCAGGCCCTGTCACCCGGCGGCGCCATCAGCTACGTGGAAGTGCCTGACATGCAGGACAATCTTGAGGCGGTGCTTGCGGTGATGCGCTTCATCTATGATAACATCATGTATGCAGAGCTGAACACCAAGAGCGATTACTGCCAGGTCTGTGGGTATGACGGAGAGATCGCGATCCAGGAAGAGGACGGAAAGCTGATCTGGGTCTGCCCGAACTGCGGTAACCGTGACCAGAACAGGATGAATGTCGCGCGCCGTACCTGTGGGTATATCGGTACACAGTTCTGGAATCAGGGCAGAACCCAGGAGATACGCGAACGGGTGCTGCATCTCTAGCCGATCAAAACACATGAAATAAACGATCACACCTGCCATAATCCGCTTCGGCAGGTGTGAGTTTTCAAAAAGGAGAAAGCATGTATTACGGCGAAATCAAGAAGCTGGACATTGCAGATGGCCCGGGCTGCAGGGTCTCGCTCTTTGTTTCGGGCTGCAGAAATCATTGTCCGGGCTGCTTCAACGAGGAGACCTGGGATTTCTGCTATGGGAGAGAATACACGGAGGAGACAGAAGCGTATATTCTGGAGCTGCTGAAACCCGATTATATCGACGGACTCAGCCTGCTTGGCGGAGATCCGTTTGAGCCGGAAAACCAGAAGGTGCTTGTAAAACTGCTTCACAGGGTCAGGCGAACATACCCGGAGAAAACAGTCTGGGCCTACACCGGATACACATTGGAAGACTTGCAGACGGAAGGGTTCAGAGCAAGATGTGCGGCTACAGACGAGATGCTGTCTTTGATCGACATCCTGGTAGACGGGCCGTTCGTACTTGCCCTGAAGGACATCTCTCTGCGGTTCCGAGGGTCCGGCAACCAGCGGGTACTGGATCTCAGGGAGACTCTGAAAACAGGTGAAATCTGCCTGTCACATTATGGAACCAGAGATTAACAGGGCACCCGTGACGCCATCAGGGATAACAGTGAATAATGCCGAAAGCGTACTCTCCCTATGCCGCCGGATGATGCGTTAAAAAGATCGAACCGCTCTGTATATTCAGGGCGGTTCGGCATATCAGAGAGCCGGCAGAAGCCGTGCTCACAGAATCGGTTTGATGAGCTTATGGATGGACAACCTGGAAATCCTCCACGTACTGGCGGAACCAGAAGATGTTGGGCTGGCTGCAGTCGGCAATCGTACCGACAGCGACAAGATCGACAGGCTGTTCCAGATTGACGATGACTTTGACGGTTCCGAATTCAGGATAGTCAAAGGAACCAACGGGTATCCAGTCTGTGCCGTCATTGATGTAGACGGTGCGAGGTCCGAGGATGGAGCACCAGAACGGTGTGTTCTCCTTGATGAGCTGGTAATCCAGTGTGAAGCCGACGCAGTTCTTTACCGTCTCAGAGAGCACAGAATAGTTCTGCTGCGAGTTCAGCCAGCTCTTCTTTGACCAGGTGATCTCGATGCCGTTCACTGTGTCGGTGTCGCTGAACTGTCTGTTGCCGATGTTGACGACGCGGCCGGGAAATTCGTCTACCAGGAAACGGGTCTGAACCCACCCTGCGCGGAGCTGATTCTCAGAGGAACGGTAGAGAATGCAGGACATATCATTTTCTTCAGCGACTACAGTAACTCTTGTTCCCACATAGGCGAAAGGCTGCGGCTGGCGTCCGGTTCCCAGCTGTGAGATGCGTTCAACAGGCACGCAGGGACCGCTGACGTACTTGACAGGACGGTTACAGGAATCAAGGGGAATCTCCATGATGTAGCGGGTCTTATACTCTGAAAGATAACTGCTCTCTTCCGGCATTACAATATACTGCTGATCGCCGGTTGCCATAATCATCTCTTTTGCATTCGCGCGATTTGCGGCGGCTCTCTCCTCGGCTACGGCAGCTTTGGAGTCGTTCAGCATGGAGACGAGAGCCTCATCCTCAGGCTGTTCCTCGCCGATGAGATCGACGACCTTCTGGTAGTCCTGCACCTCAAAGGCCTCGGTGACTTCAGCGGCAAAGGCGGCTTTCGCAGCCTCGGCCGCGGCCTGCTCGATGGCGGCTTTGGAGTCGTTCAGCATGGAGACGAGAGCCTCATCCTCGGGCTGCCCGTCGCCGATGAGATCGACGACCTTCTGGTAGTCCTGAGCCTCAAAGGCCTCGGTGACTTCGGCGGCAAAGGCGGCTTTCGCAGCCTCGGCTGCGGCCTGCTCGATGGCGGCCCTGGAGTCATTCAGCATGGAGACGAGAGCCTCATCTTCGGGCTGTTCCTCACCGATAAGATCGACGACCTTCTGATAGTCCTGCGCCTCAAAGGCTTCGGTGACTTCGGCGGCAAAGGCGGCTTTCGCAGCCTCGGCCGCGGCCTGCTCGATGGCGGCTTTGGAGTCGTTCAGCATGGAGACAAGAGCCTCATCCTCGGGCTGCCCGTCGCCGATGAGATCGACGACCTTCTGGTAGTCCTGAGCCTCAAAGGCCTCGGTGACTTCGGCGACAAAGGCGGCTTTCGCAGCCTCGGCCGCAGCTTTTTCAACAGCGGCTTTTGCGTCTGCAAGAAGAGCGGCAATCTCCTCGTCTTCTCCTAACTCGGAAGTCTCAATGAGTTCTATGGCTTTCTCATAGTCCTCTGTATCAAATGCAAGGTGAATCCGGGCTTTTTCCATGAGCATCTGCATCTCCGGAGAGGGCTTCTTTACCACTTCGAGAGCGTCAACAACTGCCTGCCAATCTCCGTTTTCATAAGCGGTTTTGGCGATGGAAAGCTGTTTGGAGGCACACCCGGTGAGTAAAAGCAGCACCAGGATCAGACAGATCGGAAGCAGTATTCTCTTCTTCATCTCGTTGGTTCCTTTCTGAATAGAATTGCATACACCTTAATTATAACATGAACCTTTAAAAAACGCACGATGTTTTTTACAATTTATTCCCGACCGCAGAACTTGTATTCTTTCCAGCTTTCCGTTATAATAGACCGTCAAAGAAAAGGAGCAGTTGGATGAAATCTTTAAGAAAATATCCAAAGCTTGAGATTACGAAAAAAGGGAGTCTCAGCGTTCAGAATGGGCATCCGTGGATCTATGAGGACGAGGTCCTGACAGGGCAGGAGGGACTGGAGAACGGATGTCTTGTAGATGCAGTGACGGAGAACGGACGATACCTCGGTACAGGGCTTCTCAGCCTGAGCAGCAGGATCCGTATAAGGATTCTTTCGCGCAATGCCAACGACCGGTTCGACGAGGCATTCTGGAAACGCCGTTTTACCTATGCCTGGCAATATCGGAAAACCGTGATGCCGGATGACCTGGAATGCTGCCGTGTTATCTTCGGAGAAGCGGACGGGTGCCCCGGGCTGACCGTGGACCGTTATGCAGATCTGCTGTCCGTACAGTGCCTGTCTTTTGGAATGGAAAAGAGAAAGGATCTCCTCTATCCGCTGCTTGTTGATGTGCTGCGCTCAGACGGACAGGAGATCCGCGGAATCTATGAGCGCAATGACAACATGCTCCGACGGAGGGAAGGGCTGGAAGTGCAGAAGGGATGGGCTACGCTCCCGGGCGAACCCCTACCGGATTCTGCCGTCCGCGAGATCACGGAAAATGGAATCCGCTATCTTGTGGATGTTGAGAACGGACAGAAGACAGGCTTCTTTCTGGACCAGAAGTACAACCGTCTGGCAGTGTCGCGGATTGCTGCAGGGAAGAGGGTCCTGGACTGTTTTACGCATACGGGCTCCTTTGCCCTGAACGCGGCAGCCGGCGGAGCCAGTCATGTTACCGCAGTGGACGTGTCCGAGGCAGCAATCAGCATGGCCAGGGAAAATGCGGAGCGGAACGGACTCTCTGATCGGGTGGATTTCGTGACGGCTGATGTGTTTGAACTGCTTACGGCGCTCTGTGAGAGGGGAGGAGAGCCGTATGACTTTATTATTCTGGATCCGCCGGCTTTTACAAAATCCAGAGAAACGGCAGCCAATGCGGAGCGGGGATATAAGGATATCAACTATCGCGCAATGAAGCTGCTGCCAAGAGGTGGTTACCTAGCCACAGCAAGCTGCAGTCATTTCATGCCTGCGGCGCAGTTTGAGAGGATGCTCCGGGCTGCGGCGGCCGATGCCGGGCGCAGTCTCAGGCAGATCGAAGTGCGGCAGCAGGCTCCGGATCACCCGATACTCTGGAATGTACCGGAGACGGATTATCTGAAATTCTATCTGCTTCAGGTGGTGTGAAATGAAACGGGCAGTATGTACCTTGCTGGCATTGCTGCTGGTTCTGACAAATGCAGTGCCGGTCTTTGCCGAGACCGAAGAAGTACGAAAAGTGCTCCGTGAGGAGGAGCTTCAGAAGCTTCTGGATACGTATATGCAGGAAAAGGACCTGGTTCCGGAACTGATTGCGGTGGGTTATGTCTATACCGAAACCGGAGAGAGCTGGTTCTGGAACGGCGATCAGCCCTTTTATTCTGCCAGCCTCTACAAGGTTCCGCTTATGATGCTCCTGGCAGAAGAAGAGGCTTCCGGAGTCTTGAACCAGACAAGTGAGATCTATGGAATGCCGCTCTCCTATATTGAGGAACAGGTGCTGGTCTATTCAGACAATCCGATAGCCTATGATATGCTCTGCCGGTTTGGAGAACCGTCCGAAACCAGAAGAATGTTTCAGCAATATGCTGAATTGCCAGAGGATTACTACAGCTGGGATTTTTACGGCTCCAGCTATTTTACGGCTCGTTTTATGACGCAGGTGATGCAGACACTCTATGAATCTCCGGAGCGCTTTCCGCATGTCATGGAATGGCTGAAACAGGCCCAGCCCGGTCGTTTCTTTAAAACGGAACTGGAAAAAACCGGCTGTGAGATTGCGCAGAAATACGGCAACTATCATGACGACATGAGCGGCGCAGACTGGAACCATGCCAGCGGCATAATCTTTACGGAACATCCATTTGTTCTTACTGTCATGACCCGATACGGAGGCCTGTCGGAGATGATTATCTCGGATCTGGCGGTGCTCTTTCGCGATTATACCTTCCGGCTGGATGAGAGACTGGATAACGGAGATGTAGAATGAAAAAACTGCTGTATCGAATCATTATAACGGTTCTTCTCATAAGCATGAGCTTTGGGCTGAGCGGCTGCGGGAGAAGCGTCAACTATGGCGTGAAAGCCGTGCAGACCCTGGTGGAACAGGAATACTCTCTTGCATTCCGAAAGGATGACCCGACTGCGTATTACGTCATCGGAGCGATTCAGGCCCTGGATGAATCAGGAAAGCTGGACGAGCTTGCGGTCAAATGGTTTGGACAGAGGATCATTTCGTTCCCAAAGGTGAATTTTCGGCTGGAAGAGCTTGTACCGACTGAATACCGTGATTTTATTATCGGCCTGGATATCAATTCGTTCCCGCTGTCGTATGCGGCAAATGGGGAATACTGGGGATTTGATGTTGAATTTGCGGTTGCGGTCTGCGAGAAGCTGGGATGGCACATTAAAATGCAGCCGATTGAAAAAGAAAATGTCTATATTGAGCTTTCCTCCGGAAACATCGACTGTGCCTGGGGAGGGATTGCCCTGGATCCCGATGAGGTTGACCGACGGATTTATTCCCGGTATGGACCGTACGTGGAGAATGACATCGTTGTCGGCGTACGATCAAACAGCTATACGATGAATCCTCTGATGCTGAACGGAAAGAAAATGGTTATGCCATCCACGCCGGAAGCGATGGCGGCCCTGAACTCTGACCCGAAGTTGATCAAAAGACTTGGCCAGATCACAAGACTGGCAGGCGGTACAACCGAGTGTTTCTCTCAGCTCTATGCAGGAAAATGCGATGCAGTTCTGACGGACAGTACAGCCATCTACTACTTTAACAGCCATTGATATCAGGGCTCCAGACCGGAAATTGAAAAATGTTTTCAGTTTATTAAAAAATAAGGTTCAAAAATTTGAAAAAAGGTCTTTTCAAATTTGAATTTCTCCTTTATATTATAGAAGCTTTTCTGAGACCTCGAACAAAAGGCTTGAGGCGGGAGAATCGGCATACTCTGGTTTGGAGCTGATCAAAGTGGCAATTGAAATCGACAGTATACAAGAGGGAAAAGTAACCGGGATCATGAATTTTGGTGCGTTTGTCGCGCTTCCGGGCGGTAAAAGCGGTCTGGTTCATATTTCTGAGATTGCGAATTCCTTTGTGAAGGACGTACACGACCATCTGCAGGTTGGACAGCAGGTGAGGGTGAAAGTTCTGGGCATCAACGAGCAGGGAAAGATTAACCTCTCGATCAAGCGTGTCGCAGAAGAGAAACCGGAACCGGAACAGCCTCCTGCACCGACGCCGCCCCCCGTACGGGAAACGGTGAGAGCGCCGGAGATCGGTGAAGTTGCACCGCCTACGACAGATCTGAGCTTTGAGGATAAACTGAAAAAGTTTATGCAGGCATCGGACAGCAAGAATGCAGATAAACGAAGAAATACCGAGCGGAAGCAGCATGCACGCAGAAAATAACCCATAGAGCTGAACCTGCACTGCGATTGTAGTGTTCCCAGAGTTATCTCAGAGTTATCTCATTCGGAGAGAGCGCAGGAACACGGATGGAGAGAGCAGACAGAGAAACAGCGACGGACGCATGACGAATCATTTTGCCATGCGTCCGTCGCTGTTTCAGCTAAAGATTGCAAAAGGCGACAGAACCTGCCAATATGGAATATGCAAGCCGGAAAACTGGATCAGCCGTAGCTGGCATACCAGTTTGAATAGTCCACACCCTGGCTGGAGGCCTCGTAGGTTCCGGTGAGTTTGCTGATCACTCTCAGGTAATCTTCCGACCCGACTTCATAGGGGGTCGGGCAGAAATCATTGTAGTTGTCCCAGGTGTAGCCTTCATAGACCGGCCGGCTGCTCACACAGCAGGGAATCACATTCCAGCTGTCCACCGAGACAGTTCCGTCCAGATCCCGCTTCAGGCTCACCTGGAAAATTGCGGTGTCGCGGTCTGTCGGAGCGGTATGGCCTCCGAAGCTGAACTCACCCATGCTGTAAAGAATAATCCCGCCGTTGTATTCTTCAATTGGCTGCAGACAGTGGGAATGGCATCCGAAAATCAGGTCCGCGCCTGCATCGATGCAGGCATGGCCGATCTGGATCTGGGAGGCATTTGGCTGATAATAGAGCTCCTGCCCCCAATGGAATGCACAGATGATATAGTCTGCACCGTCCGCTTTCATCTGCTGTATTCCTGCTGCGGCTTTCTCAATATTCGGCTGAAAATCGTTATAGGCACAGTATACACCGATCTTAAGCCCGTGGTCGGTCGTGATGACCTGCGCCTGATTTTCTGTTCCGTATAGAACCCCATACTGCTCCAGAGAGGCATAGGTCTGAAGCAGGCCTGCCTGACCGAAATCGAGTGCATGATTATTGGCTGTCGTGACAAAGTCAACTCCGCCCTCAGTCAGAATCTGAGCGTTGGCTGAAGGAGCCCGGAAGTAGAAGGTCTGGGCGGAATACATCTGCGTATCGGAGAGCGTACATTCCAGATTTGTGATGGTAAACTCATCGTTTTTAAAATACTGTGCCGTGTTTTTGAAAGGATAGCTGTAGTCACCTTTCATCCGGCCTGCATACGAGTATTCCGACTCGTCGCTGAGATTCTGATGTGTTGTGAGCGTCTCGTCGCCGATCACGGAGATGGTGAAGAACTCCGGTTCAGGCTCCGGAGTGGGAGTCGGCGTCGGTACCGGTGAGGGAGTCGGTGCAGGCTCGGCGGAGGAGACCGGCTGGACAGGGGCTGAAGGGGCGACAGACTCAGGGGCAACTGATTCCAACTTGCTGCCGTTCAAAGGCATGGGTTCTGCCTCAGGCTGCCGGATCCGCATGACCAGAACCACAGACAGAATAAGCATAAGAAGAATCAGAATGAGGGACTTTATCAGGTTTTTCATATAAACAAGTACTCCGTATCAGATTGTCGTTCAGTAATAGAAACGGCTGTATTCTCTCGGATCATTCCCACGGTAGGCATAGGCGCTGAAACCGCGGCCGTACTGAAATTCCTCGTACAGCTGAGCATAACGGGGAACAGCTTCCGGCGGATAGGCATCCGCCCGTTTCCTCCACTCCTCTGCGGTGGGATCTATTGTGGTCGTATTGACGACACAGTTGGGATGCAGACGTTTATATTCCTCAATCTGCTCTTTGGGAACCGGATCCAGACAGCCGATCCAGAGCCGATCGAGGTCGAGCCCGTACAGCGGCCGGATATCGCACAGCGCAAAATCATAGCAGATGTTGATATCCTTCAGCATTTTCAGATTGGCCAGAGGACTTAAATCCGATGCACCGGAGGTGGCAAATTCGAGATAGTTGAGTTTCGGGCAGGCTGCCAGCGGAGAGATATCTTTCACACCGCTCATGGAGATGATCAGAACTTCGAGGTCCGGCATGTTCTTCACAAAGGAGATGTCATTCATCAGATCATTGTGGCCCAGATCCAGGTACTTTACTTTGGTACAGTAAAACAGACCTTCGGTTGCATCTCCAACCAGATCTCCGCCCCGACCGGGATTGGATGCGAGAATCCGCTCCTCATCGGTCCTGACCGTATAGCCCGTTCCGAACCAGATTCGCCAGACGACATCCACTCCCGGGAGACTGTCCCGGATGTGAGCCATGCTCTCATTGGATACCCCGCAGCTGTCCATATCCACCAGCCTGAGATTCGGCATGCAGGAGGCAATGTCGAGTGCCAGTGCGCCTTCATCCTGGAAGGTGATGTGGTTCAGGTTGAGAATCTCGTCGGTAATCTGAAAGGTATAGTAATTCTGGACGGTGACACTGTAGCTGAGCTGCGCCTGAGGCGCACCTTCCTCGAGGGCGCGTACCTGACTCCAGGAGATCCTCGGAGATTCTGCATTGGCGCTGCCCAGTTCCAGTGTCCTGAGCCCGGACAGAGCCGGAAGAACGGAGATGAGACGGTCCACCTCTTCAGGACTTGCCGAACTGAGATCCAGCGATTCTGTCCCGGGAGACAGAGACTGTCCGCCGACCTGAAAGCTCAGATCATAGGCGGGCGTCGGTTCCGGAGTCGGCTCCGGAGTCGGTTCCGGAGTCAACGTAACGGCTGGTGGTTCGGGATCTTTACCGGCAGAGGGCTTGCTGCAGCCACTGAGAAGTGTCATGGCAGACAACAGGATCAGAATATGGAAAACGCAAATTATTCTGCGCCGGAAAGAGTATGGATTCATCTTCATCATCCTTTGTACTTCGGGTCATTCTCTGCAAGAGAATAGGCGGCGTCGCCGAGATCGTACTGGAACTGCTCACGCAGCAGCTGATAGCGTTCGTTCAGAGGATCGTTGAAGACCCCCGTCTCCATCCACTGGGCCCATACCCAGTCTGGACGCTCGCCGGTGGTACGCCACGAGCCCTGAGAGGGATCACCGTCTTCGGTGTTGATGACACAGTCCGGAGCGCATTGCTTCATATGCTCTATCTGCTCAGTGGGGATGGAGGGAGCTGTGACAGAACCGATCCACAGACGCTGCAGATCTTTTAAACCGTAAAGAGGAGAGATGTCGGATACCCTGGGGCGCTTGAGATCGTCACCGGTATTGTCAATCATCTGGGCAGTACGGCCGATATTCAGATGACGCAGAGCCATGGAGTTGGAAAGGGGAGAAAGATCTGTGACGTTCGTGGAGTTGATCTCAAGATACTCCAGCTTCGGGCAGGAAGCAAGCGGAGTGATATCACTGAGATCGTTGATGGCAAGTATCAGGACTTCAAGATCCGGCATGCTTCGGACAAAGGAGATGTCGGTGAGCACCTCGTTGTGGCCTAAATCCAGGTATTTCACTTTCGTGCAGTACTGCAGCTTGGCGGCTTCCTGATTTGTGACCTTTCCTCCTTTCGCCGTGGAGGAGGCCAGAATGCGCTCGACATCCGTCCGCACACTGTAGTGTTCGGCAAACCAGATGCGCCAGATCACATCGACCTCCGGAAAGTCATTCCGGATGGCGGACATGCTCTCATTTGTTACGCCGCAGAAATCCATGTCCAGAGTCTTCAGATTCTTCATGAACGGGAGAACGAAACGGACTGCGGCACCCTCATCATTCATGGCGATATGGTTGAGATCCAGCGTCTCTGCGTTGAGGTTAACCGGAATGCCAAACAGTCCGAATGTATAGTCCAGAACAGCATTCGGTGCAGCCTCATGGACGGCACTGATGTCATCCCAGCCGAGCGCGTTCATCTCAGTGCCAAGATGGATAAGCTGAAGCTGGTTCATACAGCGCAGAACTGAGCAGACCTCGGCGGTCTGAGAGGGAAGCATGGAAGAGAGGTCAAGCTCAGTCATGGTCAGCGGAATATCGTAACCGTAGATTGATACCGTATAGTTAATCGCTGCATTCGGGCAGGCGGCTGCGATGGCAGCGAGACCGTCGGCACTGATCGTGTTCCCGGACTGTGCGCTGCCGAGTTCAACGGTTTTCAGTGAAGGAAGGTATGACAGCAGTGCAGCAGAAGCTTCCGCGTCAGAGGGAGACATGGCAGAGAGATTCACCGATTCTGCCGAGCTATCCAGAATCTGCCCGTCAGGCAGCGTAACCGTATAGCGGACAGCGATATCCGGGTGCTGCTCCGACCAGCTGTGAATCTCTTCATAGCAGGTGCTTCCCGAGAAGTCTGCCGACTGCAGGAAAGGGAAGCGGTCCAGAAGCTGCAGATCCTCGGGAGTGACTGCTGCCGCTAAATCGGAGATGTCTTCGGAATAGCTTCCGGAGCTCAGGGCGATATTCGGGGCCGCCGTGGGGAGAATCTCTTCTGTGCGGGAGTCACTCTGAGGCTCGTAGGAGGCAGAGCCAAGTGTCGTACCATGACGCATGGCCAGCGAATGGCAGCAGAGAATCAGGAAAACCAGAAAAGCCAGAAGGAAAATCTTTCTGAATATCTGAAGAATACTTCTCATGAACTTAAGCCTTTCGGAAAAATCGGTTACTACATGAAACGGGGCTTTGCACCGCCGCTTGGCGGGACGTATCCATACTGGATCCTGGGGTCGATCTCCTGAAGACGGCGGTTGACGGTGTCAGCCTCTTCTTCCCGGTTGAAGATCAGATTTGCAAACTCCTTCTCACCGTGAACCAGGATCAGTCTGTAGTAATAATAGGCCGGGCTGTCATCGGGCTGGCATTCGCTGATGCGGGTAAAGCTCCGGTCGATATATTCGTATGGGACGAAATAGTCTTTCCCGAGGTCCCGATAATAAAGGGCGAGCTTTCCGAGACGTACCCGCGGCTGCTTTCGGAGACCCTGATGGCCATACTGCTCTGCTTCGGCGTGATCGGAGATCATCGGGCCGTCGGTAACGGTTTTGCCGTCCACTCCGCGCAGCCGCAGTTTTTTCTTCCCGAAGAGACCTGTCATTGTTTCTAGCATCATGTTCTGCCCTTCTGTTTTCCGTGAAAGCCCCAGCGGTACCAGGCGGACTGCCGGGGGATGCGCTGTGCGATGAGGGTTCCGATCAGACCGGCCAGAATGCCGGTGATCATCCCGCCCACCACATCGCTGGGATAATGTACAACCAGGTAAATCCGCGAGATACCCATCAGTACGGCAAACAGAAGCGCAAGCCAGCTCCAGGATTTCTTTCCCAGAATAAACACGGGAACCATGGCGGCAAAAGCGGCATTGGTATGGCCGCTGGGAAAGCTGAAGTCGCTTTCCGTATGACTGCCCATAAGCTGCCAGAGGGGGTAGAACAGGCCTTCCACGTCAGCATATGGACGCGGACGGGCAATGACCACCTTCAGCCAGAGATTTACGATCAGCGCACCGACAGCAAGAGCGATCAGCATGGCTGTGCCGAAATGGCGGGCGGGACGGCAGAGGATCAGGATAATCGAAAGAAGGATCAGGAAAATCCCGCCCTTGCCGAGCAGAGAGATCAACTCCATCAACGGGGTCATCCAGTTGCCGCAGCTTTCATAGAGCCTGTGCACTGCGAGCGTGACTGCTGCGTCGAAGCCGGAAAAAGTACTGTTAAGCCATGCGGCTCCCAATGTCATCTCCATAGAATAGTAACTCCCTTCAACAGAGCCCGCTCCACCAACGGAACAGGATCTTTTTTGTTCGGCTGAGTGTCAGATAGACTTCGCTGATGTACCGGGTCAGCGCGGCATCGCTTTGGAGAAGCTCGTCCTCGCTGATTTCGTGAAGGCTGAAGACAGCACGCTCCGCTGCTGAGCGGACTGCTTCCGGAATCACTCCGCCGTAATGAGATACTTTTGCTGCGGAGCGAAACAGATTGACTGCGCGCTGGCGGCTGTCAGAAGCCGAGAGACGCCTGCTGCTCAGCACCCGGATGATCCGATAACGCAGGTAGAGCAACAGAATACCGAGAAGAACGGAAAGAAGGATCCGAAGACAGATGCGCAGCACGCTGGCTGCCCTGGGACTGATTTTCCCGGAGCTGTCTGGATTCCGGTCTGCTCCCGTCTCGGATACCGGGGCACCGGACTCGGCACCGTCAGCACCCTGCGGGCTTCCCGAAGAGGCAGAGGAACCTCCGCCGTCGAGGGCGGAAGAAGACTCACCGGAAGGCATATTCTCCTCACGACCTGTAAGCTCTGCCGATTCAGATGAGATGTCCGGCAGCAGACCGGGGGACGGAGAAGGAACGCTGCCAAGCGGAATTCCCTGATCGACAGCTGAATCCGGGACACTGCCCGGCAGGACCTCCGAAGTCTCCCCGGTACCGGCAGTTACCTCCACCGGAATCCAGCCGAGCCCATCCAGATATACCTCGACCCAGGCATGTGCACTGGAGCCCTTGACACTGACCATATGCCCGGGTTCTCCGACAACCAGAAAGCCTTCGCAGACCCTCGCCGGAATCCCGAGGCTGCGGTAAAGAACACAGGCAGCAGTTGCAAAGTGTGTGCAGTATCCCCGGCGGGAAACAGTGAGAAAATATACTGCGTAATCGTCGGATGGATACGCAGGGGTTCCAAGATCATAGGAACTGTTGCTTCGGACAAAGTCGGCGACTTCACTGATGATATACGGGCTGTCGCTCCTGAAACCATTCTGCAGGCAGATGCCCTGCATGGCGGCAGCGGTCGACTCCGGCAGTCTTGTATAATACTTTCTGACATACTGCCGATATGACTCTTCCTCTGAAATCAGGGAGTCCGGCAAAGAAGCGGTTGAAGATCCGAAGCTGTAGTAATCTCCCCCGTAGGAAGTGAGACCGTCTGAAGAGACACTTACGTCCCCGCTGCGGTCAGAGAGGGAGAAGTAGGGAAGATAGAGCAGGTCGTAGCTCCGGTCACCCTGAATCTGGAAACGATGCTGCGTATGTCCGGGGGAACGGACCGCAGACTGAGCAACGTAGGAAAGCGCCGAAGCATGGGTGTTATCAGCCGCAGCCAGCCATCCCGTTCCGCTGTAGTCACCGAAGGAACGGCCCCTGAGATAGAGGCTTCCGGAAGTATCGGAACTCAGACGGAAGATCTCATGGTCAAAAACCGAGAAGTCATATGATACCGTGAGATCCAGACGGTTGCCTCCGGTATCCCATCCGCTGACCTTCCCGTCTGCTTTCCGCTGCGAATCGGAGCGGCCGGGAAGCGGGATTTTTTCCAGAAACTCCTCGCCGTCGAGTTTCTCAGAGAGATACTGACCGAGTCGGTCAAAACGCCTTGAGAGATCAAAATCCTGTTCCTCAGCGACGTACTCAGACGGACGGAAGAAAAAAAGCGTGACTGCCAGCAGCAGCGCACAGGGGATCAGTCCAAGCAGTGCAGCTTTACCGCCTGCATCATTCGGCCGGTAGCTTTCCCCACCGATCTGCAGCAGGCCCCAGAACAGAAACATCCCGAACACCGGAAGAACAGGAGGATTTCCGTTTACTGCAATACAGAAACAGAAAAAAGGAATGGTGGCAAATTCGGAAAGACCGATGCGAAAACTGCCGGATGTCAGAGCAATGCTGAGAAAAGCAGCAATCAGAAACATCACGACAAGAATCGCGACCATGTGACTGTCCGAGTAGCCGCTGTAGGAGACGACGGGATTGCTGCCGTAATGGGCATAGTACTCTGCTGTGAGGTGATCGAGAATATCACGGAGCTCAGAGACCAGATCCGTGGTGTAGTACCGATACAGATACCACAGTACCGCAGCGCTCAGCGGCACTCCGATGAAAAACCCGAAACGAAAACTTGCAGCTGCCCACAGGAGGCAGCAGAGAAGCCCAAGCCAGAGAAAGACGCTGTCAGGGAAAACCAGAGAGAAGCTGCTCCTGAACAGTGCCAGAAGACTCTCAGAAGCGGTAAGCAGAAGCAAAAGGCTGCCGACGCGGTTCAAAGTGCGATTCACTGGACCCTCACCTCCCCGGCGGAAACCGTGAAGATACAGCGCACGGATTTCATATCGAAACCGCAGGGCTCACGCATCGGCGCTGAAAGAACGGATGAGAGGGCCCGACTGAGTTCCTCGTCACTTTCAATCTCATACAGACGGTCGGCGACGAGCGTGTGTTTCTCATCCATTGCAAGAAGGGCCTGTGAGAGCCAGCGCAGGAGCTCCAGCCCTCTGTCATCCGTACCGACCCGCTCCAACACCACGTAAACAGTGCTGTTTTCCGGAACAAGCGCTTCGCGGACAATCAGATCATCGGTTTTAGAGGAGAGTTTCCAGTGAATGCTGTTCGGAGGATCGCCGGGACGGTAGTTTCTGAGATCGTGGTCTTCTGCATAACCGCCCCCATATTTCGGCTTCAGCACATCGGAAGAAGAAAGCGCGGCCTCAAAATCCGGAGGCTCATCCGGCCCGACAGCGGAAGGAAGCACCGAGCATTCGCATTTTGAACGGAGCCTGCGGCGCAGGGTAAACATGCCCATCAGATCCTTCATGTCAAAGGAAACAAGACGGATGCTCACTGTCCCGCATAGAGCCGTCGACAACGGTAATTCGCTCCTGCTGGACTCCACATTTCGAAAGATATAACTCTCTTTATGAATATCACCGGTAAAGCGATTGCGCAGCTCCAGATGCAGGGTTACCGCATGGACAGGAAAGAGAGCGGGATTCGTAAATTCAACCGCATAGGTTGATTCCTGGCCGCGAACGACCACAGAGGGAGCGCGAAGCGTAATGCCGAGACGGAGCATCGACGGGAGAGAGAGGAGAAGTATCCCGAGAGGAACGACAATGACGATGGCCAGCAGCCACGGGCCGAGCCAGCCGATATAACTCACGCGAAACAGCCAGGCGACAGCCACAAGCCCAAGCCAGGTAAGAAAACTGAGAAACGGCATCAGCGAATTGCAGGAGCTTTTTCTGCGCGGAAAAGTTCCTCCAGGACAGCGGTCCTTGAAGAACTGTCCGGAACCTCCGAAGACCAGATCAGACGATGCTCGATGGCATCCCGGAAAACAAAGCGGATATCCTTCGGCAGAACATAGTCCCGCCCTTGAATCCACGCCGTTGCCTTGCTGAGAGCCGTGAGGGCGAGGGAGGCACGGGGGCTGGCCCCCTGGATAATCCGATCGTCATTCCTGGTGCGCTCACACAGCCTGACGATATAGTCGATGACGTCGTCTTTGATATAAACCTGCTCCGCTTCCTTGCGAATCTGCATCAGGTCGTCACGGCTTACCACCTGGGAAACAGACTCCGTTGAGACCCCCTGCTGCTTTCTTCGGATCATCTCGATCTCATCCTCATGGGCGGGATAGCCCATGGAGAGACGGAGCATAAAGCGGTCCATCTGGGAATCGGGCAGCATCTGTGTACCTTTTGCCCCTGTAGGATTCTGCGTTGCAATCACAATAAAGGGCTGTGGTACCGGATAAGTACAGTTATCTACTGTGACAAGGCCTTCTTCCATAGCCTGGAGAAGGGCAGACTGCGTTCGGGAGGTAGCTCGGTTCAACTCATCTGCAAGGAACAGATTGCAAAGCACAGCCCCCTTCTGGTATTTCATCTTTCCGCTTTCCTTGTCGAGAATGGAATAGCCGATAATATCAGAGGGCAATACGTCCGGGGTAAACTGGACCCGGTTGTAATCCAGTCCGAGGGCCCGGGACAGCGAGATTGCCATCGTCGTCTTCCCTACGCCTGGAATATCCTCCATCAGAATATGGCCTCCGGCAATCACTGCCAGAAGAACTTTGATCAGCGCCTCGTCCTTGCCTACAATGACCTTACTGATCTCTTTGATAATGCCTCGTGCATTTCCAATCGAACTGATTGTGTTTACTTCGTTCATGAAATGGGCTCCTGTGAATAACTTCAATATACTATTATATCATGGAAGGCCTTGACAGGCAAGCAAAAAAATGATTGCCATAATATAAGAAGAAAACAGCCAGGAGAACTCTGGTTTTGGTTAAAAGTTACAAAATTATTTCAAAATAATTGTATAATTTCATCAATAGACTACAAAGCGATTTTATGCTAAAATAATTATGCTTGAAACAATCGGCGGGAGGAGGTGAGGAGAATGAGAAGAGAAGGAATTGCGACCAGCGGCATCGAACCAAAGAAGATTTTCATTCGGCTCATTCTGAGCATGTTGATTGCTGCTCAGGTGTTTGCAACGGTACAGCCCCTGCCCGTGTATGCGTTTGAAGATGATTTTCAGGATGAAACTCCGGATCTGATTGAGCCAGTTACACAGGAAGATTTGTTTGACAACGTCCCAGCGCTTTCAGAAGAGGATCCAGGCGATTACCCCTGCCTTGCAGAGCTGTTGGAAGAGGCCGTATCAGAAAAACGTGACAGAGAAGAGGCTGAAGTGGCCGATGTTTTCCCGGAAACACCAGCTGCTGACAGAGAAGAAGACAGTGAAGCAAAGCTGCAGGAGCGGATCGAGGAAGAAGCGGACGTAGAAGACTGGACCGAAAAAGAACCGGATCCCATGGAATCCCTGACGTCGGATGCACCGCATCCTGAGGTCATGGAGATCGAAAACGAGAGTACGCGATATATGGAGCTGAGAGAACTGCTTACAGAGCAGTTGGACAGAGAAGCTCTGTATACGCGTTTTTTTGATGTCCTGACAGAGCCGGACAGCGATATGTGCGAAGTATTTCTGCCGCTGATGCTTCCTGCCGGGAGAATAGAGGTCTGGGTCTGCGGTGAAAATGGCTGGCGCGAAAGCCGCGACTATCTCCTGACGGGGGATTGCATCGTACTCCGTGCAGAACAGATCAGGATGGTTGCTGTCATGGTCTGTCAAGATGAGACATGGGTGATTCGAGATGAAGACCCTGAAACGGAATGGACAGAGAATCCGCCGGCAGAGCCACAGGCGGCAAAAGCGCAGAGGCCGGACAGCGAACTGATTGAAGCGGCCGAAGCACCGGAGGAAGCGGCCGAAGCACCGGAGGAAGCGGGTGAAGAGCTCCCGACGGAAGAAAAAGGCCTTATCCGAGTGGCCTCTGCTGGTGGGGCGACGACTGAAAACTATACAAAGAACAGACTTGTTCTGACTGCGGATCAAATGGAGGCTGAAGCTGCAGCGTCGATGACGGTGGAGATCGTGCCTGCGGAGGGCGAACCGGCCATGCTGACGTTGAAGGCGGAAGACGGATGGAGCGCGAACTGGTACGGGGCGGAGGCCGGATGTGACTATGCCTTTCGGGTGACTGCGGTCTTTGACGAGGACGGCAATGAACTGGAAAACCGCTGGGAATGGTCCTGTGAGACTGAGAGCAGCGGAAACTACACCGAGAACCTCGGGTGCATGTGGATCGAAAAGGAAAGCCTCTCGGCAGGAACCTATGTCTTTCAGTTTGATTTGAACGGAGAAAAGGTCTTGCTTGCCGGGTCCAGCAAATCAGCGAAAAAACCGAGCCGCCGATTGCTGACCTGTGAGAAAACAACACCGGAGCTTGCTGGTAACGCTGCCCTGTGGAATGTGGACAGCACCGGTCGAACGGTCACCTGCCAGGGATTTCCGTATTCACTGGCATTCCTTCAGAAACAGGATGGCACTTACCTGTTCGCGATGAAGGACTCCGGGACCACCCAGGTCGCCTATGCCGATCAGCTGTTTTACAGCAGAGACTACCCCTGCTATGGCGCATACGGAGGGACGGAGGCTTATGCCACCGGCAGCTCGGCCGAGGCAACTCGATTTGCGGCACTGAGATGGGAGAACGTGACATACAGCGGGACAGAACAGAGAACGGTGCTGCATCACCGTGAGAACAGCCAGGATCAGCAATACACAGACGTTACGGTGTCTCTCAGAATTGAAGGGGCCCTTTGTGACAGATCTCTGCAGTTCGATTTCACGGCATCGGTCGACGGCGAGATGTTCGACGAATTCAGTCTCGGGCATGAAGGGAGCCATGTGATTCTCAGCGTACCGGTCGGTTCGGAACTGAGACTGTATGAGAACAGGGAGAATTATACCGTGCGCTCAGAATATGGAGCGGAGGTTTCCGGTGTGGAACTCCTGCTGGCCTCTGTTCCTGCAGAGCCGTCAGAAATCCTCTATATCAGCAGGCTGGACGGAATCATTGACTGTGGATATCAGGAGGAATCATCTTCGTATCTTCTCTTCCTGTCTCTTCTCATTCCGTTGCTTGCTGCCGTGAAATGGCGAAATCAGGCAGATAACAGAAAGAAGATCAGCGCGGTATTCCGAATCCAGCCAGGAAACACTAATATGTCATTCAGGAGGAAAAACATGAAAAAGTATCTTGCGTTTTTTATCGTGCTTGTCCTGTGTGTCGGTATCGCAGCTTCAGCGTATGCCGAGTCGGATGCAAGCTTCAGCGTGAACTATACACTGACAGGCGGAACGGAAGTTCCGGCAGAAGAACTTGCCTTCACTGTTGCTGCAGCTCCGGATAACCCGGCCGGCGACGTGATTACAGTGGATACCTCTGTTACCGCTGCAGCGCAGACTGCCGTGGGAATCACGTTTCCCGCCTTCACAACTCCGGGCCTGTACCTTTATACCATAAGTCAGACGGCAGGGAACAGCCAGGGCGTGAGCTATGACTCGGACAGCATCGTGTTTCAGGTTCTCTACGGTTATAACAGCCAGGGAAACCTTGCCGTCATCGGATCGGGGGTCGGCAGCAACGGTACGGCAAAGAAGGAAGGCTTCACCAATACGGCACTGGCGGGAAGCCTGGCTCTGACCGGCGTGACCGACGGAACTGCGCCGGACAAGAATAAGGCTTTCCATGTTACAGTAACCCTGACTGCTGAAAACGGGAAAAAAGTTGCCAACACAATCAGCTATACTGACGACGGTGTAGCGCAGACGCTGGCTGCCGGCTGGACGGGAAGCAAAGAGATTGCGGTTACGCTGAAAGACGGGGAGACTGTCACCTTCAGCGGTATTCCTGCCGGCGTGAGCTATACCGTGACCCAGAGCGCCGAGACGGGTTATGAAAACACCATCACCCCGGCCAGCGGTGTCATAGGGGCTGCAGAGTCCGCTGTGACAGTGAAGAATACAGACGCTACGGTGCTGCCCACCGGCATCAGTCTGGACAGCCTTCCCTACGTCATCGTACTTGCTGTTGTGATCAGCGGATTCCTTTTCCTGCTGCTACGCAGAAAAAAAGAGGACGAGGAATAAAAGTGACTGCCGGGCATCGAGTTTCAGGCTGACAGGTATGGGTGCGGCTATCATATGAAGCAATTGAAGCGATAAAAAAGGGCAGGGCGTACCGGAATGGTAAGTCCTGCCCGAACTTTTCAGAAAACGCTGCCTCTCCACATCCCGGCTTTGCGCTCGTATGATGAGGCCGTTCAGGGATTATTAAAAGATATGGAAACAAAAAAGGAAACTCCATATCGGTATCCTGCATCATAGCCGCTGCTGACTTCGCAGGCTTCACGAGAAAGCGGCTATCGTAAATACCGCCGACAATCCTGCGCGACAGTAAATGATGTATTCTCCCATCATCGCCCGGTAGGAGATTTCATTCAATTCGGAAAGCGGCTATAATATGAAATCCATGTATTCTTTACTCGACGCCACAGCTCATCCTCTCCTGATCGGGTGCCGGATAACCGTTTTCCGCTTTTCTGGAACAACTTTTCTTGCATCGCTCAGATAAATCTCATGGTGCATCCGCTGATCTGTAATATCCAGAACGTAGCCTTGCTGCTCCATGTATGCATGCATCATTGAAACGGTGGCTGGCTCATCGTCATAGGAACCTATATGCATACATTGAACACACAGACCTTCGTTATAGGAAAAAAACTCTGCCTCTGAGAAATCCATCTTCTTTTTCATTGTAGCTTCCTGAACTGCCCAATCGAAATCAGCTCTGGTAACAAAATCCGGAAGACGAATCACAGAAATCCAATGGAAGTCGTTTTTATGGGCATAGTCAATGCCAACAACGTCGTTTTGCCACCAGAAGCCTTCCAGCGGAGGGACAACATAATCATAGTAACCATCAATCTGATGATCCCCCTTCTTACTCATCTTAATCGTAAAAGCGATGCCATAAAGCAATCCGATGGACTGCTTATATTCACCATCCTCTTGGTTGGGATCGCCCTGTCCCCGGACAGCAATATAATTCATGCCGGGCACGGACACAATGCCGGGCTTGTTTTTCGGCATATAGAATTCTCTGTATTCCTTTTTGAAATCGAAAGCCATATTATTTCACCTCATGATCCCGATGTCGCGGACTTTCTGAGCTCAGGTCAAGCATAATGCCTGCCACAGTGTGAGAGTCAAGCGCCTGTTTCGCATTTTTGGGATAGCAGATCCATCGATTTGTTTCACTCTTCCTCTTACGGCGTTGTCTGCATCCGCTGCAGGAAATAGCCATCATGGCCGTTCTGCTCGATGGGTATTGCCTCTGCCCAGCCGTAGCCGATTCTTTTGATGCGCCCGGAGGATTCGGCCGCCTGCGCCTGAGCAGGTGTCATGCGGTAGAGTGCGCTGTCCATACCCTTTTCCCAGTATTCGTCCAGATCGAGCTCGTACACATTGTAACCCGGAATCACATCATCCTGAAGGCGAAGATAAGAGTTCACGACCGCAAAGATATTGTAGCTTTCACCGTCTCCCGACGGGAAACGAAACATCTCATTCTCATAAGTCCACTGAAGTCCAGCCTGGTTTTCGTACAGCACACCGTTGGCCGGATGGATCTCGCGTCCGAAGAAGCGCCGGCACACTTTATTGACTGTGTCCAACGTGAAGCTGTCGTAGTTCCCGTCAAAGCGGAGGGCATCGTGCCTGTTGATTTTGCAGAACATGTGCGCAAAGCTGGCCAGTTCATAGTCCGAGCCGCTGTCGGTCGGAAACCGGAACTTGCCCTGTTCGATAAAATCGCTGATGAAAATATTGGCCCAGTACTGGCGGTTTGCATCCAGACTCTCGAAACCGAAATCATAGGAAATGGAGAAATCCGTCAGGTCGACAAAGTAGGGCAGCGCCAGATCCAGCCCTGCGCCGCCTTGCCAGTAGATCACCAGATGATCGGTATCACGCCATGCCAAATCGGATGGCCAGTAAAACGCCCCACCGCTGGCCGATTCCGTGCGGCTCAGAGTTTTACCGTCTCTGCTGCAGGTGAAGAAGTCCGGTCCGTACCAGCCGCAGAGGTAGACGTTGCCGTTGCGCTGATCAATAAGGCTCGAGATACTCGCCCCGCCGAACCCGTCGTTTTCCCAGAGGGGGAAGCCGTCGGAAAGCCGCAGGCAGCAGACTGTGCCTTCCCGATTGTAATAATAGCAATCGTCCCAGGCACCGATTTCCTCAATCAATGTGAGCTCCGTACGGTATTCGGTCGTTTCCGTGCGCTGCCAGACGACATTACCGTTACTGTCCAGACCTTCAAAGACAGCCGTCTCTCCCTTGCTGTCATCGCGCGTCATACGCACGCCCACTGCGCCGACTGAGGCAGCAGTCTCAGATGACGGAGAATCTGTAACCGGGTGAGCGTCAGCCTGATCCGACGCTTCAAGTGCGGTTACATTGGCTTCCGGTGCCGTCCCATCGAGATTGACGCAGCCGCCAAAGAGAACAATGAAAAGAATCAGTGCGGTCAGACACAGATGTTTCTTCATGAGCAGATCTCCAATCAGAATTCAGCTACTGGTTTGTTGAGATGGAGTATACCATAGATCCCCGGCTTTCGGAAGATGTTTTGTTCCCGTTTTCTGAGCTCCGGCTTGTAAAAACCGGGAAAAAATGCTATGATTCACTGACGTGGGAAACCGGTCTTTGATCTGGAATGTGGAGATGGCGGAGCCGACTTTTATATGGATCGGTCGGAACCGTCTGCTGCCTGTGATATGAGAATAACCGGAAAAAAGAAATCTGACAGAGAATCTGAAACAGCCCCTGAGCGGGAACTGGAAGCAGTACTGCTCCTTTCTCCGTTCCTGATGGGGCTCTATTACCCCTGGACATCAGCACTGGGCAGTGTGGTGCTGGCGCTGATGCTTTTCCAAAGAAGAGCCTCGCTGCGCTTCTCTCTGAGCCCATGCATGGCAGCGACGAGCTGCACGGTGCTGTTCCTGCTTTTTGGAGCTTTCCGGGGTACGGACCGGGGAATGGCTCTCGTCGGAGCGGTACAGTTTCTGCCGTTACCGCTCTATACCCTCTTGCTGGAGCAGTGCCCGCCGGAGCGCCGTATGGGGCTTTTCAGGAAAATGCCGGAGGCGGGATGCCTCGCAGTGCTGCTGAGCCTGCTTCTCGGCCTGCTTCCGCCTGTCTCCCACTGGTTCTGGGTAAACGGACGGCTGGCCGGTTTTTTCCAGTACCCAAACACCCTTGCTGTCTATCTCCTGCTTTGCTTTCTGCAGCTGGGGATTCAGATCCGGGACTGGCCTGAAAAGAATGACAGGGGTGTAATCAGAAGGGTATGGCTGGAGACAGCACTGCTGCTGATCGGCATTGTACTTACCGGAAGCAAAACCGTATTGCTGCTCCTGCTGGGAGTCCTGCTTCTGGCGGCATGCCTTGCCAAAAACAGGGTGCGCCGCAGATGGGCGATCCTCCTGGGCGGAATCCTCCTGGCTGGGGGCGCCGGCTATATGCTGCTCCGGGGTCCGATCTCGCTCTCAACGTTCTACGGACGCCTGCTCTATGCCCGGGATGCCCTTCCCGTTATTCTGAAACACCCTCTGGGGCTCGGCTATCAGGGGTATTCCTGGCTTCAGGGAAGCTTTCAGACAGGCCTCTATTCGACCGTCCACGTGCATAACGAGCTGATGCAGCTCCTGCTTGATGCGGGCTGGATCCCCGCAGGGCTTTTTGTCTGGACCATTCTGAAAGGCTTCCTGTACCCGGACAGGGGCTCCGGGCGCAGACTGATGCTGGGAGTTCTCTGCCTGCATTGCCTTTTTGACTTCGATACCCAGTATCCCGCGATGTGTTTTATCCTTCTGACTCTATCGGATACGGCTCCGATCGGCAAAAAATCCCTGCAGCCGGGATGGACAGCTTTTGCAGCTTTGACGGCAGCACTCTGCGGAATCTGGATCGGGTTGGCTTCTTTTGCACTCTGGGCAGGTCGACCGGAATCTGCGGTGAGAATCTGCCCGGTTTATACCACAGCACTGGTTCAGATGCTGCCGGATGCAGGAGAAGCAGAACTTGAAGAACTGTCAGACCGCATTCTGCATCTAAACGGCAGCGCTGCAATTGCTCATGACGGAAAGGCACGGGCTGCTTTCGCCGACGGACGCTTCCGCGAGACCCTGGAGCATAAGCTGGAGGCGATCCGCCTTCGACAATATGATCTGGGGGAATATCTGGAATATCTGGATTATCTCGAACTTGGCTGGCGTATGTACCGCAGCAGCGGAAACAGAAACGACGCAGCGTACTGCGCGGAGAAAATGAGCGAAGTCCCGGCCATGCTGAATGCAGTAAAGGCAAAAACATCAGCACTGGGGTATAAGATCCAGGAGCAGCCGAACCTCGAACTTCCACGGCAATATCTGGATCTGATCTCTTCAAGGCAGCAGAATCCTGCATGACCCGGAGAGGACTTGACAGAAAAAAAAGCTGTGCTATAATTCCCAGTGAAATTGTAGGATTACAGTTTGACCAGAAATTTTCAGCGGCTTCGGCCGGAAAGGATGATATCCATGTTTGTATATGCCGACAATGCGGCTACCACCAGTGTGAGCAGGACAGCTCTGGATGCAATGCTGCCCTATCTTACGGACTTCTATGGCAATCCGTCGAGTCTCTATGCTTTTGGACAGAAGGCTGCCGAGGCGCTCCAGGCTTCCCGAGAGACGGTCGCGGCCTGCATCAATGCCGATCCGAAAGAAATCTACTTTACCTCTGGAGGCAGTGAAGCCGACAATCAGGCGATTGTCTCGGCTGCGCGTATCGGTGCACGTAAAGGAAAGAAACATATCATTTCCACACAGTTTGAACATCATGCGGTGCTGCATACTCTCTCCAAGCTCGAGAAGGAAGGCTACGAGGTGACCCTTCTGGATCCGCATTCTGACGGAGTCATTCTGGTTGAGGATGTTGAGAATGCTCTTCGGGATGATACCTGCCTTGTTACGATCATGTTTGCCAATAACGAGATCGGAACGGTACAGCCCATCGCAGAGATCGGTGCGCTGTGCCGTGAGAGAAAGGTTCCCTTCCATACAGATGCCGTACAGGCGGCTGGCCACATGCCCATTGACGTCCAGGCGATGAATATTGACATGCTCTCCATGTCCGGGCACAAGTTCCATGCCCCCAAGGGAGTTGGCGTCCTCTATGCGAAAAAGGGCACTGTCCTGACGAACATCATCGAGGGCGGCGCCCAGGAGAGAGGAAAGCGCGCGGGAACCGAAAACGTTGCCGGGATCGTTGCACTGGCGGCTGCCCTGAAAGAAAGCTGCGATCACATTGAAGAGAATACCGGAAAGATTATTCCCATGCGGGATAAACTGTTTGCGGAGCTCAGCAAAATTCCTCACAGCATCATTAACGGCAGTTTGGAGCACCATGTTCCCGGTACGGTCAATATGTGCTTTGAGGGCATTGAGGGGGAGAGCCTGCTTCTGATGCTCGACGATCAGGGGATCTGTGCCTCTTCCGGAAGTGCCTGTACCTCCGGTTCGCTGGACCCGAGCCATGTGCTGCTCTCCATCGGTCTGCCTCACGAGGTTGCCCACGGAAGTCTGCGCCTGTCCATCGGAGAATACAACACGATGGAAGAGATCGATCATATCATAGAGGTTGTACCAAAGGTTGTGTCGTATCTCAGAAGCATCAGCCCGGTCTGGGATGAGCTTGAAAAAGGCGAGTTGAAACACCTGATTTAATTATAAATGCTACGATACGGGAGGATTGAATAACATGGCACTGTACAGCGATAAGGTAATGGAACATTTCCGGAATCCCCGCAATGTCGGCAAACTGGATGATGCCGATGGCATCGGTGAGGTCGGCAATGCCAAATGCGGCGATATCATGCGAATGTATATTAAAGTGGATGACGGTATCATCACCGATGTCAAATTCAACACCTTCGGCTGCGGGAGCGCGATTGCCACGAGCTCCATGGCAACGGAACTCATAAAGGGAAAGCCGATCGAAGAGGCGCTGGAGCTTTCCAATAAGGCTGTGGTGGAGGCGCTGGATGGTCTGCCCACACATAAGATTCACTGCAGTGTCCTGGCGGAAGAAGCGGTTCGTGCGGCAGTGAAGGATTACTATGACAAGAACGGGATAGCTTATGATCCGGAGAAGTTCCGGGAAAGTGAAGATCCCCATGAAGGCAGCTGCGGACTCTGAACAGGTGTGATACCGGACATCACCCAAAGAGAGACAGACTGAAAGGGGAGGGCTGATCGCTTCAGTCCTCCCTTATGCTTGTTTTATGAAGGAATTAAGGAGTATGCGAAGATATATCGGAGACCGCGGATTTTATCGGCGTGTGTTTGCTATCCTGCTGCCAATTCTGATCCAGAACATGATAACAACTTTTGTTTCCCTTCTGGACAACATCATGGTCGGCCAGATCGGAACGGAGCCCATGAGCGGGGTTGCAATTGTGAATCAGCTGGTTTTTGTCTACAACCTCTGCGCTCTGGGTGGACTATCCGGTGCGGGTATTCTTACGGCCCAGTTCTACGGCAAAGGCGACATGGAGGGAATCCGCAGATCGATCCGGGTGAAGCTGTATATTGCGACAGTGATCTTCCTTGTCGGGGAGACAGTTCTGATTCTCTTCGGACGTCCGCTGATCCAGCTCTTCCTTCACGAAGGAGAGAGCGATCTCGATCTGATCACGACGGCACGGTATGCGGAAGATTACCTGAAGGTGACCCTCTGGCAGCTTCTGCCGTTTGCCCTGACGATGATGTATTCCAGTACGCTGAGAGAAACCGGCGAAACCGTGCTTCCGATGGCGGCCGGACTGACAGCGGTTTTTGTAAATCTGGTCCTGAATTATGTACTCATCTTCGGTAAATTCGGCGCCCCGAAGCTCGGTGTTGTCGGCGCAGCTGCTGCGACTGTGATAGCGAGAGTTGTAGAGATGCTGATTGTGGTCATCTGGACACACCGCCACACGGAGAAGAACCCGTTCATCGTCGGTGTGTATCGCAGCCTGACCGTTCCGCGACAGGTGCTGAAGCAGGTGGCGGTCCTGGGCTTTCCGCTCCTGGTGAATGAACTGCTGTGGTCCGGCGGCATGACGGTCCTGAATCAGTGCTACTCTCTTCGCGGTCTCGAGGTTGTCTCTGCGATGAATATCTCGAGTACGGTTCTGAATCTGTTTTTCAGCGCCTTTATTGCCACGGGCAACGCTACCGCCATTATGGTGGGCCAGCTGCTGGGGGCCGGAGAGCTGGAACGTGCCGTGGATGAAGACAGAAAACTGATTGCCTTTGCTCTGGGACTCAGTATCCTGATTGCTGCAGCATCCTCTGTGACAGCGCCTTTTGTTCCGCGGCTCTATAACACGATTCCGGAGGTCAGACTGCTTGCAACGGAACTGCTGCTGATCGGGGCGGCGATGATGCCGCTGCATGCTTTTGCCAATTCCTGCTATTTTACCCTCCGGTCAGGAGGGAAGACCCTCATCACCTTCCTTTTTGACAGTGGGGCGCTCTGGCTCCTCTGTATCCCGGTGGCGTTTTTCGTTTCACGTTATTCCTCCATGCCGATCCTGCCGATGTATGCGCTGGTTGAGGGGCTGAACCTTGTCAAATGTGCGGTCGGCTTTGTGATGGTGAAGCAGAAACGCTGGGTCGTGAATCTCGTGGGATAACGGCAGATGGGCAGAAGAAACAAGAATTGTGTTGTCTGCCTGCACAATTTGCTGTATAATGCAGGGGAACAGACTGATATAAGACCGGGCGGTATCGTCAGGACCGAGAGGAGAAGGGGAAGATGAACTGGATCAGAGAAGAGAACTATGCAGAACGGATGAAAGCGGAAGCAGAGCCTTATGTGGCGAAGCGCATGACGTCGGGACGCTTTGAAAGAGCGATCGGAGAGCCGATCTATTATGAGCATTTTCAGGCGGATCAGCCCCACGCCGTCATTGTGATTTCCCATGGCTTTACAGAGTCGATCCATAAGTTTACGGAATCCATCTATTATATGCTCCAGGCAGGCTACGAGGTCTGGGGACTTGATCACCGGGGCCACGGAAGGTCATTCCGGGAGAACGCCAATCCGTTTGTCGTTCATTCCGAACGATTTGAAAATTATGTGCTGGATCTGAAGTATCTGACCGAAAAAGCAGTAAAGCCGGCAGTGGGAAACCTTCCCGTTTATCTCTACTGCCACTCTATGGGGGGCTGTATCGGGGCCTGGACGATAGAAGCTTATCCGACGCTCTTTCAGAAGGCGGTTCTCTCCTCACCCATGCTTGGCCTGAGCTTTGGAAAAATCCCCGTTCCTGTCATGTATCTGGGCGCCAGCCTGAAGGGAATCGGTGAAAAGCGAAAGGAACCGCTCTCACCTGTGAATGCATTCCCGGAAGCACCGGACTTTGAAAACAGCTGCGACTCCTCCGAATGCCGTTATCTGTATTATCATCAGAAACGCCTGGAGGATCCCGGACTGCAGACGACAGCCCCCTCAATCGGATGGGGCAAGGAAGCCGTAAAAGCATGTGCCAGGGTCTGCTCGAAAAAGCATACTGCAAGAATCGAAATCCCGGTTCTGCTGTTTCAGGCGGGGAATGATACCGTGGTGAAGAATGCCTCACAGGATCTTTTTGCCTCCCGTGTGAAAAACTGCAGGCTGGAGTGCGTTCCGGGGATGAAGCATGAACTGTATATGACCGATTCCGAACGGCTGATCCCTTACTGGGAGACGGTGTTTGACTTCTTTGCCTGAGGCTGCAGAAGCCTGCTATGCTTCTCCTGCAGAATTTCGCTTCCTGAGAAAGCATTTCTGCGAAAAAGCGCTTGCAAAATATGCACAGATACGATAAAATGCAAAAAGACTGAAAGTCTTATGTTTTTATTCAATTGATTCGGAGGTTTTTCTTATGATCACAGCAGGCGATTTCAGAAACGGCGTTACCTTTGAGATGGACGGCCAGGTTATGCAGGTCGTGGAGTTCCAGCACGTCAAACCGGGCAAGGGCGCTGCCTTTGTACGTACAAAGATGAAGAATGTCATCACTGGTGCCGTGACCGAGACCTCCTTCAATCCAACTGCAAAGTTTGAGAATGCGACGGTCGACCGTGTGAGCATGGAATACAGCTATGCCGATGGAAACCTGTATTATTTCATGAATCCCGAGACCTATGAGCTGGAGCCGGTGGATGAGTCCGTCCTCGGAGACAACTTCAAGTTCGTCAAGGAGAATATGGAATGCACGATCTACTCCTATAAGGGAAAGGTCTTCAATGTCGAACCGCCTTTCTTTGTGGAACTGGAAGTAACGGAGACGGATCCGGGATTTGCCGGCAATACTGCGACCAATGCCACCAAACCGGCCACTCTTGAGACCGGCGCAGAGATCAAGGTCCCGCTGTTTATTGAGCCGGGTGAGAAGATCAAAGTCGATACGCGCACGGGAGAGTATCTCTCCAGAGCCTGAGTCTCAGTATCCGAGGAGCTTTAAGCGACTGATGTGACGCAGACAGGGTTACCTTGAAAGGAGCATGGACATGACCATCACCGAAAAAGCAGCGTATCTGAAAGGCCTTGTGGAAGGGCAGAAGATGGATACGGAGGCCGGAGAAGGGAAACTTTGGCGGGTTCTTTCCGAGCTGGTCGGAGACATGGCTGCGGAACTCCGGGACTTACGTGACGATCAGGAAACTCTTACCGAAAAGACGGATGAGCTTTCCGAAGAAGTCGATTTCCTGAACCTGGTATGGGAAGGTTATGATGGAGATACGGACGAAGAGGACGACGATACGTATTATCCCTTCGGAAACTATTCCGATCAGGACGATGAGGATGACGAATTGCCGGAAGACGGTGACAGCGATGAATTTGGTGTGAGCTATGAAGTGGAATGCCCTAACTGCGGCGAGGTGATTGAATTCAGCGAAGACGTGCTGGACACCGGTGCTGTACAGTGCCCGAACTGCGGAGCATCCTTGGAGTTCGACTCCATGGAGAATGAAGCGGACGGAGAGGAAAGCGACCCGGAATAAAACTAAAAAACCATAGAAAAGCCGCCCCCCAAGGGCGGTTTTTTCAGAGAGAATTACAGGCTGTCAGGAGAACAGAGATGGAGAGAGAATATAAACCGCTGGCCGACGAGATTCGACCACGCAGTTTGGATGATGTGGTTGGACAGCGCCACATTCTGGGAGACCGCGGACTGCTCAGACGCATCGTAGAGAGCGGTGCTACGCCGAACATGATCTTTTACGGGCCGTCCGGTACGGGGAAGACGACCGTAGCGCGCATCATCGCCGACCGGACGCAGCGCAGCCTGCGCAAGCTCAATGCAACGACGGCAGGGATCGCAGACATCAAACAGATTATTGACGAGCTGGATACTTTCCTGACTCCCGGAGGTGTGCTGCTCTACCTTGATGAGATCCAGTATTTCAATAAAAAGCAGCAGCAGAGCCTGCTGGAATTCATTGAAGACGGGAGAATCACCCTGATCGCTTCGACGACGGAAAACCCGTATTTCTGTGTTTTCGGGGCAATTCTGAGCCGGTCAACCGTTTTTGAATTTAAACCGGTCTCACCGGCTGATGCTGAGCTTGCGGTCCGCCGTGCGATAGACATTCTGAATGATCGCCGTGCCACTCCGATTCCGATCGAGGAAGGGGTTCCTGCCCGTATCGCCGTGAGCTGCGGAGGGGATGTGCGAAAGGCGATCAATGCAGTGGAACTGCTCTTCTCCGCTGCCGGAGACGGGGGGAGGATCACCCTGGAGGACGCGGTGCTGATCTCCCAGAAAAGTGCCATGCGCTACGACCGGGACGGGGATGAGCACTACGACATCCTTTCCGCCATGATGAAGTCGCTCCGAGGCTCCGATCCGGATGCAGCGCTGCACTATCTGGCCCGGGCAATCGAGGTAAACGATCTCCCGGGAATCTGCAGACGGATCCTCTGTTCTGCCAGCGAGGACATCGGTCTGGCATATCCTCAGGCTGTACCCGTTGTGAAAGCCTGTGTCGACAGCGCACTTCAGCTTGGACTGCCGGAGGCAAGGCTTCCTCTGGCTGAAGCCTGCATCCTGCTGGCGACAGCTCCGAAGTCCAACAGCGTCGTCATGGCAATCGACAGGGCTGTTGGCGATGTGAAAGCCGGACACGTCGGCTCCATCCCGAGAGAACTGCAGAATGTCCACGCGGACGGGACCGGCTTCGAGCGGGAGCAGGGTTATCTGTATCCGCATGACTTCCCGGGACACTGGGTAAAACAGCAGTACCTGCCGGATGAGCTGAAAACCGTCCGATATTACGAATTTGGCGACAACAAAACGGAACAGGCCGCAAAGCAGTACTGGGACAGGATACGTGGAGCGGGCACTGCCGATCCATAAGCCCGGACGACTTCAGTCTCGTCTGTGCGCTGACCGATGTCTGATCTGCCCCCGGCTCAGGAGGGATGAATATCCCGACTGGGCCGGTTTTTTTTCCCTTTTTTTACACCGACCATTCGTCGGACTATAAGAGCCTTCGCTTCTGAAAACTTTGCTTGACTGGCTTCAAAAATTTCAGTAGAAGCCTTGTGGGCGACAGAATACATTTTGTGAATAGTATACAAAAACGAATAGTAAAAATCTATGTTTATCACAAAACAATCCGTGCTGAACTGAGTTAGCCTTGACAAATGGGGTGGGGATTTAATATATTATTCAAAATGGGTTAAATGTATCGAATGACAGGAGAAGCTCTGTCTCGGTTCAGCTGACCCGACGTCAGAACAGGAAAGGAAAAGAGCAGCGATGAGTATGAGAAAAAGAGCGTTGAGTCTGTTACTTTGTTTTGTAATGTGCCTCTCCCTGCTGCCGGCCTGGACCTCGGCTGAGGTCAGTGAGGATGCAGTGTATGCTGAAGAGAATATTGTGGAAGCGATGACGGAGAATGCGTTCCAGGAGGAAGACTTGGAGGAGGAACTACCGGGAGAAATCTTTGAGGAACCGGCGGAGGAACTGGCTCCGGAAGAGCTGCTCCCGGAGGA
The DNA here is from genome assembly GCA_024697625.1 of Oscillospiraceae bacterium. Taxonomy (GTDB): domain Bacteria; phylum Bacillota; class Clostridia; order Oscillospirales; family Oscillospiraceae; genus Limivicinus. The sequence goes on from JAILFJ010000085.1 coordinate 47,078, forward strand.
AGCTCTTGAAACAGAACTCTCAGCGCCTGCCGAAGAGCCGGAGGCTTATGAACCCTCAGAGGAACCTGAGGAAGAGCCTCAAGCGGAGCCAACAGAAGAAAAAGATGATATTCTGCTCACCGAAGAGCTGGAAGAAGATGACTCTGACGAAGAGGCTGAAGACGCCGAGATTCTGGAGCCGGCGGAGGAAGACGAGGTCGAGGATGAGGCGGCGCTCGCTGCAGGCGATCCGTACGTGGTGACGATTGATGCGCACAACTTCCCGGATGCGGCCTTCCGCGCGGTGGTCAGAGGTTTTGATGAGGACGGCGACGGCGCTCTGAACGAGTCTGAGATCGTGGCGGTCGAGAGAATTGACTGCGCGGACTGCGGCATCCGTTCTCTGGAGGGGATTCAGGTTTTCCATGAATTGAACTACCTGAACTGCTCCGGAAACCAGCTTAATGAGCTGCCGCTTGAGGAACTGGAAAAACTGGAACAGCTGGACTGCGCCGACAACAGTCTGACAGAGCTGAAGCTTGAGGGAAATCCTCTCCTGACGAAACTGAACTGTTCCGATAATCAGCTCTGTACGCTGGATCTCAGTGAGCAGGTCTTTCTGAAGGAGCTTGCATGTGACGGGAATCTCCTGACCGACCTGGAGCTGACCGGCTTGGCAGAGCTTGCCTGCCTGTCTGCGTCAGGGAACGGGATTGCTGTCCTTGACCTCAGCGATAACCTGCTTTTACAGCAGGCTGTCATAATGAACGCGAAAGAGCTGATCGAAGACGGAGAGGATTCCAGCGTCAGATACTACAACGCGGATGCGGAGCTGCTCGTTCCGGCGGATACCGCGGTTCTGGTCCCGGCACTGGCGGAGAAGATCCGTTTTGACCGGGAATATATGGCACTGACAACAGGCGACCGGGCGGTACTGACGGTCCTTGGTATTCCTGAGAACTGGCTCCCGCGCCTGAACTGGACTGTGGAAAACAGCGAGGGCAAGACGGTTGCCGCAAATGTATTTGAATATGACGACAACGGAACGGTTACCGCGAAGGAAAAGGGAACCGCTTTCGCGATAGCTTCGATCGAGGCAGGGGGCAGGAGCTATAAGGCCCGCTGCCGCATTGACGTGCTGGACGGCTTCGTGGCGGAGAAGGCGGTCGGCGTCAGCCTGCCGGTGAAAACCGCCGAGGTGGAGCTTTATAAGACGGATTACACCAGGATCAGCGTGGTTCTCGAATTCCTTCAGAATCAGGTGAAGGGAAAGAGCGACAGCATGTCCGCGGTGTCCGACAACCGTACCAATATAATCGAAGACAACGGCATCGCGATTGAGAACGCCTTCTTCAACGATGAGACCGTTGCAAAGTATTTTGACCTGCGTGTCCGAGACGACCGCACACTGGAGGTTGTGCCGACAGACTACGCCATAGCCAACGCCAATAGCTTCAAAGGAAAACTCAACTCAGCAATCACCGTCGAGGGTGCCGGCTGGAAGGCGGTCACGGACGTACTGATCCTGAACCTAAAGAAGACAATGCCGAGCGTCAAGGCGAACGCCGTGAAGTTCAACAGCTTCCATAAAAATGAGCTCCAAATGCTCGTCTTCACGGGAGTCAAGGTGAAATCCATTGAAGTGGACAACGGCAAGAACAAAGGATGTCCGAATTGGCTGGAGCTTGACACGGAAAACAAGACCCTGAGGCTGAAGGACAGCGCCTATATGAAGAAGCTGAGCGGAAAGCTGTTCCTCAATGTGACGCTGGAAGGATGGACAGAGAGCCTGAAGCGTCCGGTTACCGTCAGCGTGAGCACAGCCATCACTGCACCGAAGCTGAAGCTCAGCCCGGCGACGATTACATTGAATCCCGCCTCCGGAGATACAGGCTATTCCGAGGTGCTCTTCGCCAATCCGGAGGATAATGACCTGCCCATCACGGTAGGGAAAATCACCCTGAACAACAAAGCCTATACCAATTTGAGTTTTCGTATTTTTCAAAAGTCAAATAGTCTTGAACAGAAAAAGTTTCTGGAATCTCGTTTTTGTTATAAAAACGAGAAGAATTCCGGCCTGAAATGTGGTATAATTTAATCACGACAAAAAACCACACCAAAC
>JAILFJ010000131.1 GCA_024697625.1 Oscillospiraceae bacterium
TTTCTGTACATCTCTATCCGTTTTCGCCATGCGAACTCTGCACATAACCGGATAGCAAACAAATATTTTTTGTAACATAGGCAAGAAATGCCACGATTTGCCGCAATTTACCGCATTATGGACAGCATGTTTTTGAACCGAAAAAAAGAGGATGTAAAATGGTAGTAGAATGGTAGTAACAAGGTTTTAATCCTGCAAAGATTTGCCGTGATTTACCGCGGTTCACCTGAAAATGTTTGTTTGCCATCTCGGCTTGCCGTGGCACACAAATAAGATTTTTGTCAAATGCGATCAGCCTCCTGAAAAGCCGGTTTCTGCCCCGTTTTGCCGCGATTTGCCGGACAGAAAAAGTTGTGAATAATCTGTGACTCTGTCACGGAAAAAGCAAAATACGGCAAAATGCGGCAAGTCAATGCCGTCAATGGCAGTCAAATGGTAGTAAAAATCGGGGTGGTTTACTACCGTTGGATGAAGGGGGAATAAAACAAGATTACAACAATTGTCTCCACATATCCATTCCGGCATCGTCCTTATTGTTAGGCCGTATTTGGAAGCCGAGCTTTTCATAAAACTGCTCTCTTCCTTTGGCGGAAACAATTACAATCTTGATGCGCCAGCCTTCTTTCAGCTGGCTGTCTATGTATTTGATACATTCAGAAACGAGGGCTTTTCCGATACCTTTTCTCTGGTATTCAGGCTTTACCATTACATCTGCCAAATAGGCAATATATCACGTCCAGCGTCATGCACCGCTGGTCACCGACAAAGAGACGGGGACATCCCCGAGAGGTGACCATGAGGAAAACACTGGCGAGCCATATGGATTCTCCCCGTTTCGGAAAGAGACGAGGAAATCTAAATGGCAAAAACAAAAACGGCTGGGCTTGAGGCCGAATTCAAGCATAACACAAGCATCGGCGAGGATGGGGCGATTCTCTATGACGCGCCAATTCAAATCCGGGATCAAGCGGATCTTGACAACTACCACATTTCTTGGCGAGAATGCCGGACGCTCAACTTCCACGGCAGTGAACGAGTGACGGTTTTCTTTATGCAAGTCGAAAGCAGGTCCCTCGCCGAGTACATGTGGGCCAGCCTTGACACTGAGCATTCTCGCGGCTATGCCAGCGTCAGATGCATGATCCCCGGCAAAAGAAAGCCGTTTATCCGGTGCCCGGACACGGTCAGCTGCGTCACTTGCCCTCACAAGGCGGATAGGCAGGCGCCCGTCATCAGTTTGGACGGGCTGGTCGAAAGCGGGTATGAACTGGCTGCCGGTGCTTCTCCGGAGGAAAGTGCTGTGGCGAAATCGGAGTATGCGAGCATCAAGGCTGCGATGGATGCCGAAGACGTCCGCATTTCAAAAGTGTTCGAGATGAAGGAAGTGCTCGGTTTCTCCGTCAAGGAGATCGCCGCGGAGCTTCAGATCTCGGAACCCCGCATCTTTCAACTGATTGCCCGAGCCAAGGCGATCGGCCGCGAATACCGGAAAAAAACGGCTTAAATGGGAAAAGGCGGTACCGGAATTGATCACTCCGGTACCGCCGATTTCTATCTTAATTAGCCCTTGCTCCCCTCTTGACAAAGAGAATCTGCTGTGCTATTTTAACTGTACTAAAACAATTAATACAGCTAACACAGGAGGTATCTGCGTGGTTCAAATCAACTATCGCGATCCGCGGCCGATTTATGAGCAGCTGCGCGACGGGTTTCGGCAGCTCATCCTGACGGGTGTGCTGAAGCCGGACGAGAAGATGCCCTCTGTGCGGGAGCTGGCAGCCCGCCTTGCTATCAACCCCAACACCATCCAGCGTGCGTATCGTGAGCTGGAGGCTGAGGGCTGCATCTGCTCGGTGCCGGGAAGGGGCAGCTTCGTCTGCAAAACGGACGCGGCATTGCTGGCTCGCCGAGAAGAGTTGACCGCACAGTTGCGCCAAGCGGCCGAGGAGCTTCGAAATCTCGGCCTGACGGATAAAGAGATTATCGTACTCATGAAGGAGGGAAACGACCATGATTGAAGGACAAGGGCTCGTCAAGAGCTTTGACGGCTTTCATGCTCTCGACGGTCTGACGTTGACGACGCCGAAGGGCTCTGTATACGGTCTTGTTGGGCCGAACGGCGCTGGAAAGTCCACGTTCATCCGTCATTTGGTGGGCATCTACCGGCAAGACATGGGAGAACTGTTTGTTGACGGTGAACCTGTTTATGAGAACCCGTCTGTCAAAGCAAAGATCGCCTATATCCCCGACGACATTTTCTTTTATACCCAAGCCAGCATCCTCGACATGGCTCGCTTTGTCCAAAGTCAGTACCCAAGCTTTGACATGAAGCGCTATGAAAAGCTCTCCGAGCTCTTCGGTCTCGACGAAAAGCGGCCTATGCGCAAACTCTCCAAGGGGCAGCAGAAGCAGGCGGCCTTTCAGATTGCCATGGCGCAGTGTCCGGAGCTGATCGTGCTGGACGAGCCGGTGGACGGACTTGACCCCGTTATGCGCAGGCAGGTCTGGAGCGTGTTGCTCCAGGACGTGGAACAATACGGCACGACAGTGCTGGTCTCCTCCCATAATTTGCGCGAACTGGAGGACGTTTGCGATCATGTTGGGATCATGAACCACGGCAAGATGCTGATCGAGCGCAGCCTCAGCGAACTGCAGGAAAACCTCGTCAAGCTTCAGTTGGCGTACCCTGACGGCGGAACGCTGCCCGAAGGGCTGGAAATCGTGCATGACTCCTCAACCGGTCGGCTGCGGCAGCTCATTCTGCGCGGCACAGCCGCGGAACTGACCGAAAAGATTGCCGCTACACAACCGCTCTTCCTCGATGTGGTACCGTTGAGTCTGGAAGAAATCTTTATTTATGAATTGGGAGGTGCCAACTATGAAGTCAAAGATCTCGTTATTTAACAAGGGAATCTCACAGAATCTTCTGCGGCGCTTCTGGCCACTCTGGGCAGCCTATTTCTGTATGATGCTGCTTCTTTTGCCCGGCAATCTCTCCTCGCAGGCCACTCACTTTAGTAACATCGGCACACAGTTTACCAGCTTTGAGGAAGCTGTGGCGGGCATGGATCTTGCCACCGTGCATGAGGGCATCGCGGTTGTATATTTCTCCACCTTTGTGGGCGTAATCGTTGCCATGGCCATGTTCCACTATCTTTATCAGAGTAAGAGCTGCGGCATGATGAACAGCCTGCCCCTCCGAAGGGAAACCATGTTTATGACAATCTGGCTCACAGGGCTCGTCCCATTCCTGCTGGCAGACCTGCTCACAGTCCTGATTACGGCGCTGTTCTTCTGTACGCGAGGCCTGCTGCACTTCACCGCACTATTGGACTTCCTGGCGCTTGCTGCGATGGGTAACATCGCTTTTTACGGCTTTTCGATCTTCTGCGCCATGCTCACCGGGAATCTTTTGGTGCTCCCGGCGGTCTATGCTGTGCTGAACTTCGCGGTTGCTGCTGCCGAGAGCTGCGCACGCGAGCTCTTGTCTCTCTTCGTCTTCGGCATGATCAACGGAGGCTCGAAGCTTCTTTTCCTCTCGCCTCCGGTTCTGCTCATGGAAAAGCTCGGAACTACCCAGCTACAGCCCTATGGCTACCGGCTCAATGGACTCGGCGTTCTGGCTGCTTACTGCATTGCCGGATTGCTTCTATCCGCAGCTGCGCTGCTGCTCTACCGCAGCCGCAGAATGGAAACAGCAGGCGATGTGGTGGCAATCCAGATCCTCAAGCCGGTGTTCAAATACTGCCTCTGTTGCGGTACGGCGCTGGTCTTCGCCGATCTGCTGCTCATCAATTTCTACCACAGTGAGCTGCGCGGCCTGTCTGCGGCTCTGCTCGTGCTGGTGATGATGCTCATCGGTGCCTTTATCGGGTACTTTGCCGCCGAGATGCTCATCCAAAAGACACTGAAGGTTTTTCGTGGCAAATGGAACGGCTTCGCCGTAGCCTGCGCGGTAATCGTACTTTTTATAGTGGCCTTTGAGTTCGATCTCACCGGATATGAAAAGCGCGTCCCCTCTCCCGATGATGTGGAATTCGTCAGTCTCTGGTCCGCCGGAGAAATAGCCGAGTTCAAAGACCCCGCGCGGATTGTCGAGGTCTCGGACTTCCATCGCGCTGTGATCGCGGACAAGGCCGTGTGCGAAGCCGACCGAAGTGACTGCGGCGTCACGATTACCTACCAGCTCTCCGACGGGCGTGTACTCAGCCGTTCGTACCGTATCCCCATGACGGACAAAGTGGAACCGGGATCGCTCCTTCATTGGGCGGAGGCGCTGCTCAACGCGCCGGAGGCGATTCTCGCGCGTGTCCAAGCGGATCAGCCCGTTACGAAGGAACTGCTTGTCGACGCCGGGATCGACTACGGGATCCAGGATGAGACAATAGAGAAGGATAACCTGGTCTGGACCGGTATAAATCTTACGACCGAAGAGGCCATCAGTCTTTACAATGAAGGCATCCTGCCCGATGCCAAAGCCGGACAAATCGGGTTGGTGCACCTTGTCGCGGACGAGAGCTATTACGAGAACGTCTACCCCATCAACATCAACTTTATGCTGGACGACCCGGAAGCGCCCGGCAATCAAAGGAAGGTCTTCCTCGGCTTCCATGTGGAACGCGGCGCCGTCAACACCCTGCGTTGGCTGCGCGAGCACATGGATCTGGATCTCAGGACCTTTGCCGAGCTTGGTTTCGACTAGCCTGACAGTCTTATTCGAAAAATGTAGACCAAAATACCGCAGGAATTCTCCCTGCACAAAAGAATAGTTGTATTATTTAGCTTCTCAGAGAACCAGATCGCCAAGGACGATCTGCTGAACATCATCGATGTTGATTGCGCTGCCCCAGCCACAGAAGAGATTTACAGTGCCGTTTTCATACGGGCAGGTCAGAGCCCCGCCGGTGGAGAAGGTGGAGCCATCGGAAAAAA
>JAILFJ010000097.1 GCA_024697625.1 Oscillospiraceae bacterium
GAGGAAGCTGCCGCATTTGCGTACATATTCCGGCATGGCAATCGGCTGTTTCTTTTCAAAGATCTCATAATATCTGGTATTTGGGATCAGCATATCTGTTTTCGGATCAAGTTTTCCGATACATACACGGTCACTGGTTGGTTTTCCCTTGCTGTTTCTATATGCTCTGACTGTGTATTGGATATATACATAATCTCCCTTACGAACCTTGACACAATGCTCGGGAATGGAAACTCGCTCGTTCATAGCTAAAGCCATATACAGCATCTCCTTCTCACAAAGAAGTATAGTACGAGTATACTATACTCAAACAAAAAAGGCAAGCTTTATCTTCGAATTTGTTTCGCTTGCTTCGTGTTTTTCGTTTTCTTTGCACTTTTTGAGACGGTCACTTCTTGTATGTTATACTTTTTGAAAAGTTTAGGCTAAAAATTACTTTTTCTCCATTCTTGCGATAAAGTTACCAAAAGAAAAGAAAAAGAACGGAAGCAACTTGTTTCCGTTCTCAAAAGTTGGAGCTGATAGCCAGATTCGAACTGGCGACCTCATCCTTACCAAGGATGCGCTCTACCTACTGAGCTATATCAGCAAATATTATGCCCCTTGGAAAGGGGCATTGTGGCGACCGAGAAGGGACTTGAACCCTCGACCTCCGGCGTGACAGGCCGGCGTTCTAACCGACTGAACCACTCGGCCACAGCGCCGTTACTATAGCAAAGTTTTATTCGTTTGTCAACAGTTTTTTTCTCTGTGGCCGTTTTTATTCTCAGCAGCTCTTCTATTCTCCCCGTTCACCGCACGGCAAACAGTCCGCCGGCGCCGCCGCTGTGAAGGAACAGCACTTTATCGTTTTCTCCGAAAGCGCCTTCTTCTGCCATGGAGATCAGTCCGCCGAATGCTTTTCCTGTGTAAACCGGATCCAGGAACAGACCCTCCTGCTCCGCCATCATTGAGAGCGCCGCATTTCCTTTCTCTGACGGGATGGCATATCCGATGCCGCATACATCCCGGAGGTCATAGTTCTCTCCGGAGAGATCTTCGAGATCTTCATCCGATTCCAGCAAAGCCCCGGATTCTCTGATCAGCTTCTGTGTAATCTCCTCAAAGGGCCCGGTATCCACCAGCATTCCGTGGACCCGTGCATCCGGCATAAACAGCTTTGCTCCCAGAGCCAATCCGGCCATGGTTCCCCCGCTGCCCTCCGCACAGACGATATGGTCAAAGCGCAGGCCCTGTTCTGCAATCTCCTTCACACATTCCACATACCCCAGCGCACCGAGAGCATTGGAGCCGCCCATCGGTATCTTGTAACAGGGCAGGCCGGAGGCTTCGCCGATTCGGTCCATCTCACTGTAGATCTCAGCGTAGTCATCCGTATCCATAAGGATAACTTCTGTTCCCATCAGATATTCGAGATACTGATTGCCGACTCGCTCTGTCACACCGCGCTTCTTGAGGATCAGGACTGCCTTCATACCAAGCTTTGCAGCCGCAGCGGCGGTCAGCATCGCATGGTTGGACTGTGCTCCCCCGGTCGTGAACACCAGCTTTGCGCCTTTGTCCCTGGCATCTGCCATAAGGTATTCCAGCTTGCGTACTTTATTGCCGCCCAGTCCGAGCCCCGTGAGATCGTCCCGCTTGATATAGACATTCACTCCAAGCGTATGGCTTATGTTGTCCAGTCTCTGGATCGGTGTCGGGAAAACGCCGAGAGACACCTTTGGAAAAGAAGACAGCGGTCTCAAATCCTTCACTCCTTTGCAGAACACTTCCATGATTCCGTCAGCGAAACCATCGGATTGTGCAGACAGCCTGCCGCAGTATTCCGTGTGAATCGCAGCAGGCTGTTTCGTTGATTATCCTTTTTTATGTGCAGGGCAGCCTTCAGGTGCTTCGGGCAGCTCTTCTCCCTTGATCGCCGCCGCAATGAGCCCGCGGTGCATATACAGCAGCATCAGCACAGCACCGATAATCGCCTCACCCACGAGCCTGGAGAAAACCTTTTTCAGAAAAGAATTTTTCCGTGCCCTTCTCCTCATTTTCTTTTTCTTCTTCAATCCCATAGATCCACCGCACCGCTCTCTTCGCCTTTGACCCAGTAAGCCTTGTTCTCATCTACACGGATATAGACCTTATCGACTTTTCCGACTTTCTCAAGGACGGTCTCGGGTGTGATCTCTCCGCCCATCGGAGACTGGATCAGGATCTCTGTCTTTTTCTGTGCGGCCTGCTTTGCGTCTTTTTTCTGTGTTGCTTTTTCTTTTACAGCCTTGGCTTTCTTTACGGCCTTTTCTTTGGATTCCTTTGCCGCCGTTTTGGACTTTCTGCCCGCTGTCCTGGTCTCTTTGGCTTTCGCCTCCAGTTCAACAGCCTCGTCGTATACATTCTTGATGGCATCGGCTATCTTCGCACTGACCTTCATACGTCCTGCTTCGATAGCTCCGATCGCAGAGGTGCTCACTCCAACGGCCTTTGCAAGGGCGGCCTGGGAAAGCTGATATTTTTTGCGGAGTTCTTGTACCGTCATGATATCCGATTCCTTTCTCTGTATAATTACTCAGTTATTATAACATTCTGCTGCCGCTTCGTCTACAGATTTTTCAACCGACATATCTTTTTTTCCGATGGGTCATGGAAGGCTGATCTCCCAGCTGTTGTGGTTCGTTCCCTCCTCATTGAGCACGGACCGCACATACGCTGAAACCATATTTCCCTCCTGCACCCAGAGTGCGGATATTCTGCCGTCAGGATCGAGTTCCGGGAGCCTGCTCAGGTCACCGGAAAAATACGCACGATTCAGAAGGCGGAGATAATCCAGCATCTCAGCCTGAAGGATGGGATCCTCCGTCTGCGGCAGCATCCCCTTCGTTGAGAGATGGGCGTCCATATAGTACCCGGCAGCACGCTCAAAGCTGCTGAACACGTCTTCCCGTCGGTCATTTCGTTCCGCCCAGTCTTTCATATTCAGGCGGCGCGTCTCATAGCGGAGCCGGCCTTCATCCGCGGTCAGAACCGCGTACTGGCAGGGGTAAGAACAGAGGGCGGAGGTTGTGATCTCTGTCAGGCCGTTCTCAGACTGGATATGCTGGATGTGCAGGTGTCCGCTCAGGCAGAGAGGAACCTCATATTTTCTCAGAAGGGCAGCCAGTTCATCATGCCTCTGAATCACATATCCGTCGCGGAAAACGCTGTGCTGGAAAAGATTCTGGTGTCCCGCGACGAGCACGAAGCATCCCTTCTCCTGGGCGGCCTGCAGCTGGGTCTCCACCCACTTAAGCGTCTCTGCCGAGAGGCCGCAGTAATCATGAAGCGTGTTTTCATCCAGCATCATGACCCAGGCGTGCTCATGGATCGGCCAGACATAGCTGAGAGAATCCGTATCTACAGCCAGTGCCCCCGCAGGCCCGAATTCATGATAGATCCCGGCGAAGCTTTCCGTCGTCGCAAACGACACGCGCTCAAAGCTCTCGTCAGAGAAGCGGGCTGCGTCCACGTTATAGAGATCGTGGTTGCCCGGAAGCACCAGCACAGGGATCCCCGCCTCTGTCAGGGCCCGAAGCTTTTCGCACAGCCGGATGTGGCTGAGTTCCGCCCCGTTGAAGGTCAGGTCCCCTGTGAGGAGGACAACATCAGGACGCTCCTCCAGCACCTCGTCCAGAAACGCATCGGTGATTTCCTCGATATACGGCATGAACTTGCTGTCACCGTTTTTCAGGACACGCTGATAGCAGGCTCCGCCGTCTGTCAGCTCCGGGGCAATATAGTGGAGATCGCTGGCAATCACGGCGCGAAACGGTTTCTCAGGGACTTCTGCGGCTGCTTCCGTGCGGAATGCCAGTCCTCCGCACAGCAGAAGCAGTACGGTTATGAACGGTTTTCTCTTCCATGCTTTCATCGCGCATCCGCCTTTCTTTCCTGCCGCTCGAAGCCGCATCAGTCTGCGGCAGCCGGGCACGTGTTAAGCTTTGCAGCATGACATCCGCGCTCTGCCCTGCCCATTGCCGATCTCTCGGTTTTCCTGCCGATCCCAGGCTGTGTCCTTTGATTCACGGGATGCCTGCGTCTGATACCGGACACTCCTGTGCTGATGCCGGGGCCCGAATCGCCTTCCTCCTCAGTTCTCCCTCAGGCTGGATTACCGCAGCTTTCCTCTTTCAGCGCCTCTTCAATGGCACGGGCGAACTGATCTGCGCAGGAGGTTCCTCTCCCACCGCAGTCGTTTCCTTTCAGAAGTCCGGCCACACTGGCGGCATCCTTTCCTTCGACCAGTTTGCCGATCGCTTTCAGATTCCCGTCGCAGCCTCCCTTGAAGCGTACATGATGCAGCTTTCCGTCTTCCAGATCGAAGCTGATTTCCTGTGAGCACACAAATCGCGGTGTATATCTGTAAGTTTTCAATATTTTCCTCCCTGTTCTGTTCGCCGGACTGCCTTCCGTATCTCTGTGGGCGCTTTCCGGAGGACAGCTTTTCTGTTATCCTGATCTTCCATCCACGTCTGCCGTCCACGCTCCGCGCAGGTAGAGCACGATGGGATGCGGAGTACGGTTTTCTGCAGACTTGCCGGGCATGGAGTCATGGCATCAGCACCGCACCCTTGTCTCTGGTCAGATGCTCCTGCTCGTTTGTCTTCTGCAGCAGCGCCTCGATCTGCTTCAGCACCCCTGTCACCTCTTCGACAAATTCCGCAGAGCCGGTACGCAGCACGCCCGAACGCAGTGCGGAGAGGCGGATGAGATTGTCACTCGTTACAACGCGGACATGGTAGTTTTTTCCGATCTCATCCACCAGACGCTCGATATACGCGTCGCCGGTTTCGCCTCCTTTGGTATAGGCTATCCGGATATTGCCTGCCTGCAGATGCGATCCCGGATTGTCTGGGCTGCGGTAACCGTCAAACACCAGAACCAGTTCGTTTCTGGTAAAGCCGCAGTAGCTGGAGAGGATATCCTGAAGACGCTCGCGGGCAAGATCCATCCGGTCGCCGGCAAGCTCCTTCAGCGCCGGCCACGCATAGATCAGGTTATACCCGTCGACAATCACGGTCTCCTTCTGCGGTTCCTGGACAGGGGCCGTGGGAGAGGACTCCGGGATACCTCGCTGCGGGCGCATGTACTGCGGCCGTCGGATGGGACCGAACTCCCGCTCCATGATCGCCTCCAGCTCACGGTCGTCGATGCTCCAGTTTCCGCTGCCCGCAGAATCCCGCCGGGATACGGACATACTGGCTTCGGAGCTGCTGCGGGGTTTCAGGCAGCTTTCGAGATGCATGTACTCCGGGACCCGAGCCCAGCGGACATTGAAGCCGGCTCCGTGCGCGCAGAAGACGGAATCCGGCGTATTCTCGGTGTCGCTTTCCGGATCGTAGCCCATGGCAGCAACGACGTCGGCCTGCTCCCGGCAGGGACGGTAACCGCCCGGGCACAGAGAGAGCCGCCCGCGTCCGTGGGTATAGGCCAGCAGTTCGGTCTGATACCCGTTCAGCTCCTTCACAGGAGCACTCCCTGTCAGACGCAGGATCTCGCCGCTCCCCTCCGGGGACTTAAACTCGCCGTGCATGGCATGGATATCGCCGAGTGCGCGGCCGAGCTGCTCTGCGGGGATCTCCAGTGTAAAATCATACCAGGGCTCCAGCAGGATTCCCGTCGCCTGCATCAGTCCCTGCCGCACGGCGCGGTATGCCGCTTCGCGGAAGTCGCCTCCTTCGGTGTGTTTCAGGTGCGCTTTTCCGGCGGCCAGGGTGATTCTGACGTCGGTGAGCGGCGAGCCCGTCAGGACCCCGAGGTGCTGCCTGTCCGCCAGGCAGGAGAGGATCAGACGCTGCCAGTTGCGGTCCAGCTCATCCTCACTGCAGCAGCTGTCATAGACGACACCGCTCCCCGGTGGCAGTGGGGACAGCAGCAGATGCACCTCAGCATAGTGGCGCAGGGGCTCAAAATGTCCGATGCCCTCTACCGTGTCAGCGATCGTCTCCCGGTAAAGGATCTGTCCCCTATCGAGGCTGATCTCAAGGTCGAAGCGTTCCCGGACCAGCTCACAGAACACCTCTTTCTGCACTCTGCCCATCAGGCTGACATGGATACAGCGCTCCCGGCTCTGCCACTGCAGGTGGAGCTGCGGATCTTCCTCCTGAAGCTGGGTCAGTCTGGGATACAGCGCCGCCGCATCCGTATCGGGAGGAAGGATCAGCCGATAGGTCAGGACCGGTTCCAGCACCGGCCCGGAGACCTGCTCCGCCGCGCCCATCGTCTGCCCCGGAAAGCTGGCGCTGAGGCCGAGCACTGCTGCGATCTGTCCGCCTGACACGCTCTCGGCAGCCTGGTACCGATCTCCGGAATACAGCCGAAGCTGGGTGATTTTCTCCTGATGCCGCTCTCCGTGCTCGTCGGTATAATCCAGCGTGTCCCGTACTTTCAGGCTTCCTCCGGTCAGTCTCATGAAGCTCAGGCGGCTCCCTTTCGCATCGCGGGTAATCTTGAAAATCTGAGCGCCGAAGTTTTCCTCCGGCCGCATCCGGGGCGAGATCGACGTCAGTGCGTCAAGCAGCTCCGCCACACCGTCCAGATGCAGACCGGAACCGAAGAAGCAGGGAAACAGCAGCCGCTCGGCCATCAGCTCGGTCAGCAGCGCAGCGTCCGGTGTCTGCCCCTGCAGGAATCGGTTCATGGCAGTCTCGCTGCACATGGCGATCTGTTCGTCAAAGTCCTCTGCTCTCGTGCTGAAGTTCATACAGTTGCCGTCGAGGCGGGTGCTCAGTTCTTCTGTCAGGGCAGCCTCTTCCGCTCCGGTCAGGTCCATCTTGGTGATAAACAGGAAGGTCGGGACTCTGTGGCGCTTCAGAAGCCGCCACAGAGTCTCAGTATGCGCCTGTACGCCATCGCTCCCCGAGATGACAAGCACCGCGCAGTCCAGAACCGGAAGGCTGCGTTCCATCTCTGCTGAGAAATCCACATGTCCCGGCGTATCCAGCAGTGTGATATCGGTATTGGCCCAGCGCAGCGCGGCCTGTTTGGAGAAAATCGTGATACCCCGCTGCCGCTCCAGACTGTGGGTATCGAGGAAGCTGCTGCGATGGTCAACCCGTCCCAGTTTTTTTACCGCTCCGGACAGGTAGAGCATCGCTTCTGCCAGAGTTGTCTTGCCGGCATCCACATGGGCGACCAGCCCGACGCAGAGATTGTTCTGATTCATGGTGCGGAACCTTTCTTTTGATAGACCGGGATCAGGTTTTCGATATGGGCACAGGGATGCAGCCCCTCAGCCCGCTGTCGGAAGCAGCCCTGAAACCGCAGCGCGGTATTCCTCAATATCTCTCGACTTCAGGATCATTTTGATCTGCTTCCCGTCCTCCGGAAACAGCACTCTCATATATGCCCAGAGCGTCTTCATTCTCTCGACCGCAAAAGCGGGGCTCAGGCCGCCTGCCAGATATGCCTCCGTCAGCCGGTCGAGAAAGGCCCGGAGCTCTTCCCCGGTCAGACTGCTGCCGCCGGTCAGGGTCCGAAACAGTGCCGGATCCGTGACCGCGCCGCGGCCGATCATCACGGCATGCACCTTCACGTTTTTCAGAAGTCTGTCCAGGTCCGCGGTGGAAGAGATGTCCCCGTTATAGACGACCGGACAGCGGCTCTCCTCCTGCGCTTTCCGGAAGCCTTCGATGTCCGGTATCCCCTGATAGAGATCATCCCGGCATCGGGCATGAACAATCAGTCTGGAGAGCGGGAACTGATTGTACAGTGCCAGGATCTCCCCGAACTCGGCCGTGCTGTGATCTCCCATCCTGGTCTTGATGCTGACATGGTAGCCAAGCCGCTCCGCCTGGTCGAAGATTCCCTCAAGGATCCGGTACAGAGAGTCATGATCGCGGAGCATCCCGGCTCCCTTGTGTTTTGCATAGACCGTACCGGAGGGACAGCCTGCGTTGAGGTTGATCTCGCGAAAGCCGAGCTCACAGAGCTTCACAGCAGTGGCGTTGAATGCCGCGGCGTTATTCACCAGCAGCTGCGGGACCGAGGGGATTCCTTCCGTCAGTTCCTTCAGATACTTCTTTTTGAAGCTCCCCCTGCTGTCAGGTGCGATGAAGGGCGTATAGTACTCCGATGCGCCGGGGAAGCATTCATGATGGATCGTGCGGAAGGCCGAATAGGTGATCCCTTCCATCGGAGCGAAGAGGAATCGGATCTCCCCGGCGCTGTTTTCTGTCGCTGAAGGCGCTCTCATCCCGCACTCCGGAAGCGTATTGCCGTCTGCCATTGTGGTCTCCTCCGTCGGAGTCAGAATTCATCTGTCGCTGCACACCGACAGACCTGCCGTACTCTGTCCCGGCAGTACCAGATTATGGCAGACCTGGAACCACTCCAAATCTGCCATAATCCTTCCGAACACGGTTTCAAAACCGATGCTTCTTATTACAGCTTTACCTTGAAGACAATCTTGCGGACCTGGCAGGGCTCGTCGGCCTTCACCTTCACGCGGTGCGCGTCTTCCGGGAAAGCGACCAGAAACATGCCCGGCTTCATTACGATGGGCTGGAAGTCGGGGTTTATGTCCGTATAGGCATAAAAATCCTTCTCCGGCTTACTCCCGGCCTCGTCCGGCGTCAGCGTGCAGGTCTCTGCCATGTCCATACGCTCCACGCCTTCCAGCGTCACATGGATGTCCAGATAATCTCTGTGTGCCTCAAAAGGCCGCTTCTCGGCATCAACGGTCTCGAAGAGGTTCAGCATGGCGTAGAGGTTCCTGTCCTCGATATAGACGGTTTCGTTCCCGACACTGTTCAAAAACTCTTCGTTCAGGTAGTCCAGGGCCTTGTCCAGCATGGGATGGATGCCTTTGTAATCCGACGCGTCTTTGCACTTTGCTACAATCATGGATATCTCCTCCGTTTCGTATTTCACATTCTGCACAGATCAGCCGACCGGCTGTCTGCCGTAACCGCTTACTGCTCCTGCCGGTCCAGGATCTCCGCAAACCTGGCGCGAACCTCAGCGGGCTTCTCTCCGCCCGGTTTGTACCAGAATTCCGTCACATAGCGGCGGACTCCCAGCTCCCACGCGGTCCGGATTGCCGCCTCAAAGTTCACGTGTCCCTCTCCGTAGGGGATCTCGCGGTAATGTCCCGGGCAGGTTTCCTTCAGATGCAGAGCGACAAGCTGGCCTGCTCCGCACTTCAGATCCTCGATCGGATCCGTCCCGTGCAGGACCGCCGCATTGGTGGTATTGCCGATATCGGGATAGATCTTCAGGTAGTTCGAATTCACAAGTCCGACATAGTGCATGGCCTTCTGGACGGTGTTCATAAACTCGTTCTCCATCGTCTCAAAGCCCAGCTGAACGCCGGCTGCAGCGGCATGGCGTTCGATTCTCCGGATATTCTCGGTAAAGCGCTGCTCTGTCTCCTCGGTATGGGGTTCATAGTACACGTCGTAGCCCGGGATCATCATGATCCGCACACCGAGGTCGTCTGCAAGCTCTATGGACCTCTCGGCAATCTCCACCCCGCGGGCGCAGACATCCGGGTCAGGGTTTCCGAGGGAATACTTTGTCAGGGCGCTGGCGTTCAGCGTCCGGATCGGCATCTCTGTCTCGAAACAGAGGTCCACCAGTCTGCGCCGCTCTTCTTTTGTGCTGTAGATCCGGTTGATCTTCTCCTCCGTGGCATCAATGCTGATCTCTACGAAGTCGTAGTCGGCCTCCCTCGCCATCCGCAGCTTTTCCGCCCATTTAAGCTCCGGCATTGCCTTTTCGTAGAGTCCCAGCGTATACGCGCGATTCATCTGTTCCCCTCCTCGATCAGCTCCTGCATCTCATCCCAGAGTCCGTCCAGGCACCCGATAGCCCTGCAGTACAGGGCAAACTTCCGGTCGTAGACTGCGCTTCGGCCTGGGTCGGGCTCATAGCGCTGCGAGACCGCCGTCATATTCTCCACTGCCGTCCGCAGGTCCGGATACTCTCCGACCGCGACCGCAGTCGCAATCGCGCAGCCGAGGGCTCCGGTCTCATTGGCCTCAACGGTTTCCACCGGGAGTTTCATCACATCCGCAAACATCTGAGCCCAGACTGCGGACCGTGCCGCCCCGCCTGCCAGGCGGATGCAGGAAACGGGCTCTTCCCTGCTGCGTGTCGCCAGCAGCTTCTCCAGATGCCGGCGGTGACAGAAGGCAATGCCCTCATAGACGCTGCGGGCGAGATGCCGACGCGTGTGATTCAGCGAGAGGCCGATCAGGCAGCCCCTGGCATTGGGATGCTCGTTGGAGGCCATCAGGAAGGGCAGGAACAGGGGCACAAACTCCGTTGCTGCGATGCTGTCCACCCATTGGTTCAGCACTTCGTAGATGCTTTCGCCTCTTCCCTCGGCTTCTGCCCGCAGTTCCGGAAGGAGCTCGCGCACAAACCACTCGTTGTTTCCGGCGGAGGTTGGGCTCGACTCCTCGATGAGATAGTATTCAGGCAGGCAGAACAGCGAATTCATCAGCACGCTGCCGTCTGTTACGGGCTCGCTCCGCGGGTACTCATTGATGCTCCAGGTCCCGGCGATCATACAGATCCGGCTCGAATCCGTCACCCCTGCCGCAATCGCGCAGGCGTTGATATCGAACATCCCGCCGATCACCGGCGTCCCCGGCATCAGGCCGCAGTCTCTCGCCGCTTCCTCCGTCACTGCGCCGCAGAGCTCCGTTGCCCGGCAGAGCGGCGGCAGAGCCGGTTCCATCTCCGTCAGGCCGAAAAGCTTCAGCAGCTCGGGATCATAGTCCCGGGTGCGCAGGTTCATAAGGTTCGCTCCGGAATAGTCCGTGATCTCCGCCTTCGCCTCTCCGGTCAGGCGGAAGCGGACATAGTCCTTGCACTCGAAGATCCATCGGATGTTCCGGTAGTTCTCCGGTTCGTGGTCTCTGATCCAGGCCAGCAGAGACACTGCCTGAAACGGCAGGATGTGCTGGAGCGAAAGCGCAAAGACTTTCTCCTCCGTCCCATCCTTCCGCCACATCTCGGGATAGCCCCAGGCGCGGTTGTCGGTGGAAATGATGCCGTGGCGTACAGGTCTGCCGTCCTTCCCCCAGAGATAAAGGCCCTTGCCGTGTCCGGCGATCCCGACTCCCGCCACATCCGCGGGATCGATGCCGGTGTCCTGCAGCACCTTTCTCACACAGGCACAGTTTGCCGCCCACATCTCCTCCATGTCGCGCTCCACATATCCGGGAGCCGGCGTCAGAGCAGCGGTTGCCATGACTGCTTTGCCGATCTCTTTTCCGCTGCGGTCGAAGACCGCCGCCTTGGTGGCAGTTCCTCCGTTGTCCAGTCCGATAAAGTAATGCATATGTCTTATCCCTCAGCGTCCGACCTCTGCGCCGGAAAGCTCCCAGCAACGGGTCAGGAACTCGCGGGCGATCTTCTCTTTATGCCAGAGATTATCACCCCTGTGGCCCAGTACCTCGATGGAGATCCAGAAGCGACGTACGCCCTGCGGCGGATCAAAGGCGGCAGCTCTGCGGATGATCTCCGCGCCGATCTCCGGTGTCAGGAATCCTTCGGTTTTCCAGTCCGGCGCTTCGGCAGGATCCATGTGCAGATCACCGAAGCAGGGATGACCGGGATCGCTGATGCAATCACAGAGGTGGATCTGGCTCAGCCAGGGCGCAGCCATCTCCAGGGTATTGAAGATCCCAAGTCCGCCCAGCTGCTCATGGGCACTGTCCCAGTGCAGGAACAGATTCGGGTGTTTCGCATGCAGAGGGGCGAACCACTCCACCACTTCATCCATCGGGCCGATCAGCGCCTTTTTGTGGGCGTAACGGTCCAGCGGCTCGATGCTGCAGAGCATGCCGAGAGAGGCCGCGTAATCCGCAATCTGTTCCAGCGTGTCCGCCTGGGCCGCCATGGCCTCGTCGTGCAGCGCATCCCCGGGATAGGGGCCGCTGGGCACGCCAAAGGTCATATAACCGCTCTCCGCCGCGTAGTCCGCGTGCATTTTGAGAAAGTCCACAACCTCGCTGCGGCGCCTGTCATCCAGGTCGCAGAGGGACATATGCCGCTCGTTCAGAAACGGAGCTACAAAGGTAATCGCCGTCAGACCGTTGTCTTCCAGAATCTTTCGCAGGGTGGCGCGATGCTCCCTGGTCGGGAAGGTCGGGATCTCCACATTGCGGTAAAAGTCCTTCTTGATCACGCTCTCCAGCACCTGCAGCAGCCGCTTCTCGTCGTGGAGGTAGGGCATGAACATCTCAAGGATATGTGCCGAGGGATAGATCTTCTGAGGCATGGTAGTTTCCTCCTGATACTCTGTAGCAGAACCGGGGCGGTTAGGAGCGCCGCCCCGGTTCTGTTTTTTGTTTCTGCCGGGAGCTTCTGACCTCGGGTCAGACCTTCTGGCAGTCGATGATGATCTTGCAGAGGTTATCGCCGTTGATCATCATGTTGATGGCCTTGTCAATGTCGCTGAGGGGAAGAATGTCGCTGACCATACGGTCCAGATGCAGCTTGCGCCAGTTCTCTTCGACAAAGCGGACGCCGCCCTCAAAGTCCTCCTGCGAATACAGGCGGTTGCCGATGAGGGTGATCTCTTTGAAGGAGACCTTGCCGATGATGAACTCATACTTGTCGCCGGAGAGGTTCAGACTCATCATCTTGCCGCCGCAGCGGGTAAGATCCGGCATCTGAAGCGTTGCGGACTTGGCTCCGGAGGTATCGTAAACCATGTCAAAACCGCCACCGCCGGTAACCTCGCGCATAAGGTCCATCGGGTCGGTCTCCGTCGGGTTGATGGTCTCGATGCCCATGGACTCCACGAACTGACGCCGGGGCTCGTTCACCTCGGAGACGATAACCCGTCCCGCGCCGTAGGCCTTTGCGAAGATGGCAATATACAGACCGACGGCCGCGCCGCCGGAGATAAACACCGTGTCGCCCTTCTGGAGCTGGCTGCGGACCATGACATGATAGCCAACCGCAAAGGGCTCGCCAAGGATGGCAACCTCATCGGGGAAGTCGTCCGGAATGGCAACCAGCTTCTCCACACCGACCTTGGTATACTCGGCGAAGCCGCCGTCCCTGTGAATGCCGAGGAGCTCCAGGTTCTCGCATACATGGCCGAGGCCGCGTTTGCAGGCGGAGCAGTGACCGCAGGAGACGACCGGGTTCATCAGGACTCTCTGTCCAAGATGGAAGGGCCCTTCATAACCCTCCGGCAGGCTCTCGATGGTGCCGAGAATCTCATGGCAGAGCACGCGGGGAATTGTCGCGGTCATGTGCTTGTGCCGATAGACCACCATGTCCGAGCCGCAGACGCCGCCGTAACGGACCTTGATCAGCGCTTCGTCCGGGCCGGGAACCGGCATGGGGACATCGGTGAGTTCAAGCTGGAACCAGTCTTTTAAAACAGCTGCTTTCATACGTTCATTTGCCTTCTTTCTGATCATCTGGAAATGTCTCTCCCGCCTTTCCGGCAGGATGCCATGCGGCGGAAGAGACACGGTTTTTACATATTGCTCAAGGCTGCCTGCCGATGTAGGCGAGGATGCCGCCATCGACATAGAGGATATGCCCATTGACGAAGTTGGACGCATCGGAGGCCAGGAACAGTGCCGGTCCCATCAGATCCTCCGTAGTGCCCCAGCGGGCGGCCGGCGTCTTTGCGACGATGTACTGGTCAAAGGGATGACGGCTGCCGTCCGGCTGACGCTCGCGCAGGGGCGCGGTCTGCGGGGTGGCGATATAGCCGGGTCCGATGCCGTTGCACTGGATGTTGTACTCGCCGTACTCGGAGCAGATATTGCGGGTCAGCATCTTGAGACCGCCCTTGGCCGCCGCGTAGGCGGAGACGGTCTCGCGGCCCAGCTCGGACATCATGGAGCAGATGTTGATGATCTTGCCGTGGCCCTTCTTGATCATGCCGGGGATAACGGCCTTGGAAACGATGAAGGGCGCGTTCAGGTCAATGTCGACGACCTGACGGAAGTCCTCGGCGCTCATCTCGATCATGGGGATGCGCTTGATGATGCCCGCGTTGTTGACAAGGATATCGATAACGCCGACTTCCTCTTCGATCTTCGCGACCATTTCCTTCACTTCGTCTTCCTTGGTGACGTCGCAGTAATAGCCGTGGGCGTCAATGCCCTTCTCGGCATAGGCCTTCATGGCGGCCTCCATGTGATGCTCGCCGCGGCAGTTAAAGCAGATCTTCGCGCCGGCGGCGGCATAGGCCTCGGCGATGGCAAAACCGATGCCGTAGGCGGCGCCGGTGATCAGGGCTACCTTTCCCTCCAGGGAGAATGCTTTCATATCCATGTGAATCTTCCTCTTTTCTGTCTGTTATTTATTATCCCGTCCCGCAGGGCGGGAGCGCTGTTTGGCTGTGTTCCGTCAGCCTTCTCTCGCGGCCAGGAGGATCTTGCGTGCCTCGGCGCAGAGCTCGGTGATCTTGTCAAAGTTGCCGGCGTTGATCTCCTTCTTGGGCACGGTCCAGCTGCCGCCGACCGCGTGAATCATCGGGGCGGTGATAAACTCGGCAAGGTTGTCGTTGTTGACGCCGCCGGTGGGGATGAACTTCAGGCCGACAAAGGGGCCGGAAAGCGCCTTCAGGGCCTTCAGCCCGCCATAGACATTGGCCGGGAAGAACTTGACAACCTTCAGGTCGTGCTTTTTCGCCATCATGATCTCGGTGGGGGTGACACAGCCGGGTGTGACCGGAATGTTGTTCTCCACGCACCAGGCCACGGTCTCTTCGTCATAGCCGGGAGAGACGATGAACTTTGCCCCGCACTCCACAGCTAGCTTGCACTGCTCCAGGTTGATGACGGTACCGGCGCCGACGATCATCTCGGGAACCTCCGCCGCAACAGCGCGGATGGAATCTGCCGCTGCCGCAGTGCGGAAGGTGATCTCCATGACATCGATGCCGCCCGCGATCATCGCGCGCGCGGTGGGGACGGCGTCCTCGGCCTTGTCCAGTACGACGACCGGGACAACGCCCGCCGCGGCCATTCTGCTTAATACATCCATGATATACACACTCCTTTTTTTGATACAAACTTGATCTTTAAGCGGTTTCTGCTATAATACTCGCAAATGAGGTGCGCCAATGAACAATTATGAAAACTGTCTGAAGCGGATCCTGGAGCTCTACCAGGACCCTGCGATCCGTGAGCGGAAGTATTATCCGGATTTTCGCCGGAGCTGGGATTCCCTGCTGCAAAAAGCTGCGCTCAGCGACGAACTCTATTTTCCCATCGATTCCGACTCGGTCCTCACGGTACACTCGGATTACGGCGGTCTGGAGTTTGACTTTCACTTTGACCAGATCAAGATGGCCGACTGGTACTATCAGGAGGTAAAACGCGGCAAACGTGTAGTTTTTATGCCGAAGCGGGTCAGCCGTTCCCGGAGCGGTACGCTGAGCTTCCACGACTCTCCCTGTCACTATGACCCGAGTCTGCCGGAAGCTTCCCTGGAGGAGCGGGACAGAAACATCATGGCAGCCGCCATGCCGGGACTCCCGCCGGAGCTTTGGATCGTCTATGGAAACAAGTGGGTGGAGAAGAAACTCAGTCCCCTTCTCCAGCGTTCACTGTCACTGTTCCTGATCCAGACCGACTACGTCCCTGCCTTCCTCGCCGCTCCGTTTGAGGTCTGCCTTTATCTCTTCCTGATGGATTACTGCATTATCAAGGCAGACTATCAGAAAGTGAAGGATGAGGACCTCCGGAACTTCCTGCATATCTTCCGCCCCTCACCGATGTTGCTCATCAAGAAGCTTCTGTAAACCGGGCCCTGTATCGGCCGGCATGCATCTGTCGGTGCGGATTCTCTGGGACGCGCTGTGCTTCTTATCTCAGATCCGGGACCGCAATGTTGTCCATGTCGTCAAAGGCCTGGTTCTCGCCGCCCATCGCCCAGATAAAGGTGTAAGCCGCAGTCCCTGCGCCGGCATGGATCGACCAGGACGGAGAGATCACTGCGTCGTAGTTCTGCATGACGATATGACGCGTCTCCTGCGGCTGTCCCATCATGTGGAAGACCACGTTCCCCTCCGGGATATTGAAGTAGGTATAGACCTCCATCCGCCTCTCATGGGTGTGGGCCGGCATGGTGTTCCATACGCTGCCCTCACTTAGCTGCGTCAGGCCCATGGAGAGCTGGCAGGTCTCCAGCACATCCGGGTGGATAAACTGATTGATCACCCGTTTGTTTGAGGTCGAGGCATCGCCGCAGGGGCGCTTGTTTGCGTCCGCAAAGGACAGGAATGTCGTCTTGCACGCCTTGTGCGCCGGAGCGGATACCAGATAGAAGCGTGCCGGGTTCTCAGGATCAGTGCTTCCGAAGCAGACCTGCTTCGTCCCTTTGGTGATATAGAGGCAATCTTCGAAGCCGAGCTCGAAGCGCTCTTCATCCGCCTGGATGAAACCGGGTCCGCCCAGATTGAAGACTCCCGCCTCACGGCGTTCCAGGAAGTAGCCGGTCCCGAAGTTGGCCCAGACGTCGATCCCCTTGTCGATGGGAAGCACCTCTTTGACAGGCATGATGCCGAGCACGACCATGCGGTCGACATGCGAGTAGGTTGCCTGAACGGTGTCCGGCTGATAAAGACCGGTAATCAGAAACTCCTTCCGAAGCTCCTCCGTGGTGTAGCGTTTTACATCGTTGGGTCCTGTGGAATAGCGGATATCCATAAATAAAAAATCTCCTTAAATTAAGCCGGACGGCGACGGAATTACCCGCTCCGTCCGGCGCATTGTTTTAAACAGACAGGGTCTCAGGCCAGATGCAGTGCCTGCGGGAGCGCCATGGTGAACCAGGGTACATAGGTGACCAGCAGAAGCGAAACCAGTATGACAATAAAGAAGGGCATCAGCATACCGATAATCTGCTCGATCTTAACCTGATGTGTGCGGCAGCCTGCAAAGAGGATAGCGCCGACCGGCGGTGTCAATGTGCCGACACAGAGATTCATGATCATCATGAGTCCGAAATGCACCGCGCTCATCCCCCAGGTCTGCACAATGGGCAGAAAGATCGGGGTGAAGATCAGAACTGCCGGTGTTGGATCCATGAAGCATCCGATGATCAGAAGGATGATATTCATGATCAGCAGAATGATGTATTTGTTGCTGGTGAGGCCGAGCAGGGCATTGGCGACCTGAGCCGGTATATGGGTGTAGGTCATGACGTAGCCCATGATACCGGAGACACATACCAGATATTCGATAACCGCTGTCGTCTTGACGCTGGACCAGATAATGCCCGGAAGGTCCCTGACGTTGATGTTCCGATAGATAAAGCTCAGGATCAGTGAGTATGCTACGGCAATCGCGGCGCCCTCAGTCGCAGTGAAGATGCCTCCCAGAATACCTCCAATTACCACGACGATCATCAGCAGGCTCGGGATGCCTTCCCAGAGGGTCTTCATAACATACTTGAAGTTATAGTGTTCGGTACTCACGTAGCCGCGCTTCTTCGCCATAATCCCCGCCACAATCATACAGGCCAGGCCCCACAGGATTCCAGGAACGTATCCCGCCATGAACAGAGCGGCGATAGAGACCGACCCGGCTACCGTGGAGTAGACGATCATGATGTTGGACGGCGGGATCATCATCCCGGTCGGGCCGGAAGCGATGTTGCAGACCGCGGTGTACTCGTCCGAGTAGCCCTCTTCCTTCTCCAGCGGTCCCAGAATGCCGCCCATGGCAACCGCAGCGGCGACGCCGGAGCCGGACATGGCGCCGAAAAGCATGTTCGCCACGATATTGGTCTGGGCCAGCGCACCAGGCAGCCGGTGTGCTACCAGCTTTGCGCAGCCAACCAACCGTCGTGCAATACCGCCGGAGTTCATGAGGTTGCCTGCCAGGACAAAGAAGGGAATGGCCAGCAGCGAAAAAGAGTTGACACTTTGGAACATCTTCTGCGCTGCGATGATCAGCGCCTTGGCATTCGGCATAATGATGTAGAGTGCGGCAGCCGAGCCCATGCCGATGCTCAGGCCGATCGGAAAGCCGAGAGCCAGCGTCACGAAGATAAGGACAACCATGACGGTTCCGGCAAATGCGGTAGATGCCATAAGATCTTATCCTCCCTTCATGCGGTCCCGCCCAGGGGGTCGCCGGTCTTGCGCTTGCCGTCTCTATAGTTCCGGATGGAACGCGCAATGTTATAAATGGAATAGAACAGTGTGACAATACCGGTAAACGGCACGGACGCGTAAAGAATCGCCATGGAGATATGCAGAGACGGATCGATACGCTTCACCTGAGAGAGTGTATAGTTTCTGCCGCCAATCACGCAGATCAGCAGGATAAAGGCAAACAGGCAGATATTTGTGATGATCTCCACAACCAGGTTCATCTTCGGGGGAAATTTGTCCTTCAGCAGATCAATCGTCAGATGCTCCAGAGAGCCGTAGACATAAGCGCTGCCGAACATGATCATCCACACAAAGAGGTATTGGGAGAGAGCCTCGGAATAAGCGCTGGGAGCGTTGAAGAAGTAGCGAGTGATAACCTGATAGACAACCAGAATCGACATTAGCCCCAGTGCAATCGTGCCGAGGACCTCAAGGATCTTGTCAAAGACCTTTTTGATGGCATCTAATACCTTCATGAGAATCCTCCATTTTAAGAAGAACGGCCCACAGCATGCTGCGGGCCGCTATCTTGTTTTACGTTATAACAGTATTAAGATTTCAGTTTCCCTGTTGCTCAGCGCAGAGAGATGATCAGGTCGTACATACCCTGAGTAACGTCGCTCTTCTGAGCATTCTCAAGAATCAGGTCCTGGCACAGGGCCTGGAAGGCAGGGATGTCAGCCTCAGAGAAGGTGACGCCCATTTCCTCAGCCTTGGCCTGGTAATCGGCCCGAAGCTCTTCGCACAGATCGAAGCAGTAGGGCATGGACTCCTCGCAGACCTTGCGGAGCGCAGCCTGGTCTTCCTCGCTCATGCTCTCGAGCACCTCGGTGGAAATGACGAGCTCATCGGGGAGGAGCAGATGGCCGGAGTAGTTGTAGTACGGAGCAACTTCGTACTGAACGAGGTCAACATAGGTGATGATGTTGTTCTCAGCACCGTCAAGGGTCTTGGTCTGGATGGCGGAGTACACGTCGCCCTGGGGCATCGGAGTGCCGACACCGCCCATGGCGTTCATCATGTTGATGCAGGTATCAGAGCCCATGACACGGATCTTGAGGCCTTTCAGCTCATCGGGATTGGTGACCGGGCCGTCGCGGGTGTAGAGGTTACGCGCGCCGAGAGAGTAGGTGCAGAGAACGGTGAAGCCGTGCTCTTCTGTAGTAGCATAGAGGGCCTGGAGTGCCGGATCGCCGGACTCGAAGACCTTCTCCTGATGATCGATGGAGTCATAGATATACGGGGTCGCGATGATGGAGAAGTCCGAGCTGTAGGGCTCAATGATGGCGTTGCCGACAAGAGACATGTCAAGGGCACCAATCATGACGTTCTCAAGGGTCTGGGCCTGGTCACCGAGAGAAGCATCGGGATAGACCTCAATGCTGTAGCGGCCTTCGGTGGCATCATAGAGATCGTCGCTGATCTTGAGCAGGGTCTTGGCTTCCGGATTGGTAATCGTCTGGTTAAAGGCGCACTTCAGGACAGTCTGTCCCACTTTGGCGTCATCCGCAAAAGCGGTGGTGCCAAGCGCTGCGACCATGACGAGAACCAGGAGCATTGCGATGATTTTCTTCATTTTTCTTCCTCCTAAGATTTTTTATGTCAAGCGTTTCCGCAGACATACAGTTGTGAAAACCGCACAATATTGTCACCCATGAATTGTGCAATGCAACCAAAAATGTCAGATTCGTCAGTGTATCAGTTTCGGAAACCGGTTTACTAAACCGGTATAAATAACTGCCAGCTCTCTGCTGACAAAGCTATAGTATCATCCCTTTTCAGCTTTGTCAAGCATATTCATAATCATTCTTTTTACGATCGCGTTAAGGCTGCGTGAAAGCCGCAGGAGGTCTGTCAGATCTGTCAGCGCTTTTCTGCTGTGGTCGATCCCCTCCGGTGGAACGTGGTTGCAAGTTCGATGTTCACAGCGGGTGAGTCAGGCTCTCTTTCGCCTCTGACGCGCTCCAGAAGTAGTTCCGCCGCGTGTGCGCCGAGTTCTTCGGTCTCCTGCCGGATCGCCGTGATCCCGGGCGGGATCAGCGAAAACCAGCTCCAGTCGTCAAAGGTGCAGAGTCCGAAATCATAGCCCGGTGTGATATTCATCTCCCGCAGCGCGCGCAGCACATGCATGGCGGTAACACCGTTGACACAGAGCACCGCCTTCCGCTCTCCGGAATACCGTGATGTATAGTCTTGCAGGCAGCGGAGGCAGCTTCCGTCTTCTTCGGTATAGAATTCATATACCTCCGGCCGGCTTCTCTCCGAAGCGGAGGTCGCCTCAAGAAAAGCGTCCCTTCTCTGGATGCGCGGCATTACATTGCGGATCTGTTCGGTGAACAGAGCGATTTTTGTATACCCGCAGTCTCTCATCATCCGCACGCATTCCGTAATGCTGTCGCGGTATTCGCTGATCACGGTATCAAGCTTTCCCGGAATTTTCAGGCTCCGGTCTGCCAGCACCAGCGGGACGCCGCGCTCGGTCTGCACAGAGATCAGAAACGCATCATTGCCACCTGTCGTATTGACGATCAGGCCATCCACCCGGTTTTCCAGGAAGCCCTCGATGGCACGCTGCTCCCGTATCGAGTCCTCCCGGCTGTCGGCAAACAGCACCTGATAGCCAGCGCTCTCGCAGCTCCGGGTGATCCCTTTCAGGAGCAGTCCCGCAAACGGGCTGGCAATATCTCCGATGCAGCATCCGATCAGCATGCTGCGGCTGGCCTTCAGACGCTGGGCCGAGCGGTTCGGCCGATATTCCAGCTCTGCAATCACCTGCTCGATCCGCTGCCTCGTCTCAGCCGAGATGTTCTCGTACTTGTGGTTCAGGTAGCGGGAGATCGTCGTTTTTGAGACGCCGCAGAGCTCCGCTACCTGATCGATCGTTACCTTATTGCCCATAGTAGGCGTTTTTGCCGTGCTTCCTCAGATAGTGCTTGTCCAGCAGGGTCTGCTGCATGGGTCCCCTCTCCGGGTTCAGCATCATTGCATGCCAGTCCATGAAGGCCACTTCTTCCATGACCACAGCGTTGTGTACTGCCTCATGAGGCGTCTTTCCCCAGGCGAAAGGACCGTGAGAGAAGACCACCACGCCCGGGATCGCCGCGGGGTCTTTATCCGCAAAGGTCTCTACGATGACTTTTCCGGTTTCCTTCTCATACTCGCCCTTGATCTCTGCGTCCGTCATCGGGCGCGTGCACGGAATCGCTCCGTAGAAGTAGTCCCCGTGGGTGGTGCCCATGGCGGGGATATCCATACCGGCCTGGGCAAAGGTCACTGCCCAGCGGGAGTGGGTATGAATGATGCCTCCGCATTCCGGGAAAGCCTTGTAGAGCTCCAGATGGGTCGCCGTGTCTGTGCTGGGCTTCCATTTTCCTTCCACGACCTTTCCGTCCAGATCGACCGTGACCATGTCGTCAATGCACATCCCGTCATACTCGACCCCTGACGGCTTGATCACCACTAGACCGCTCGTCCGGTCGATGCCGGAAACGTTTCCCCATGTGAAAGTGACCAGTCCGTACTTCGGCAGGAGCAGATTGGCTTCCAGGACCTGCTGTTTCAGTTCTTCCAGCATATACAGTACCTCCGTAGCCGCAGCATTGGCAGCAGTATTTTTATGGTTTTGTTCCGCTGTTATGTTATCATCGGGCACAGGCTTTGTCAAGAGAATCCGAAGCACTCTTCTCCTTCAGAAAGCTGTCGTTTCTTCCGCAGCATTCTGCCTATGCCCTCTTGTAAAACTCTCATTTCCCTGCTATAATTCAGTTCGCAGTCAATTATGAACGCAAAGGAGTTATCATCCATGAACAAAACTGACCTCATCAAGAAAGTCGCCGCAGAGAACAACCTCAGCCAGAAGGCTGCCTCCGTTGCTGTCGACAGCGTACTCAATGCCGTGATGGATTCTCTCGCCGCCCATGAGCCGGTATCTCTGATCGGTTTCGGTAATTTCAGCTGCCGCCACCGTGACGCCCGCACCGGCCGCAATCCTGCCACCGGAAAAACCATGGAGTTTGCCGCCAGCAACACGCCGGTCTTCAAAGCGGGAAAAGCCTTCAAAGACAAGGTCAACGGATAAATTCTCCGGCAAAATACAATTTGGCCGATGCATGGGAATACCTGCATCGACCGTTTTTTTGTCTCTTATCGTTTTTTGATTGCCAGGCTTGTTTTTCGGACCTGTTCTCCCCGGGGCACACGGGAGTACCTCATCCGGAGACAAAATCATAAGAGAGATGCGGATTGGTCAGGTCTGTTCCTGCTCGTACTCCCTGATCACGGAGACCGTGTGCTCATACATTCGGCCGATCTCGTCGATTTTGCTGCGGACCTCATCATCCGTCATTTGGCGGCTGCTGCCGGGCCGAAACTCTTCCGTGAGTTTTCCCGCCGCTTCCGAAAGTCCGTCAAAACCCAGGTTGGCACAGACGCCTTTCATCGCATGCGCGCTCTCGAAAAGTGCAGTCGGGTCCAGGCTCTCTCCCGCAGTTTTCAGTATTTCGCCGAAATTGCTCTTTGGGAATTTCAGAACATAACGGCCGATCAGCTTATCCATCTTCATAATCTGAACAGCACGCTCATAGTTGCCGCCGATCTTTGCATAAAGCTCCTGAAGTGTCATTTTCCGTCTCTCTCCTTTGCTGACTCTGTTTCCTTAAGAATGATTTTTCAACCCCCGGTTTCGCAGGCAGTGTTTCAGTGTACTGCAGAGGAGGTCAATGTCCGCCGGTTTCGGCAGATGTGCATCCATGCCGGCATCCATACAGTTTTTCACATCCTCCTCGAAGGTATTCGCCGTCAGAGCGATAATCGGGATCCGGCCCGCATCCGGATGCTCCAGAGCACGGATCCGCCGGGTGGCCTCCAGGCCATCCATTACCGGCATGCGCAGGTCCATCAGGATCGCATCGTAATAGCCCGCGGCGCCTTCCGAGAACATATTCACAGCGATCTGCCCGTTCTCAGCCCGCTCGGAGCTCATCTCCTCCATCTCGAGCAGGTCTGTCAGGATCTCTGCATTGAGATCAATGTCCTCCACGATCAGAATGCGGCGTCCCGCAAGTTCGATCTCTGTGTCGTCATCGGCCTTTTCTTCCTCTTCGGATTCCGTTTTCGGCTCT
This sequence comes from Oscillospiraceae bacterium, assembly GCA_024697625.1. GTDB lineage: Bacteria > Bacillota > Clostridia > Oscillospirales > Oscillospiraceae > Limivicinus. The sequence continues at coordinate 23,233 of JAILFJ010000097.1, forward strand.
GGTACAGGCGATACATCCTTCACAACAGCGCCCAGCACCACCGTCACCGTTACAATCGTGCCGACGCCTTTCTCGCTCTGGATATCGATCCCTCCGCCCATCATTTCCGCAAGGTTTTTTGCGATGGGCAGTCCCAGCCCGCTGCCTCCGCGGATACCGGTATTGCTGAAGTCCTCGCGGGAGAACGCATCAAATACCTGGCTGAGATAGTCCGGGTCGATACCGATGCCGCTGTCCTCCACGGTAAAACGCAGCCGGCGCGAATCGGGCCCGAGCGCTGTCTGTTCCACACTGCTGCGGACAAAGCCGGGCGCTTCGGTGTATTTCACAGCGTTATCCAGGATGCTCAGCAGAACCTGTTTCAGCTTCATGGCATCCCCGATAAATTCTTCATCGATCTCGCCGATGCGCTCGCAGTTATAGTTCAGTCCCTTGTCCTGACAGTCGCTGCTGACCATTGTGTTCAGCTGCAGGATCATTTCGCTGAAGGAGAATCGGCTCTCTCTGATTTCCATCATCCCGGCATCGATATAGCTCATATCCAGAATGTCGTTGATGATTGACAGCAGGTGTCGGGCGCTTGCGCTGATTCTGGTCATCTGCTTTTTCGTCTCCGGCGACAGGTCTCCGGTCTCTTCCGAAACCCGTACCTGGCCCAGGATCGCATTCAGCGGGGTACGCATCTCATGGCTCATGTTGGACAGAAAGTCCATCTTCATTCGGTTGCTGTTCTCCGCAGCAAGAAGCTTCGCCGCCATTTTCTCGTTCAGAAGGATACGGTTGGTAATACGCTGGATCAGGAAAACCATCACGGCAACAAAGATACTTCCGCCGAAAAGAATTCCCGCAGTCAGCAGGTCCGGCTTTCCGAAAAAACCGATTCCGAGATATCCCAGCAGGAACATCACCAGGAGGAAGATCGGCAGTCTGAGAATTCTCACTTCATGCTCCCAGTCGCCCTGCTGCTGGATCCACCTCGCATATCGGATATAGCTGTAAATGTTGAACACCATGAGCGCGCTGCCAAGGTATACCATGCCATAGATCAGCAGCTTCAGCATGTATACCCCTCCCCTCTCAGCCGGCAGCCGGAATGCTGTCCGTAGCAGAAGCATTTAAATCACAATATATCAGATTATATAATAGCCCAGCTGAAAAAGCAAGAATATAGTGCGATCGTCCTCTCAGTCCGCCGGGCATATTCCATCTGCTGACGCTATGGCCGAGTCTCCCGTGCCATCTCTTCCGGATGAAAAACCTCGTCAAAGCGCTCCGGCGTCAGATACCCCAGTCGGACACAGGCCTCCTTCAGGCTGATGTTCTCACGGTATGCCAGCTTTGCCGTTTTTGCGGCGTTCTCATATCCGATCCACGGATTCAGCGCTGTGACCAGCATCAGTGACTGATCCAGGTTTCTCTTCATTTTATCGCGGTTGGCAACGATCCCCGCCGCGCAGTGATCCGTGAAGGAACGGACAGATTCCGCCAGCAGCCGGACTGACTGCTGGAAGTTGTACGCCATCACCGGCAGAAATACGTTGAGCTCAAAATTACCCTGTGACGCCGCTATCCCGACGGCAGTGTCATTTCCCAGAACCTGAACCGAAACCATCGTCACCTGCTCGCACTGTGTCGGGTTGACCTTTCCCGGCATAATGGAGCTGCCCGGCTCGTTCTCCGGAATCCGGATCTCTCCCAGACCGCATCGAGGTCCGCTCGCAAGCCATCTCACGTCGTTTGCGATCTTCATCATGTCCGCAGCCAGTGCCTTCAGTGCGCCGTGGGCATACACCAGTTCGTCCCGGGATGTGAGCGAGTGAAACTTGTTGTCCGCCGTAACGAAACGAAACCCCGTCAGTTTTGAGATCTCCTCCGCAGCAAGCTCCGCGAATCCTTCGGGGGCGTTCAGCCCCGTCCCGACTGCCGTGCCGCCCAGCGCCAGCTCACACAGATTCTCCGATGCCTGCTCAAGGAAACTGAGGTCCCGCTCCAGGGAACTGCGCCAGCCGCTGATCTCCTGTGAAAAGGCAATCGGCACCGCATCCTGCAGGTGTGTTCTCCCGCTCTTGACGATTCCGCGGTTCTCCTCCTCCAGTTTCTGAAACACCTGGATCAGCCGCCTCAGCTCCGGCATCAGTTTCTTCCGCAGTGCGAGTACTGCTGCGATATGCATGGCCGTTGGGAAGGTGTCATTTGATGACTGGCTCATGTTCACGTCGTCGTTTGGATGGCAGATCGCTTTGCCTGCAAGCTCATTGGCCCGGTTGGCAATGACCTCGTTGGCATTCATGTTGGACTGGGTACCCGAGCCGGTCTGCCAGACAACCAGGGGGAAGTGCGCGTCCAGACGGCCTTCTGCCACCTCCTGCGCCGCGCGTTCGATCGCAGCCAGCTTCTCTGCCGTCAATCTCTCGGGCTGCAGGCGGTGATTTGCCCGCGCTGCTGCGCATTTGAGGATTCCGAAGGCGTGTGTGATCTCCCGGGGCATCGTCTCGATGCCGACACCGATCCGGAAATTATCGCAGCTCCTCTGCGTCTGGGCACCCCAGTAGCGATCTGCCGGGACCCGGATCTCCCCCATCGAATCATGTTCCGTCCTATACTCCATTCTGCATCTCCCTGTTCTCAGTGGCGCGGTCGGTATTCCGTTTCCTCTCGGGGTTTCTGTCTCGCGGACCGTTCAGTTTTTTCATTAATAATGGGTTTCTGGTACTTCACGGGCTTCCTTCTGCGGAATAGCAGGCCTGCCAGAAGCACTACCGCCGCAGCGGAGGCAAGCGCCAGTGCAAGAGGCAGGACGGGAAAGCTTCTCACCTCTGCAGGCTCCGCTTCCGTCTGCATCGGGGCAGGTTCTGTTTCTGTTCCGGGCATCGTACCTGTCTCCGATCCGGTCAGAACGTCTACCGCAGGGTTCCATACGGCGGCGGTCTCTGCTGCTGTCTGCAGGTCTGCCGCCTCATTTTCCGCGCTCTGAGCAAGTCTGGCCGCTTCTTCCGCAGCGGCTTTCTCTTCCGCTTCTCTCCTGTATTCGTCCAGCTTCGTATCCAGCTCCAGCGCGTAGGCGGCAAAGAAAGCGCCCACCTCGGCAATCCGCTTCTGGTATTCCCCGACATTTCTGGTCATCACGGTTACAATGATCGGTGTCGGAGTATAAATAATCGCAGCACAGTGGTTGTTGTCGTTGCCGTTCATCTCGCCGAAAGCTCCGTACTTCTGCGCCACGCTGTAATAGTCTCTCAGCGAGATATTAAAGTAGGAATCTGGCTGCGCTTTCAGCAAGTTCTCGATCACGTGGGGAAAGCGTGTCTCCCCGCCTTCGTACAGGGTCTTCATCACCTGCGTCATATACCTCGCGGTATAGTAGCTGTAGTCGAAGAAGTCCTTCTCAAAATAGGATTCCGGGAGATCCGTATAGGGGATCGTCATGTCGCTGCATTTTCCGTCATAGGTCCCGCCAAGATAGTCTACCATGGCGTGTCCGCTCTCGTTGTTTGAGTGGATCAGCGCCGTGGATTCCAGATACTGAAGTGTCATACCGTAGATCTGGCTGTCCTGGGTAAGTTCGCCCGCTGCCTCCTTCTCCGCCATCAGCATGGAGACCGGAACCTTGTAGAGGCTCGCCGAGTACAGGAACACATCTGCGTTATAGTACCAGCAGTCGCCGGTCCCGGTGTAGCAGAACCCAACCGAAAACTCCCTGCTTCCATCGCTGAGATGGTACTGCTGAACATAATCCTCCAGCCAGCGCTCCAGCTTCAGCGTATCGATGATTCCGCTGTTCTGCGAATCGCTTCCGCTCATTTCCGTGCCTTCCTCCGCCCGGGCGGTCGGAAAGGCCGAAAGTACCATCATTGCTGTCAGAAGAAGCGCAGTGATTTTCTCAACCATGTTTCTCATTCTCATTCCTCACAGCTCACCAAAAGATAATTTGCGCCATTATATCATTTTTTACAATGCGCGGTCTACCATTTTTTTTGTAAATATGTTATACTGGCATAAATTTCTGTGATACTTAGCTGCAGCAAGGAGAGATGCACATGGAGTTCAGCCGCGTCCAGCTCCGCCCCGGAGTCTGGCTCACCCATCTTCATGAGGAGAAGTTCAAGACAGCCTGTTTCAGTGTGAATCTGCTGACCCAGCTGAACCGTGAAACCGCCTCCATGAATGCGTTGATTCCCTTTGTTCTTCGCCGCGGTACCTCCTCCTGTCCCAACATGGAGGCCCTGACCTCACGTTTTGAAGAACTTTACGGGACCTCTGTCGAGCCCGTTGTACGTCGGATCGGTGAGATTCAGTGCTGCGGATTCTACGCCAGTTTTCCGGAGGACGACTTTCTTCCGGGCAGCGAGAGCATTCTCCGGGATGTGCTCCAGCTCACAACCGATCTGCTTCTCTCCCCTGTGACCCGCGGCGGTCTTCTGTTGCCGACCTATGTAGAGAGCGAGCAGGAGAAGCTCCTCGATCTGATTGCCTCCCGTCTGAACAACAAGCGTGCCTATGCCGTATCCCGCTGTATTGAGGAGATGTGCTGCTGCGAGGATTTCGCCGTGAGCCGTTACGGTGATGAAGAGAGCTGCCGTTCGATCAACTACAGGAAGCTGAGCCGCCATTACAAGACGCTTCTTCAGACCGCACCTGTCGAGCTGTTCTATTGCGGCAGAGCGAAGCTGAGAACGGTGAGTACGCTCCTGTCCGAGCTTCTTGCAACGCTCCCCCGCGGTGAGATCGATGACGAGATCGGAACAGAGATCCGTATGAATGCTCTGGAAGCGCAGCCCCGCTATACCGAGGAGGAGATGGACGTCGCCCAGATGAATCTCGTCATCGGCTGGCGTCTCGGAGAGTGCATGGAGGAGCCTGACTTTCCCGCACTCTATGTGTTCAACGACCTCTTTGGCGGCAGTCCCAGCTCCAGGCTGTTTCTCAATGTCCGTGAGAAGCTCTCTCTCTGTTATTATGCCAGCTCCCTTCTCGACCTGCGCAAAGGCCTCCTGCTGGTTAGCGCCGGGATACGGCCGGAACGGTATCAGGCCGCGAAGGATGAGATTTTTGTCCAGCTCCGGGCACTTCAGGACGGCGAGATCAGCGCAGAGGCACTGGAAACCGCCCGGGCAGGGGTCATTTCTGATCTGCGCTCTGTGCCTGACAGTCAGAGCAGTCTGGAGAGCTTCTATCTCTCTCAGGCTGTCGCCGGGCTGGACTACGGTCCGGAAGAACTTGCAGAGCTGGTACGGGAGGTAAGCGTCCAGCGGGTCATCGACATCGCCCGCAGTGTGGAATGCGATCAGATCTACGTTCTGAAAAACGGGTCTGAAACCGAGGAAGATACAACAGATACAGAAGACGGAGAAGAACATGCTGAAGAGAATTGAGTATCCCGCGACGGGAGATGTCCTGTATACCGGTACTGCGGGCAACGGACTGCGGATCCGGCTTCTGCCCAAAAAAGGCTTTTCCGGTTTCTACGCTGTGTTTGCCACAGACTACGGTGGGACATATCGCCGTTTCACACTGGACGGAGTCCTGCATGAAACGCCCGCAGGCGTCGCTCATTACCTGGAGCACAAGATGTTCGACCTGCCGGACGGAGACAATGCTCTGACTCTCCTGTCCCGGAACGGTGCCGATCCCAATGCTTTTACCTCGTCGGACGTCACAGCATATTATTTTCACTGCACGGATCATTTTGAAGACAGTCTCCGGCTGCTTCTTCACTTTGTCTCCACACCGTACTTCACGGAAGAGACGGTACAGAAGGAGCAGGGCATCATCGGCCAGGAGATCCATATGGGGGAGGACAATCCCGGCACTGCCAACTACTACAGTCTTCTCGGCCTTCTTTATCGGCACCATCCGATCCGGGAGAAGGTCATCGGCAGTATTGAGAGCATCGCCAGGATCACCGCCGATACGCTCTACTCCTGTCACGCTGCCTTCTACCGGCCCTGCAACATGGTGCTCGCCCTGGCTGGTGACGTGGACCCCGACGCTGTCATGCGGATCGTTTCGGAAGAGCTTCCCGCGCAGGAGTCATCGATTCCTGTCGTTCATTTTGATGAGGAAGAGGATCTCCTGCCTATCTCAGCCCGCGCAGAGCTCAGGATGCCTGTCTCAGCGCCGCAGTTTCTGATTGGTGCCAAGTTTTCGCCGGCTGAAAGAGGCCCGGCTCTTCTGCGTCAGCAGCTTGTGTCGTCACTCGCGATGCGGCTTCTGGCCGGTCCGTCCTCCCCTCTTTACAACCGTCTCTATGAGAGCGGGATCCTGAATCGCAACTTCGACGCGGACACGGACTTTTCCCGCGGAATCGCCCACATCATTATCGGAGGAGAAAGCAAAGTCCCGGAAACCGTCTTTGCAGAGCTTCTGGCGGAGGCAGACCGGATCGGGCGCGAGGGCTTCGACCCCGTTCTGTTTGAGCGGGCGAAGAAGGCCGGCATAGGCGGTGCTCTGCGGAGCATGGAGGACTTTGACGACGTGTGCGTCTCTCTCGCCCTGGATGAGTTTGAAGGCTACTGCTATCTGGACTATCCGTCCGTCATGGCTTCCGTCACGAAAGAGGAATGCGAAGCCTTTCTGCGGGATGCCTATGTGTCAGAGAGGCTTGCCATGAGCGTCGTTCAGGCATGAGTTCGCTCCCTGACATCATCGGGAGGGATTCCGCCATCAGCTTTCCCATGCTGGGTGATTTCATGATCAATCCCCCCTCAGGGATCCGCATTTTCGGGCGCGAGATCTACTTTTACGGGATTCTGATCGCGCTCGGCTTCATTCTTGCGATTCTGTACTGTTCCCGGCACGCAGAGGATTTCGGGATTCGGCCGGATGATCTCTATGACATGCTGCTCTGGCTGATTCCCCTGTCCATCGCAGGCGCGCGTCTCTATTACGTCGTCTTCCGCTGGGACTGGTACCGGCTTCATCTGAGAGAAATCCCCGCCGTATGGGAAGGCGGGCTTGCCGTGTACGGAGGCATCCTCGCCGGTGTTCTGGTTGGCTTTCTCTTCTGCCGGCGCAGGAAGATCCCCTTTCCCGCGATGCTGGATCTCATGTCTTTCGGCATTCTGATCGGCCAGATTCTCGGTCGCTGGGGCAATTTTTTCAACCGCGAAGCCTTCGGAGCGGAGACAGATCTGTTCTGCCGCATGGGGCTAACCGCATCCGACGGCACCACCGTCTGGGTCCACCCGACCTTTCTGTATGAGAGTCTCTGGAACCTGATCGGGCTGCTGATTCTGATCTTTTACGTAAAGAAGCATCGCCGCTATCCCGGTCAGTGCGCACTGTTCTACTTCTTCTGGTATGGGATCGGGCGTTTCTGGATCGAAGGCCTCCGTTCGGACAGTCTTATGATCGCGTACACCGGGCTCCGTGTCTCCCAGCTTCTAAGCCTGATGCTGGCACTTGGCTCAGGAATCATTCTATTCATCAACAGGAGGAAAACATGGCAGACTACAAAGACGTGATCGGAAAACTCTGGGGTCAGGCAAAAGACTTTGCCGAGAGTGCCGGTGTAAAAGACGTATATGAAAAGGGCGCTCAGCGCGCAAAGTCCTTCAGCAGCGCTACCAAACTGACCCTTGCTCTCAACCAGGACCACAGGGAACTGGAGCGGGTCTTTGCGGAGATCGGCAGGCTGTATTATGAGCAGGGCAGACCTGAGGGATTCTTCGCACCGCTCTTCGAGCAGGTCGCGCTTCTTGAGAGCAGTATCCAGGCCAAGGAGGCCGAGATTGAGGCTTACAAGGCTTCCTTCGGGCAGCAGACAGCGACCCCGACGGACGAGATCGCTGATTTTGAAAACATCGTCAGTCAGACGGAACATGACGGGAAGCAGTAAGCTCCGCCGGCATTTCCTTCTTCTCGCCGCGCTGCTTCTGGTTCTGGGTGTCAGCCTGCACTTCTGCCTGTGGAAGAGCGGGATGTTCATAGACGAGATCTATACCTACGGTCTTGCGAACAGCCATGACATGCCGTTCATCGGTCATGGCGAGGATGACAGACTGGCGGAACAGCTTCTGACCCGGGAGGATTTCTTCGACTATCTTGCGGTGACGGATGCAGAACCTCGTTTTGATGCCGTCTCGGTCTATGAGAATCAGGTCCGCGACGTTCACCCCCCGCTCTATTACTGGCTGATCAATTTCTCCTCCAGCCTGGCCGAGGGTTCTTTCAGCAAATGGATTGGCCTCGTGCCCAATCTCGTTATCTACCTTGGGATGCTTCTGCTTCTCTATCTGCTCGTTTTCGAGCTTTTCGGCAGCCCTGCGATTGCGGCGCTGACCGTAATGCTTTATGGGCTCAGCCACGCAGGTCTCAGCACCCTTCTGATGATCCGCATGTATGTCCTGATGAGCTTCTGGACCGTCCTGCTGGCTCTTCTGGTAACAAAAGAACTCCGCGCTCCCTGTCTGAAGCTGGAATGTGCCATCGGTCTGACCGTCTTTGCGGGTCTGATGACACAGTACTACTTTGTGTTCTATGCTTTCTTTCTCTGCCTTGTCGTCGGAGTCTGGCTTCTGACAAAGCGGGAGATCCACGCAGCTCTGCGGTTTGCGCTCTGTGCCTTTGCCGGTGTCGGGACCATGCTGCTCTGTTTCCCTGCGGCGCTGGGGCATCTGACCACAGGGGGGAACGATGTTGTCTCCGGCAGTCATGCACTGTCGCAGTTTCTTCAGTTCGGTGAGTGGTTCGGCCGTCTGCGTTACTACTTTGGCCAGATCCGTGTCGGTCTGCCGGTTGCAGTTGCAGTCTCTGTCCTCGCACTGCTTTTCTGTATTGTCAGTCGCTTTGCGTCACGGCGTGCCGGGGCTTCCTCTCCCTCCGCAGTTCATCCCAAAGGTGGGACTTCTGCGGGCATCGTCACACTGCTTCTGCTGCTTCCGGTGATTCCCACTGTTTTTGTTGCCGCAATTCTCTCCCCTGTCGTGGAAGGTCGCTATATCTACAATGTCATGCCGATCTGTACGCTGTTTCCCGCCTTCTGCCTGTACCTGCTCAGGCTCACAAAGAATGCCCTTCGGGCTGCTGTACCGCTCGTCACGCTGCTCGCCCTTTTTGTCTCACTGAATACCGTCCCCGACTATATCTATTCCGAGCACAGGTCCTTCAATCAGCTCGCTGACCGGCACAGCACGGACCCCTGTGTCTATCTGACCGGTTACTACGCCGGTGTCACGCAGGACATGCTGCAGCTTATGCGCTATGATGATGTATATGTCACGGAGGATCCCGGTTCTCCCGGACTGCTGGATTATCTGGAGCGATCTGACTGCGGCGAATGCATCGTATACATCGATGTGGACGGATACTGGGGCAGTGGTTTCTGCGCGGAGGAGACGCTCGGGCTGCTGCTGGACGAAACCGACTATACCGAATATGAACCGCTCTATACCTACGCTCTGAGCGACACCTATCTGCTGAGGAAATAAACCATGCTTTCTGTTGTCTTACCTGCCTACAATGAAGAAAAAATGATCGCCGAAGCGGCGGAGGCCCTGGCCGGGATTCTTGACGCCGCGGGGATTCCTTTCGAACTGCTTTTCGTAAACGACGGCTCCCGGGACGCTACCTGGTCCGAAATCTGCAAAGCCCATGAAAAGGATTCCCGCGTCTGCGGCATCTGCTTCAGCCGGAACTTCGGCAAGGAAGCAGCCATGTTTGCCGGTCTTGAAAAAGCCCGCGGGGAGTGCTGTGCCGTCATGGACTGCGACCTGCAGCATCCTCCCGAGAAGCTTGTCGAGATGGTCCGCCTCTGGGAGGAGGGCTATGATGTCGTGGAGGGCATCAAGAACGACCGTGGCCGGGAGAGCGGTATGCACCGGTTTGCTGCGAACCGCTTCTATGGTCTCATCAGCCGTGCCACCGGTATGGATATGGCCTCCTCCTCCGACTTCAAGCTTCTGGACCGCAAAGTGGTAGACACGCTGAACGCAATGCCGGAGCGGAATGTATTCTTCCGCGCATTGAGCTTCTGGGTCGGCTTCAGGCGGGCTGAGGTACATTATGACGTGCGCGAGCGCACTGCCGGCGAGAGCAAGTGGTCTACCAGATCCCTGATCCGCTATGCCATAACCAATATCGGCTCCTTCTCCTCCGCACCGCTCCAGCTGGTCACAGTCATGGGCTTTCTCACTCTGGCGATTTCCGTCATCTTCTCTGTCGTTGCGCTGGTGCAGAAGCTCGCCGGCGTGGCACTCGGCGGCTTCACCACAGTCATCATTCTGCTTCTCTTCATCGGGAGCCTGATCATGATCAGTCTGGGTATTATCGGCTATTACATCGCGCGCATCTATGAGGAGATCAAAGGCAGGCCGAGATATGTAATAGAGGAGTTTCTTGCATGACAGCCAGAATAAAGGAACTTTTCCTGAAATATCGGGAGATCATCGTCTATCTTATCGTCGGCGGCATGACTACCGTCGTCGCCTGGGCAGCCATGTTTCTCTGGAACTGGCTGTTCTACGGGATGCCTGCGCATCCTACCGCGGCACAGAATCTGGTTCTCAGTTCGGTAAACTGGATCGCCGGTGTGGCTTTTGCTTATCCGACGAACAGAAAATGGGTTTTTCAAAGCAAAAATCCTGAAATTCTGAAAGAAGCCTCCGGTTTTATCGCATCCCGTCTGGCCACGCTCGGTCTCGACATCGCGGTCCGTCAGATTCTGGGGACGCTTCTCGGGATCAATGTCTATGTCACGACCGTCATCTCCGCTGTGCTGGTCATCATCGGCAACTATATTTTTTCCAAGCTCTTTGTTTTCCGTAAAAAGAAGGGGACGAAATGAAACGGCTGCTGGTGCTGCTTCTCGCGCTGAATACCGCCGTCTTTCCGATCTCCTGTACTCAGACCAGGGAAACCCGCAGCCTGGACGACCTGATCGCCGACATCGGCGAGGTCAGTCTCGCCAGCGAAGACGCGATTCTGGAAGCGGAGGCGCTCTACGAAGCACTCCCTGACAAAGCCCGGGAAGCCGTCAGGAACTACCCGCAGCTTGTAGAAGCCAGGGAGCAGTTGGAGCTCTTAAAGGCAGAAGCCCGGGAGCAGGAGAACCGCAAGATGCTGTCAGGCCGATGGACTGAGCTCTTTGATGCGCTTCCTCTTCAGCGCTCCATTATTTCATGGTTCGGAGAACTCCGGCTGAACACCGACGGTACGTATGCCAGTGATACCAGTGCGGATACGTGGGAAATCAGCGGAGACGGACGCGTATTGACGCTGAAAGGCAGCCGCGGGAGAATCACCCTGGATATCGTTGAGGATGGTCCGTATACCAAGCTCGTCGCGCGTGAGATGAGGCTGACGTTTCTCCGCTCTGACGAAATCAAGGAGTACATTGCCGAGCGTTTTGTGATCGTAAAGCTCTCCGAATCCAACGTCTCCGACTATATCGGCGAGCCGGTCTGTGTCGGTGAGATTCTTGACGAAAAGAAGAAGCCTACCGGCGACAAAGCCTGGATCCAGCCAAGCCCCGCCTATGCTTCGGGTCTTGTCTATTATGGCCAGGGCAGTGATTTCCGCTTTGTCCTCCATCAGACCGCCGGAACCGGAGCCCGCCGGGTCCTGATCCCCTACGATACTCTGGATCTGCCTGGCTGGGCCAGCTTTGGCCATCCGACGGAGGTATCGGGAACGGTCATCTACGTCAGGGGCGAATTTGTTTCCGACAACCGTATGACGGACGCAAGAACCCGGCAGCTTACCTTCACCGACGGCACAACACACACGACATCCCTCACCTGGTACAGCGATCTGGCAGACTACAGCGACTGGAAGATTTAAGGACCCTGGCTACAGGATCATGATAAATACATATAAAGACCGGCTCAGAGCAGGTCAGACCGAAAGCATTTTCACTACAGAATGAAACTCAGCACAGCTGCGGGCTGTGAGCAAACACACCAAACCAAACAGAAGCGAGGCTTGATCCACATGAGTAAACTCACCCTGGAGCGCGCAAAAGAAATCCTTCCAAAGCACACCACCGAAGACCATCTCTTCGTTCACGCTGCCTGCGTCAGCGCAGCGATGGGCGCGATGGCCGATTACTACGGTGAAGATCGGGACCATTGGGAAGCCATTGGCTGGCTGCATGACGTGGACTATCAGAAGTATCCCTCCACGGAGGAGCATTGCCATCATGTGCGCGAGCTGCTTGAACCGGAGGGCGTCGATGAAGCGGATATCCGCAGCATCATTTCGCACGGCTACGGGCTCACCACCGACGAAGTAAAGCCGGAGAGCAATCTGGAAAAGAGTCTCTTCACCGTCGATGAGCTCACCGGCATCATCCACGCTTATGCCCTGATGCGTCCTGAGCGGATGGATGGCATGAGTGTCAAGAGCTTTAAGAAAAAATATAAGGACCTGAAGTTTGCCGCCAAATGTAACCGCGAAGTGATCAACCGTGGGATTGAGATGCTGAATCTGGATCCCTCCGTTGTGATGCAGTGCTGTATTGACGGCATGACTGCGCATAAGGACGAGCTGAGCTTCTGAATCACGGCAATCGGTCCGTATTTTCCGATTCAGCCCGGTATGCTCCGGGGCTACGCCGTCTGATGCGGTGTTCTTACAGGGAAGGAGTTCCCATGGACAGCTATGAACGGCATCAGAGATTCTGGTACTTTATTCAGCCTCCGATCCGTCGGTGGATGATTCGAAAATTCAATCTCACTTATGAAGATCTTCATGTGGAAGGTCCTATGCTTCTGGTACCCAATCACGCCAGTGCATGGGATCCGCTTCTCGTATCCGCAAGCCTTACGAAAAAGCAGGTCTATTACGTTGCGAGCGAGCATCTCTTCCGCCTTGGTCTTGTTTCACGCATCATCGCCCATCTCGTTTCTCCGATCCCCCGCCGCAAGGCGTCCACCGGTATGGATACCGTGAAGGCCTGTCTGAGAGAGCTGAAAGCGGGTCATTCGGTCTGTCTCTTTGCGGAGGGGGAGCAGTGCTGGGCTGGCAGAACCAATCCCGTTTTCCCCGCCACCGGAAAGCTTGTAAAGAGCTCCGGTGCGTCTCTGGTAACCTATCGGCTGGAGGGGGCCTATCTGAGTCTCCCGCGCTGGGGAAAGGGAGTTCGCCGTGGCGCTGTTCACGGACATCCCGTCGGTATCTATCCGCCGGAGTTGCTGAAGGGCATGACCCCTAATGAGATCAACACTCTGATCGAGCGAGACATCCGCGAGGATGCATGGGAGCGTCAGCGCGATGATCCTGTTGCCTACCCGGGCAGGCACCGGGCTGAGGGAATGGAGCAGGCTTTCTGCCTCTGCCCCCGCTGCAGGAGAATTGGGACACTCCGCACTCGGGATATCCGGATTTTCTGCGACTGCGGCCTCGATCTGACTTATACGGAAACCGGCTTTTTCCTCCCGGATACTCCGTTTGCCCATCCCGGCGAATGGGACCGTTGGCAGACTGCGCAGCTCCGGACCGGGAACTTTGTCCGCCCTGACTCAGGTCCGCTGTTCTCGGATACCGACGTGACGCTCTGTCAGATCGTCTCCGACCACCGGGACCGTGTGCTGGAGCAGGGTGATCTGGCCCTCTATGAAGACCGTCTGATCTGTGGCAGCCGCAGTTTTCCCCTGCAGGATATCAGCAGTATGGCCGACGTTCTTGCAAACCGGCTGCTCTTCAGCTTTGATGGAGGATATTACGAGATCCGTGCCAGACACCCCGTCTGTCTCCGCAAATACATCGAACTCTGGAAAGCGAGATAAAGGCAATGGACTACTCTTCGGCAAATCACGCACTCTGGAACATTATCATACAGCTCGGACTCATCGCGGCTGCGATTCTTCTGGCAAACTGCCTGAGACAGAAGCTCAGCTTCATTCGCAGAAGCCTGATGCCAGTGGCCGTCCTTGCCGGCTTTCTGCTGCTGGCGGCAAAGCTCTTCGGTCTCGTCAGGATTGATCAGTCTCTGATGGAGATTCTGGTCTATCACGGGATTGCCCTCGGTTTCATTGCCATGAGTCTGCGTGTACCCCCGGAGAAAGACCGCAGCAAAAAAGATCACACCGGCCTGAAATCCGGTGCAATCATCGTGAGCTCCTATCTCGTCCAGGGTATATCCGGTCTGCTGATTACGCTCCTGCTGGGCTATACCGTCATGCCCGGACTTTTCAAAGCAGCCGGTCTTCTCCTGCCTATGGGCTACGGACAGGGTCCCGGTCAGGCAAACAACGTCGGGTCCAGTTACGAAGCGCTTGGGTTTGCGGGAGGCCGGAGCTTCGGTCTTGCCATTGCCGCGGCAGGCTATCTGGTCGCCTGCATCGTGGGTGTCGTCATTCTGAATATCTGGTCCCGCAGAGGGAAAATCACCGGCATCCGCTCCGAACAGGAGGCTCAGCCGGGGGTGGATTTCTTCCAGAGCCACAATGAGATTCCGATTTCTGACTCTATTGACAAACTCTCGGTCCAGCTTGCCATGGTTCTTCTGGTCTACCTCGCCACCTATCTCGTCACAAGGGGTCTGACATCCGGCATCGCGGCACTTTCGTCAGGACTCGCAAACACCGTCAACACTCTGCTCTGGGGGTTCAATTTCATCATCGGTGCGGCGCTTGCCATGCTGCTTCGGGTACTGCTCGAACAGGGAAAACGCTCCGCTCTGATCCGGAGGCAGTATCAGAACAACTATCTGCTGAATCGGATTTCCGGTTTCTTTTTCGACATCATGATCGTCGCCGGCATTGCTTCCATTAACCCGGAAGACATCCGCGGTCTTTGGCTTCCATTCCTGCTGATGGTGGTTATCGGAGCCGTCGTCACCTGGTACCATCTGCGCTTCGTGTGCAAACGGGTTTATCCCGACTACTGCCATGAGGGACTGATCTCCATGTACGGCATGATGACCGGTACCATCAGCTCCGGTGTTCTGCTCCTGCGTGAAATTGATCCTGACCTGAGCACCCCCGCTGCAAACAACCTGATTACCGGCAGCAGCTTTGGCATTGTACTCGGAGCACCGGTTCTGATTCTCGTGAGCCTCGCTCCCAGATCTGATTTCTTCTGTTGGCTTGTGGCAGGGCTCGCTGCTCTCTACTGTGCGCTGCTGTATTTTATAATAATGAAAAAGCGGAAATCGTAGAGGTGATTTGTTCTGTACGGAGAAATCATCCCCATGCTGGCCCCGGTTTTTTAACCTGGACCGGACCGGAGACGGTATTCTGGCAAGGATCATCACTGTAATCCTATCGGCCACCTGGAAGCGGGAGAGACGGCTCTGAAGCTGTCTCTCCCGTGGTTCTTTATTCCGGAGTTCTGTTGTACTGCTTTTTCTGTCAGCGGGCTTTTACCGTCTGTTTTCCTCTCTGTCCAAAGATTGCTCTTTCTCTGTATTCTCTCTGACCCAATCCAGCATCTCTCGCATGTTTCCTTCATAGAGTACCTCGAAGTCTTCTTTTCGTCGTGCGACAAAGCGCCAGAAACCCTGATCCGGGTTCCGGTACGATACGGAAACCGGTTCTCCGGCCAAATTGATAAACCATGCGTACTTTTCCGAGCTGTCTGTATAGTCCGCGTGATAGTGCACTTTCAGGCCGCGTTTCCTGGCTTTCAGGAAGAGCACATAGGAATAGTATTCCCGGTTGATTGAACTTGTCTGGGTCCTGGAGAGCAGGAGAATATCGTCAGCATGATTGCGCCGGATGTAGCGCTGTTCACTCTGAAAGACCCACTGCCCTTCCGGATCCGGTTTCGATGTCTCCATGGATCGGACAGAGCAGAGGATCTCCGGCATGCTGACAAGATACTCCTTCCACCTCTCTGTGCCTGAAAACGTCTTTCTCTCTATGATGCTCTGAAGCTGAGGGACCACAGGTTCTTCTTCCCTGAGGTCGTCCATCAGTTCCCGCAGCGTCTCCCGTCGGCCGTCATGATCGTCCCGCATCAGGCGTCGGAAGCCGACGTCTCTGTCCATATTGTCCAGGAAGCACTGTCGGGTTCTTCCCGGAGGAAGCAGGTAGCTGTTCTCTCCTCCGAAGCAGAGCAGGGCGCGTCTGAGGATTTCGGACTCCTCCAGCTCCCGTCGTACACCATTGCGGTCAAAAAGCAGCCGGAATCTGCGGAGATAGCGGATAAAGTCGGAATAAGCCGGTCCGTCAGCGGGCGGTATATCCGGGTCCAGCCCTTCCGTTGCCCTCTTCTCGGCCGTCCGGAAGACATCCGCTGCCCTGATCCCGGCAAAATCGAACAGCATCCCGATACGACCGCCCAGAAAAGAGTTCTCGGCATCTGTTATCGCTTTTTTCCACCGGCGGTCACTCCTGGTCAGTGCTGCTTTCAGTGCCTCCTCTTCCAACTGGAATGCCGGGAAAACGGACAGGCTCTCCGGCACCTGCGGCCACTCCAGAAATCGGTCAGAACAGTGCAGTGCAAAGCCGTTCTCTGTCAGAGCGCCAGCAGATCGGATCATGCTGAAGCAGTCATCCGCCTGCAGGTTCAGCACCCCCTGAGTCAGGTTGGACAGCACGTGCAGCCAGCGCCGCAGGGCATCAGAATATCGGAACCGGATGCCAATATGTGCATATCGCAGAAGAAATGCATATTCCGCACTGAGCAGAATTATCTCTTCATAATCCAGAGTGCGCTTTTCTTCCAACCCTGTCAGTCTACGAAACACGCTCTCTTCATCCAAGGGAAGTTCGCCGGGGCCGGATCGTTTCATAAATGCAATGCTTCCGGTTTCTCTCTTCCTCACCGTGAGCAGGTCCAGGATCTTCTCTATTCTTCTGAATGTCTGTGCCGTCACGGGAGGGTTCTCGCTGCGCAGTTCCCCAACCACGCGGAATCCGTCCCGGAACAGTCTGGAGAAGAATGACTCATCCGGTTCCTGCATCAGGATGAGCATCGCATTGCGAAGTACGGTCTGTCCGGCACTGCCCGCCATATTGACGATGCAGTCTGTCAGGATCATGAAGCGCAGGAATCGCAGGATCGGCAGGTCCACAGTGGGATGCGGTCCGCGGGGACGGTAGTCCTTCTGCCAGAAGAATTCTGTCCACGGCCCGTTGAGTTTCTGCAGAAACTGCTCAGAAAATACCGGTTTTTCCCCATCTGCTTCCTTTGCATCCTTCGCCAGCCAGCTCCGGAGACCGGCTTTGACACTCTCATACAGCGTCAGCGGTCTGCCCCTTGCATTCATCTTTATATATACGCTGTCGCTCATGCCACTGTCGTTCAGATTCAAAAACCGGAATCCAATCGGTGGATTGCCGGAGGTAAGCAATGTGAAGAGTCGCTCCGACGTGATTTCTTCCCTGCTGAGAGAATCTGCTCTCTCCTCCAGTTCATCCAGCACGGCAAGCATGCCACGGATCGAAGGATCGAGGCTGTCGGTATCAAAGAGCATTCCGCTGTTACGAAGCCGGGCAGAGAGAGGCTCCTTGTCTCTGCGTTTCTGCAAAGCCTGAGGAGTATGCAGCACAAGGCGGCGGCAGAAACGTCCGCTGCTCTCGTTTGCATCGTACTGGAACCGAAGCAGGCACTTCCTTACCTCAGGTTCCGTGTACAGTCGGCCGGAGCGCAGTGCAAGCAGCCAGTGTAGCAGGAACAGTGTCGTCAGGCGTTGCTGACCGTCAACCGGGATAAAATGCTTTCCTTCTTCCAGATTTCCGTAGATGAACCCCAATTCCAGATATGCAGCGTCGCCGTCTCCATCTGCTGCCGCGCGCAGACATCCGAACAGGTCGTCCAGCAGTCTCTGGCGGACACGACAGGTCCCGGCATCCGAACGCCCGTGGATATAGCCTCGCTGCAGAGCCGGAATACTGACCGTAAGTCCCTGCACAGCCAGAAGGCTCCAGAGGCTCTCACGAGTGGCAGCGGGGGCTGTCGGTGCTGTCTGCTTTTCAGAGCTCCCTGGCATTTCAGCCTCTATCGTTCCGTCGGGTTCAGGGATATCTCCATCCGCTTTCTCAGTTCCGGTGATCTGTCCAGAATTCCGCCGGTGTAAAACCATATACGGTATCGGGTTCTCAGTTGCGGGCAGGCTCTTCGCAGCGGCCGCTTCCTCAAAGGGAACGGAGTTTCGTTTCTCTTCCGTTTTCATTTCAGCTTTCATTCTGCAGCTCCTCCAGGTTCAGAAAGGAACAGAGAAAGCAAACAATTTCTTCTGTATATGCCTTTTTGTCCGACTCCCGCCAGCACATCAGATCCGCAGACTCCCGGAAGCCCTTCATGAAGACCTTTCTGGTACACAGGGGAATAAAGATTCCCTGGGCGCTGCGTTCCAGGATGGCCTTGCGTTTCAGCGGAAAGACATCGTTCCGGTAAGACCGGTTGATTCCGCCATCCAGCAGTGTCAGATTCCCGATGCTGTGGTCCGGCCCCTCCTGGCCACCGAAAAAGCGAATAATTGCTTCGTATACCTGGATAAAATCACGGGTACCCGGCTGCTTTCCTGCTAGATATCGTTTTTCCTTCAGCAGCTCCGGAAGAAGCTCCTGGACCCGGCGTCCGTCTGCAGTGACAATTCGCTCCAGTTCGGGAAGCTGTGCAGCTTTTTTCAGCCACTGCCGCCGAGAATTCGTCTCCGTGTCGCGCCGGTCATCCCCGGGCATCGTATCCGATACGGCGTTGATATGCTCCAGGTCCCAGTTCAGTCTGGCATCACGGTAGAGCTCAAACGGGAATCGTCCGCCCCGGTCGCTTACCTCCAGGTAGGCGAGGTTATATAGCAGCAACACCTGTCGGATTTTACGCGTATGTTTTGAGTAGCACAGTTCTGACAGCCATTCCCGGCATTCCTCATGAGATTTCGGCGGCCGGGATCCAAACACTTCTCTGGAGATCAACCTCAGGATCCGCTCCTCAGAGGTCTCTGTGAGAGATTCAGGCCCTTGCTCTGTATCACACTCCACTTCCGCACACAGATCCCTGAGTTCCAGCAGCCGCTCCGGTGCCGAGTATGGATCTGTGATTGTGAGAAAGCCGATTCTGTGATACCACCACGGACTCTCATACCAGCTGCGCAGCAATCGGTAAAAATCTCTGACTGTTTCCCAGACCTCTCCGACTGCGTCGTTCCTGTCGTTCATTCCCTCTCCCGGATGGAGTCGCTTGAGCTCAAGGAATAACGAAAATACGCAGAAGGGAAAGCGCCCGTTGTTGTCGGTTTCCGGGACGATCCAGGGTCCCTCATCCGGATACTGCTCTTTCGCCTTAAGAAGCGCATTTCGGTTCAGCTCCAGCGCCATGATCAAAAAGAGATAATCCAGCCTCGTAGGCGACTGCAATGGATCGTAGCCTGAGTTATATCCAGAATTCTCATGAACTGTTTCGCCGCGGGCTCCGGTCAGGAAGCTCCAGAATCGTTGATCTGCAAGCTCCGCCTCCATAGCATTCCACTGCTCTGCGATCCTCATTCTCAGGACAGCTTCTTTCTGCAGTTCCGGAGACGGCTCTCTGTCTGCAGTTCTCCTCTCCAGCAGCAACGCCTTGATCAGTTCCGCGTTGGTCAGCTGGATTCTTCCCGTGTTCAGTTTCGTAAACAGCGCTGCTTCGTTCAATGGGTCACAATCAGTCACCTCATACCAGATGAGCATCACACGTCGGTCAAAGGTCTCCTTCAGACATCTCAGTTTGCTGTAGCCTCCCGTGCTTCTCAGTATGTGCTGCAGATAGTCCCCGATGCACTGATAGGCCTCCAGAAGATAGTGGCAATCGATATCGTTCTCATATTCGTCCAGCTCTTCTGCGATCTTTCTTGCACTTAGATACTCTACTTCCGCCAGGGCATCAAGGAATGCCTGCATTCTCGGTTTGTCTTTGCAGGTGAGCGTGAATGGGATCAGGTTGTAGCGGTGCGGGGGTGGCACGACCCAGGAATAGCAGCAGTAAAACAGATACAGTGTTGTAAGGCGCTGCTGCCCGTCGATCACATTCCAGTGTCTCCCGTCAGCGGTCCGCGAAACCACAACCGGCTGCAGGCAGTAGAACGCACCGCTCTCCGCCGGCTGTGTGAGGGAAAACGTCCGTACATCGTCCAGAAGCTCTCTGACCTCAGTCTGTGTCCAGCGAAAGCCTCTCTGATATAGGTCCACCGTAAAGTGGATGGATTCACGCTGAAGGCAGGCGAGGCTTTTCAGCCTTACTTCTGCCTCTTGCATGCGATATTCCTCCTCTCACTGCTCACTTTCCTGTGTTGTGGGATCACATCGTCGTTTTCCTGTCGCTCTGTCCGGATCTGTGAATCATTATATCCGCATTCTCCTCTGATTTCCAGCCTTTTTTCAGTCTCATTCACTGCTCTGCTACCCATAGACTCTGCAATTCCGTGGTGGTTCCCGGTCTGTTCCCGCACCGGTTTTCCTAAAACACAGTCTTCGGGTCTGAGAAGCCTCATCTTATTCTGCAGTTCTCCCGGCAGCTTCGGCAACAGAAAACCGTATTCTCCATCCATTGAGCGGACAGGGAATACGGTTTTTTATGTCTTGCCGTGTTTTCTGTGATTATCTTAGCGCCTTCTGCGGAATCGGAGAAGCTTTTCTGCAGCCTTCTGCAGGTTCCCTCACATGCAGATGGTCGCTCCGGTTTTTTGATTCAGGCCTGTGCTGCCGCTATACCGGCTTCCAGAGCAGCCTTGTTGCCCACGAGGAAACGGGCTTTCTTCTCACCAAGCTCGATCCGGATGGCTTCTACCATCTTGTCGATCGAGACGCTGCCTTCATCCGCACCCATCATGGCTCCGAGGATTGCAACGTTGGCCCCCTTGGGGTTCTTCACCTCGTCCGCAATCTTCGCCGCATCGCAGTAAACCACCCGGACATCGTCACGCTGGACCTTGCGGTCGATGATGGAACTGTTCACAACAATGAGGCCACCCGGCTTCACGGTATGCTCAAACTTGTCCAGGGAGGGCAGATTCATGGCAATCAGGACATCCGCATTGTCAACCAGCGGAGATCCGACCGGTTCGTCAGAGATTGTCACGGAACAGTTTGCCGTGCCTCCGCGCATCTCAGGGCCGTAGGAAGGCAGCCAGGAGACATGCTTGCCGTCCAGCATATTGGCCATGGCGAGGAATTTGCCGATGAGCAGCATTCCCTGTCCGCCGAAGCCCGCGAAAACGTACTGTTTCATCATGGTTATTCAGCCCCCTTGTCTTTCTTCACACCCAGCGGATAGTAGGGGATCATATTCTCTTCCAGCCACTTCATCGCCTCGACCGGGCTGAGCCCCCAGTTCGTCGGGCAGGTGGACAGGACCTCGATCATGCAGAAGCCCTTACCGTCCAGCTGATACTGGAATGCCTTTTTGATGGCCTTCTTGGTCTTGAGGATGTTCGCATTGTTATTGACGGCGCAGCGCTCGATATAGTAGGAGCCCGGAACCTCTGAGAGCATCTCGGACATTTTGATCGGCGCACCGCACCAAGCTTCATCACGGCCGTGTGGGGAGGTGGTGGTCTTCTGACCAACCAGAGTGGTAGGAGCCATTTGGCCGCCGGTCATGCCGTAGATTGCATTGTTCACAAAGATTGTGACAATCTTCTCGCCTCTGTGTGCGGCATGAACGATCTCGGCAGTGCCGATGGAGGCGAGGTCGCCGTCCCCCTGATAGGTGAACACGAGGGTGTCGGGCTTTGCACGCTTGGCACCGGTGGCAACAGCGGGAGCGCGGCCATGGGCAGCCTCATACATATCCATGTTGAAGTAGTCATACGCAAACACCGAGCAGCCGACAGGGGCGACGCCGAGGACGTTGCCCTCTTCCAGTTTGCCTTCCTGAATCAGCTCATCGATCGACTCCGCCACAAGGCGGTGGATGATGCCGTGGTTGCAACCCGGGCAATAGTGGAACTGCTTATCGGTGAGGAGCTTGGTTCTTTCAAATACGACAGACATTTTTACTTAGCCTCCTTCATCTCGAGGATCTTGCTCTTGATCTCTGCAGTAGTCGGGAACTGGCTGCCCAAGTGACCGAAGAACTCGACGTTCTTGCTGCCGTTGATGGCAAGCTTGACATCCTCCAGCATCTGGCCTTCATTGACCTCGACATCCAGTATGCCCTTCACATGGGCAGCGCAGCAGGTCTCCGCCAGCGCGTCATAGGGGAAGGGCCAAACGGTGATGGGACGGAACAGGCCTACTTTATAACCTTCCGCACGCATCTCGTCAACGACGGTCTTGGCAATACGGGCAACCGTGCCAAAGGCTGTTACGACAATCTCCGCATCCTCCGTCTTATAGCACTCCCACATCTGCTCATTCTTCTTCGCCTCGGCATAGATGGCCTGCAGGACGGCATTGTGCTCGGAGAGGGACTCGGTGTCGATATAGATCGAATTGATGACGCCGCGTTTTGCCGGATCATCACCCGGTTTCCAGCCGGTGCATGCCCAGGGCTTCTTCTCCGGGTCGACCTTGAAGTCAACCATCTCCGGCATCTCGACCGGCTCCATCATCTGTGCGATGATGCCGTCGGCCAGGAAGAGAACCGGCATACGGTACTTCTCTGCTTTGTCAAAGGCGAACATCATGATGTCGATGGCTTCCTGTACGGAAGACGGCGCGTAGGTCAGCAGGTGATAGTCACCGTTACCGCCGCCCTTGACGCCCTGGAAGTAGTCTCCCTGGGAGGCCTGGATATTGCCAAGGCCGGGGCCGCCGCGCATGACATTCAGGATCACGCACGGGAGCTGAGCTCCGGCACAGTAGGAGATACCCTCCTGCTTCAGCGAAACGCCGGGGCTGGAGGAAGATGTGATCACGCGCGCACCGGTTCCGGCAGCACCGTACACCATGTTGATGGCCGCAACTTCACTCTCGGCCTGAAGGAAGCATCCTCCGACCTCGGGCATGCGCTCTGACATGTACTCGGGGATTTCTGTCTGCGGGGTGATCGGGTAACCGAAGAAGAAGCGGGCGCCGGCACGGATTGCAGCCTCAGCGATTGCTTCGCTTCCCTTCATAAGAGTCAGTGCCATTTTCGTTTCCTCCTTAGTCTCTTTCGATCCTGATTGCCACATCCGGGCAGGTACGTGCACAGGACGCGCATCCGATGCAGTCTTCCGGTCTCACGACCTCTGCCGGGTGATAGCCCTTCGCATTGAGCTTGGTTTTGGAAAGCTCCAGCACGTTCTTGGGACATGCCCTGACGCACAGGCCGCATCCCTTGCATACCAGCTCGTTGATGCTCACTGTCACTTTTGCCATAAGTTCTACCTCTTTTCTGTGTTCTGTGATTCTTCGTCTGCTGTATTCTGTGATATTGCTCGCTGTGTTGCTGCTTGTTCTGTGGTTTTCTCTCTATTGAAACCGCTCCTGCGGGTATTCACGCAAAAAAACTGCCCCGCTGCTGACTGCTGTTACAGGTTCTTGATCCAGCTGTTCCAGTCACGGCGCATATAGATGTCCATCGGGACCGGGGTGCCGATATATTTTTCGTCATATCCCTCCGAGAGAAACTGCTCCAGCAGTTCCCTCTTTCCTGACGTATAGGCTACAGGAACACCTGTACGCTCCGAGACCTCACGGATCATCTCATATCCGTCCCGGAGTTCCTGCGGTGTCGTAACCGTTGCAAGATTCGTGTTGTTGATCATGCCGGTGATCTTCAGCCGGGAATGGATCTGCATCTCTTCCTGGAGATGCACGATCTTCTCCACCGTCCCGGCCAACGGCCGCCGAATGTTCACCACATTCAGGACTTCCAAAGATCCCTCTTCCAGCGCCATGAAGTCCTCGTGATACCTTCCAAGCGCTGTTGAGCCGACCGCATCCCCCCCGACATCAAAGATGACCGTGTCCCAGTCCATCGCAAATGCCGATGCGACCTCTGCGGGAAGGGACAGGGTCTCGATGCCCTGACAGGCAAAATTAGGCGAGACCAGACGGATTTCCTTCATCCGGGTCATCTGGCCGCGTTCTGTCAGACGGAAGTAGGTGTTGACCATGTCCAGATCCAGCAGTTCCGTCCGCTCTCCCCGCTCCGCTGCCTGGAATGCAAAATTCAGTGCGAGCTCTGACTTTCCGCTGCCGTAATTGCCGATCAGGACCTTCATTTTCTTCATATCGCGCTCTCCGCTTTCTCTGCCGGTTATGGTATATCTTTGTATTTTTATTTTATCACTTCTGACTCTCTCCCGTCAATCAGCAAAATAGCCAGAAAGCTCCGATTATAAATTGCATATTGACGAAGTATTTATATTTTTGCTCCTGTTTTAATGCAAATATCGGAAAAATGCAGATATTTGCATCTTATCATCTCGTATTCCGAACCGTCCTGAACTCTGCAGCATTTTGCCTCCCCCGATACAGTTCTGTGCCATGCCGGTACCGGACTCTGTTCGGGCCGGGCGAAAAGGGCCACACCCTAGCCGGGCAGAAAGGGCCAATTCCAGCCGATTTAAAAAGGCCAATATCAGCCGGTTGAAAAGGGCCACAAGTTGTGATGTTAGCGTCGAGTAGAATCAGCAAAATGGAGCAGAACACGAGATTGTTCTGTCTCGACAGGATAATCGGCTAAGGGCAAGCAGAGGGAATGGCCCGAAGGGCCGTT
>JAILFJ010000168.1 GCA_024697625.1 Oscillospiraceae bacterium
ACCGCGCTCTATACACCCTTTCTGACCGAGCTGAACCTGACCTATACCCAGTATCTGGTGCTGCTGGTCCTGTGGGAGCAGGACGGCATTCCGGTGAGCGAAATCTGCCGGAGGCTTCATCTGGACAACGGGACGGTCTCCCCGCTCCTGAAAAAGCTGGAGAAGGAGGGCCTGCTGGAAAAGAGCCGGTCACCGGAGGACGAGCGTGTTGTGCTCATCACGCTGACCGAGGCGGGCCGTGCCCTGCAGGAGCGGGCGAAGGAGATCCCGGGCAAGGTGGGAAGCTGCGTCCGGCTCACACCGGGCAAAGCTCTGACGCTCTACCAGCTGCTGTATGAGCTTCTGGATGAAGAGTAAATTGTGTCGTAAAGGAATTTAAATCGAAAATCGGCCCCGGAGCTTTTTGCTCCGGGGCCGATTCTGAACCTGCGGGTTAATCTGCCCCACGCTTATCTTGTGATCAGCTCGCCGTCCTGCACGTCCACCGTGATGGTGGAGCCGGCGCTGATGTCGCCGCGGAGAATGGTCCGGGCGACCAGCGTCTCGACGCTGCTCTGCAGCACGCGGTGCAGCGGACGGGCGCCGTAGAGCGGGTCATAGCCGCGGTCGATGATGAGCTGTTTGGCCTCGTCGGTGAGGACCAGGTCGAGGTCGCGGTCCTGGAGGCGCTTGCGCAGGGATTCCACCAGCAGGTCGACGATGTTCGTCAGGTTTTCCTTCGTGAGCGGCTTGAAGAGGATGATCTCATCCAGACGGTTCAGAAATTCCGGACGGAAGCTGCGGCGCAGCTCTGCCATGACGGCGTCCTGGGCCTCCTGTTTGATGCTGCCGTCCTCGTTGATCCCGTCGAGCAGATAGGGGCTGCCCAGGTTCGAGGTGAGGATGATGATGGTGTTCTTGAAGTCCACCGTGCGTCCCTGGGAATCGGTGATGCGGCCGTCGTCGAGGATCTGCAGCAGGATGTTGAAGACGTCGGGATGCGCCTTCTCAATTTCATCGAAGAGCACCACGCTGTAGGGCTTGCGGCGGACCGCTTCGGTCAGCTGGCCGCCCTCGTCATAGCCGACGTATCCGGGAGGCGCTCCGATCAGACGCGAGACGGAGAACTTCTCCATATACTCGGTCATGTCGATGCGGACGATGTTGCGCTCGTCGTCAAAGAGGCATTCCGCCAGAGATTTGGCGAGCTCGGTCTTGCCGACGCCGGTGGGGCCGAGGAAGAGGAAGGAACCGATGGGGCGGTTCGGGTCGGCGATCCCCGCGCGGGAGCGCAGAATCGCTTCCGTGACCTTCTGCACGGCCTCGTCCTGGCCGATCAGACGCCGGTGCAGGAATTCGTCCAGGTGAAGGATCTTCTCGCGCTCG
The DNA here is from genome assembly GCA_024697625.1 of Oscillospiraceae bacterium. Taxonomy (GTDB): domain Bacteria; phylum Bacillota; class Clostridia; order Oscillospirales; family Oscillospiraceae; genus Limivicinus. Next base: position 1,366 of record JAILFJ010000168.1, read on the forward strand.
CCCTCCATCAGACGGGAGACCGGAATGCCGGTCCACCGGGCAACAATGCCGGAGATCTCCTCCTCGGTAACGGTGTCATGTACCAGCGAGTTCTGATTCTGCTGCTCGGAGAGCGCCTCGGCATCCCGAAGCTGCTTCTCCAGTGCGGGCAGGTCGGAATAGCGGAGCCTGGCAGCGGTCTCGTAGTCATAGCGAAGCTGGGCGTTCTCGATCTCCGCGTGCATGCGCTCGATCTCGCTCTTGAGGCGCTTGACGTCATCCACGCTGTTCTTCTCCGCCTCCCAGCGGGACTTCATCTCGTTGAACTGGTCCTTGAGGTTGGAGAGTTCCTCCTGAAGCTTCTGCAGCCGTTCCTGGCTGAGACGGTCTTCTTCTTTCTTCAGGGCCATCTCCTCGATCTCCATCTGCATGATCCGGCGGCGAATGCCGTCAAGCTCGGCAGGCATCGAGTCGATCTCCGTCCTGATCTGGGCACAGGCCTCGTCCACAAGGTCGATGGCCTTGTCCGGAAGGAAGCGGTCGGTGATATAGCGGTTCGAGAGCGTCGCGGCGGCAACCAGGGCGCTGTCGTGGATGCGGACGCCGTGATAGACCTCATAGCGCTCCTTCAGACCACGGAGGATCGAGATCGTGTCCTCGACGGTCGGCTCGTCCACCTGTACGGGCTGGAAACGGCGCTCCAGCGCGGCGTCCTTCTCGATATACTTCCGATACTCATCCAATGTGGTGGCGCCGATGCAGTGGAGCTCGCCGCGGGCCAGCATCGGCTTCAGCAGATTGCCGGCATCCATGCTGCCCTCGGTCTTGCCTGCGCCGACGATGGTGTGCAGCTCGTCGATGAAGAGAATGATGCTGCCCTCGGACTTCCGGATCTCCTCCAGCACCGCCTTCAGCCTCTCCTCAAACTCGCCCCGGTACTTGGCGCCGGCGATCAGCGCGCCCATATCCAGCGAGAAGATGGTCTTGTCCTTCAGTCCCTCGGGAACGTCACCGCGGACGATCCGCTGGGCAAGTCCCTCGGCGATGGCGGTCTTGCCGACACCGGGCTCACCGATCAGGACCGGGTTGTTTTTGGTTTTACGCGACAGGATGCGGATGACGTTGCGGATCTCGTCATCACGGCCGATGACCGGGTCCAGCTCGTTCTCTCTCGCACGCTTGACGAGATCCGTGCCGTACTTGGTCAGGGCGTCATAGGTGCTCTCCGGGTTGTCGCTGTTGACCGGAGAGGACTTGACCTTTGAGAGTTCGGCGCTGAAGGCGTTCTTTGTGATGGCGTGCTCGGAGAAGATCCGCTTTATGGCGGGCGTCGGAGCGGCAAAGAGGCCGATCATCAGGTGCTCGACCGAGATGAAGGAGTCCCCCATGGACTTGGCGGCCTTCTCGGCGGCGTTGAAGACACGGTTGGCCTCCTGCGAGAGATAGGCCTCGCTGACGTTCCCGACCTTCGGGAATCCGGCGATCACGCCGTCCAGCTCGCTCAGGACCGCGTTGCAGTCCACTCCCATCCGCTTCAGCAGAGAGGGGATCAGACCGCCGTCCTGATCAACCAGGGCGTAGAGCAGATGCTCGGGCTGGACATAATTATTACGGTTTTCCAAAGCCATGGACTGCGCAGTGGTCAGCGCGTCAATGGTCTTCTGAGTAAGATTCTGTGCATTCATTCTATAAAACCTCCTTTACAGAGCGACAGGATGCAATGGATCAGGATGAGGTATGCAGAGATTGTGCAGAGATCCGGAATGTGCCGGTCAGATGTGGACGGGACTGTTCAGCATCTGCGAATAGTAGGCGGCTTCAATCTCATGCGGAGTCAGCCTGCCGCTGACATAGGCCTTCATCATCCGGTCAAAGAGCTTGATGTATTCTGACAGCGCGGATGCGAGCTGCTCCGACGTGCAGTCGCGGTCAGGCGCCGAAATGCTGCGGGTGAACCGACCGTCATAGAGGGCAAAGCGCTGCCTGTGCCCTGTGAGCGGGGCGAGATGCGCATCCTCGATGCTCTTCCAGAGACGGAAGAACTCGGTCATGGCCGAGATCAGCGCCGCAGACTGGGTGCGGAAGACGACAGAGAGCTCGCCAATATATTCCTCCGGGCCGCGGTACAGTTCCACCTCATACTTCACAGTCGGACGGTATTTGTATTCCAGAGAGCTCTTCAGCGACATGCTGGAGGTGTTCTTGGCAAAGTAGGGGATGAGGTCACTGCCGGGGCCCATCAGCTGCTCGATCGTGGAGAGAATATCGTTAATCCGGCGCTCCGGTGTGACATAGTTTACATATTCGGCAAGAATCTGATTGATCAGCGCCGAGCGGTTCGTCCCCAGCCGGTGAGCCAGCAGGTCTACCTCACGGACGACTTCATCATTCAGCATCAGGCTGTACAGAGTCTTTTTCACGGGAGATCATTCCTTTCCTCGGTATGACTGGATTATACAGCAACGCACAAAATTTGTCAATAGAAATATATAAAATATAAAACAAAAAATATAAATCATAAAAATAAAAAGCAAAGCTTGATTTTTGCTGTGCTTTTCGTTATAATAGCGCACACACGCAGCGGTATCGAAGTGGTCATAACGGGGCGGTCTCGAAAACCGTTGGCCCTTACGGGCACGAGGGTTCGAATCCCTCCCGCTGCGCCAGAAATGTACTCTGATTTTAATAGAATCAGAGTACTTTTCTTTTTGCCAAAAACCCCAGTAAAACCAAGCTTTTCAGCGTTTTAAGGCCGATCTCGGATGCTCCCGGGGCCGGCCTTTTTTGCTTTTATGCGGTTTTCAGATGCTCTTTGCATAATTCGGGTTCGTTGGAATAATGGGTAGGTTCGTTGGATTATAGGGGCAGTTCGTTGGATTATTGGGAGGTTCGTTGGTTTTTAGGGCAGTTCGTTG
>JAILFJ010000011.1 GCA_024697625.1 Oscillospiraceae bacterium
GTGGACCCCCGAGCACTGGAATCCCGAGCACCGCACCAATCGCGAATACATCGCCCCCGAGGGCACCGCGCCCTGCAAGACCGCCTGCCCGGCGCACATCGCCGTCCAGGGCTATCTGAAGCTGGCCGCCCAGGGCCGCTACCTGGAGGCGCTCGAGCTCATCAAGAAGGAAAACCCCCTGCCCGCCGTCTGCGGCCGCATCTGCAACCGCAAGTGCGAGGAGCGCGGCTGCGTCCATCAGATCACCACCCTGCATCAGGGCGAGACCTTCGCCATCTGCAACTGCATGCCCGAGAGCTGCCTGGCCCTCGGTGTGACGCAGTACTACAACACCCCCGCCACCTCCCGCAGCAACTACGTCGCCGAGATCGACAAAGAGAAGTGCGTGGGCTGCGGCCAGTGCACCGACCGCTGCGCCAACAACGCCATCCAGATGGGCCAGAAGCTCTGCGCTGTGACTCCCGTCGAGCATCCCCGCCAGGAGCTCCCCGACGACATCGAATGGACCCCGGAGCACTGGAATCCGGAGCACCGCACCAACCGCGAGTATGTCGCCCCCGAGGGCACTGCCCCCTGCAAGACCGCATGTCCCGCGCATATTGCCGTGCAGGGCTATCTGAAGCTTGCCGCCCAGGGCCGCTATCTTGAGGCACTGGAGCTCATCAAGAAGGAGAATCCTCTGCCCGCCGTCTGCGGCCGGATCTGCAACCGCAAGTGCGAGGACGAGTGCACCCGCGGCCGTCTCGACGGCGCCGTTGCCATCGACGAGGTCAAGAAGTTCATCGCCGACCGGGAGCTGGAGCGTGACACCCGCTTTGTACCGAAGAAGATCTACGATTACAGCGACAAGAAGATCGCCGTCATCGGCGCCGGCCCGGCCGGACTGAGCTGTGCCTACTACCTGGCAGCGGACAACCATAAGGTCACCGTGTTCGACCGGAACGAGCAGCCCGGCGGCATGCTCCGCTACGGCATTCCGAGCTTCCGGCTGGAGAGACCGGTTCTGGACGCAGAGATCGACGTTCTCAAGGAGCTGGGTGTGATCTTCCGCTGCGGTGTGGAGGTCGGAAAGGACATCACGGTCCAGCAGCTCCGCGAGCAGGGCTATGACGCAATCTATCTCGCCGTCGGTGCTCAGAAGTCCGCCGAGCTCGGGATTCCCGGCGAGGATCTGACCGGCGTCTGGGGCGGCATCGACTTCCTGCGCGCGGTCAACTCCGGCGCCAGACCTGCCGTGGGCAGGAAGGTCGTCGTCATCGGCGGCGGCAACGTCGCCATGGACGTGGCCCGCACGGCCCTGCGCCTCGGTGCCCAGGTCACCGTCGCCTATCGCCGGAAGGAGAGCGACATGCCCGCCGACCCCGCTGAGGTTGCGGAGGCAAAGGAAGAGGGCGTGAAGTTCCTCTTCGAGCACAGACCCGTGAAGATCGAAGGCAAGAACGGCAAGGTCACCGCCCTCGTCTGTGAGGGAGACAAGACGGTGAAGTGCGACGCCATCCTCGCCGCCATCGGCCAGCGCATCGACCTCAGCGGCCTGGACCTCGGCGAAGTCAAGACGGACGAGAAGGGCCGTGTCCTCGCCGACGGCGTCACCTATCAGACCGACCAGCCCGATATCTTTGTCGGCGGCGACGCCTATACCGGACCGAAGTTTGCCATCGACGCCATTGCGCAGGGCAAGCAGGCCGCCATCTCCATCCACCGCTATGTCTATCCGGGTCACAGCCTGGTCATCGGCCGTAACCGTCTGACCTATCACGCCTTCGACAAGGACAACGTGGACTACGACAGCGTGAAGAGGGACAACGCAGACGCACCGCGCCAGCTTCCCGGAAAGGACGCTGCGAAGGCCGTGAGCTTCCGCGATGACCGCAGGACCTTCACCGAGGAACAGATGAAGGCCGAGACCGCCCGCTGCCTCGGCTGCGGCGCCTCCTTCGTGGATCCCAACAAGTGTCTTGGCTGCGGTGTCTGCACCACGAGGTGCAAGTTCGATGCCATCCACCTGCGCAAGCGTACCTATGTGGAGAGCATCGACTACTTCGACCGTCCGAAGGCGCTGCCGGAGTTTATCGAAGGCCGCAGGAAGCGGATCGAGATCCGCAGGGCCAGCGGGACCTGACAGCAGACAGCTTTGGTTCACTCCGCCCCGGCCTCACATGCCGGAGCGGAGGCGGAGCCGAAAACATGCAAAGGCCCCATTGCAAAAACCCCATACAGAAGAAGGACCTCCGTCCTCTGACACCGGATCAGAGAGCGGAGGTTCTGTCTGTCTGCGGGGCAAAATAGTGTTCCGTCGCGTAGCGGAAGGCTTCCTCGAAGTGTCCGATCGCCTCCCGGACCACTTTCTTTGTTGGGAAGAAGAGATCGTAGGCGTGGAACCAGTCGGGCCAGACATCCACCTTCGCCTCGACACCCGCCGCCCGGAGCTGCCGCACATACTCCTCGGTCTCGTACAGGAAGGGCTCCAGGTCCCCCACATAGGTGTAACAGGGCGGCAGGCCGCTGTAGTCGGTCCGTCTGGCCGGTGCGGCATAGCAGGAGACGAGGTCCGTCCCGTAGGCCTCCCGCAGATAGCGCTTCCAGGCCCTGCGGTTGCGCTTTGTATTCCAGTTCGGGGCGTGGTTATCCGCGTTTGTCGGTGTATCCCGGTCGTCCAGCATCGGATAGATCGGCATCTGGAAGGCGATGTTCACCTCTCCGCGATCGTGGGCCAGCATGCACAGGGCCGCTGCCATCCCGCCGCCTGCGCTCTCTCCTCCGACCATGATCTGATCGTCCCGGACTCCCAGCTCGTCCGCGTGGTCCCGGAGATACACGAGGGCCTCGTAGCAGTCCTGCAGTGCTGCGGGGTAGGGATGCTTCTTCGAAAGTCGGTAATCCGGTGCCACCAGCACCGCGCCGAACTTGACCACCAGCGACAGCGCCCTCGTTGCGAAGACGTCCTTCGCCGAGCCGGACTGATAGCCCCCGCCGTGAACCCACAGAACACCGGGGACCTTCTCCTTCCGCCGGTCCAGCGGATGCAGAATCAGCAGGCGGATCCGGTGGTCCCCCACCGGGATTACCCGCTTCTGCGTGATAAACAGATGCTTTGCCATGGATCTCCTCCGCAGTCAGATAAAGAAACGCTTCTCCAGCTCGTGGCGGAGCGGCGGAATCAGAGCGGTCACCAGCAGCACCAGCCCGGCGATCACGAAGCCGCTCAGGGAATAGAGGCTCCACTGGAACATCACGGTTCCGAAGCTGATGTGCTCCAGAAACTCCACCAGCACCGTGAAGCCTCCCAGCAGGATCAGAAAACCGCCGAAGATATACAGTCTGCCCCGTCTGACATACTTCAGCAGGCAGATCATTGCCGTGGAAAGCAGGCAGCTGCAGGCCAGCACCGGCAGGGCAAAGCTCATAAACCAGCTGCCTCCCGTCCTGACGCAGACATAAAGCACGTACAGTGCCGCTGCCGCATGATCCACCGGGACAAAGATCTCGCCCTTCGGATGCCGGAACCAGCGGGGCAGCACCGCGACAATGTAGAAGAGCAGAACCCCCAGCACCGCGTATCCGCCCCAGCTCTGTTCACCGTAGAGCTTCAGGCAGACGGTCAGCAGCACGGCCTCGGCAATCAGGCACAGCACGGTCATCACCAGCGCCCCGGGCAGATCCGCCTCTCTGTAATGGGACGGCATGCTGTCGGGGTAAGCTCTCACAGGGGTCTCTCCCTCCGGATTCCAGACCGGCGTTCCGCACAGAGGGCAGCTCTCCTCCCCTTCCGGCAGCCGTACACCGCATTTCACACAATACATTTTCTACGTCTTCTCCTGTCTCTGCATTCTCAGGCTTCCGAGCATCCGCCCTCTCCGGGCTTGCTCTGCCCTGCTGTGTTTCTTCCGTGCTCCTGCGGCACGGCGGAGCTCAGGGTGCGCCGGTTGCTCTCAATCTCCACCGCGATTCCCATCTCAACGAGTTTCGAGAAGAAGCGGCGTTCCAGCTCGGATTCTCTGATGTTCCGGATCATGTTGATATAGGTCCGGCCGCCGCAGCTGAGTACGGAGCAGTTGTTGGGATAGCTGCGCTGCGGTCCGATGATGAACTCCATGCGCTGTACATGGGCCTGCATCGGCTCCGGCAGCCGGACGCTGCCGAGGTTCGAAATGTTCAGGCTGCCTCCGCTCTCCCCGCTGTTCCGGTATACGAGGTCCATGACCGCATGCTTGATGAAGGCCGGCGCAAGTCTGAGCAGGATCGACTGCTGAGGCTGGACATTGGCCGCGATCATCCCGGCCATGTTCTGCCTTGTGGCTCCTGCGCCGATCTGATGCCAGATGACGCGGCAGAGCTCCTCGAGGCTGTAGTCCCCGTAGCGCGGGTCCGCCCCGACGTTGAGCACCAGCGAGAAGTTGCGGAGCGTCTCGCTTCCGTAGAGGCGCCTCAGATCCACGGGAAGGGTAATCTTGACAGGGCGCAGTCTTCTGCCCTGCCGTTCCAGCGCCTGCATCTCCATGATGCTCTTCGCCATCACGCCTGCCAGCAGGGCGGTCACCGACACCCCGTACGCGTGTGCCGCATCCAGCAGGGCCGCGGTCTCGACGACTCCCGTGGTGAGGTGCTTGAAGCCCTCCGCTTCCTTTGTCCCGTGGAGCCGGAAAGACGCCTCTTCCTTTCTTCCGGCCGCTGTCGCTGCCGCGTTGCGAAAGAAGCTGTCCTCCAGTTCTTCCGGCGGAGGCGGGCTCTCCGGGTCCCGGACCATGCCCTCCCGGGGGATCCGGATACCGTACTTCAGTTCAAGATACCGCGCTGTCAGGCTGCATAGGAAGACGCAGCCTCCCCTGCCGTCGGTGAGGGAATGGAAGAATTCGACCGCAATGCGGTTGCGGTAGTACAGGACCCGCATGCAGTTCTGTTTCAGCTCCCGGCTGCTCATGAAGGTCAGCGGATAGGCGTAGTCCTCCCGGACCCGGACCTGTCTGTCGCTCTCCTCCAGATAGCACCAGAAGAAGCCCTGATGAAGCGTCACGAAGAAGGACGGAAAGCGTCTTCGCAGGCTGTCCGTCGCCTGCTGCAGAAGCACCGGATCGATGTCCTCGTCCAGTGTGGCCGAGACCCGGAAAGCATTGCACCAGTCCAGCCGCGCAATGGCCGGAAAGATCAGTGCCGCCGTGTCCAGCCGGTACCAGTTTCTATGCATCTCTTACTGCCTCGGATTCATTCAGTCGCCGCCCGGTGAAAACGAAGAAACCGTCTCACAATGGCAGCATTCCAAGACGGTTCCTGTCTGTAATTCACGAAGCGGGTTCCGGAAGAGGCGCTCTCTTCCGGATTTTCTGATGTATTATACCACAGACGGGCACAATTGTAAACACGCGGAGCACTGAGCGCGGAGCACTCCCACGAAGGGGAACTCCCCTTCCGGGTTCTCCCTCCGTTCCGGGCAGCACAGTCCCTACGGCTGCTGCGGGCACAGAGAGGAACGGAAGACGGATCAGCCGTTTACATCGGTGAGTTTCAGCCTGCGGATGCGCCGCAGGGCAAAGCCGTTTGTGAGTGCCGAGAAGAGGAAGGTGACCAGTGCGGAGTAGAGGAAGGATTCGAGCCTCGGTTCCCGGAGCATCTGAATATAGGGCGTCTCGATGATGCCCAGGATCCTTGCACCCAGCACCCCGCCGAGCACGAGCCCGACCACGGTTCCGAGGACGGTCGTCAGGATGAGATCCCCCGCAAGATAGCGGATACACTCGCCCGAAGTAAAGCCGTTGATGCGCATGACAGTCAGTTCTCCGGTCTTGCGCTGGATGAAGGTCACGGTGAAATTCGCCACGATAAAGCAGGCCATCACCCCTGCAAGGAAGAGCATCAGATACACAACGAAGTTGAGGGAGCCGGTAAACTGCCCGATCACATCCCGTTCGGCCGCGGCATCGGCGACACGCTGGAAGCCTTTGACTCCGTCCAGCCTCTCCTGAAGCACGCTGAAGGGCACGCCCTCCGTCCGGACAAAGAAGCAGTTGGGTTCCGGAGCGCTGCCGAAAGCCTCCTCGTAGGCCTGCGGCGTCATGAAGAAGAGCTGTCCGTAGTAGTTCTCAAACACGCCTGCAAGGGTGAGCGTATGCCGGTTCATCCCGGTGTCATAGACCGGTACATCCCCTCCCACATCCACATCGTAGTATTCCCAGAACCTTCTGGGGGCCAGAGCCCCGCTTTCCGGAAGCGTCAGCGGTTCACCCCGGTCAATTTCCGTCAGGGCAAAATACCCCTCCAGCGAGTCCTTCTCCGTGATGATCATCGTCAGGGCGTTGAGCGACCCGTCCAGCTCAAAGACGGTGTTCTCCTTCCGGAGACAGATATGATCCAGGCCATTTTCCGTCAGGATCCGGTCGATCTCCGAAGCGACATCCGCGTTCTCGGCGGTGTCGAAGAAGACTTCGGCATCGTAGGTCTGGATCTCACCGAACTGGCGGTCAGGGACCCCGCTGATGCCGTAGCGCAGCCAGAACCCGACCACCATCAGCACGCAGCCCCCGGCGATGCTGACGATCGTGACCAGAACACGGTTGAGGTCGGTCCTCATGTTTCGGAGAATCAGCCGGTAATACAGTCTCCTCTTCGAGGAGCCGCGGGATTTCTTACGCCGCAGGGTGCCGGCCTGTGCTCCCTGGATGAGCGAGAGCGCGCTCTGGCGGAGCAGCTGGGAGCAGCCAAGATAGACCGCCGTCAGAGAGATGGCAAAGGCGCCTCCCGCCACCAGGCCGGTCTCGAGGGGCAGGAAGCATCGCGACCCTTCTCCGTAGTTCATGTGGGCCTCATAACTTGCGAGAAGCACGCGCTGCATTGGGAGCCACGCCAGCAGGATTCCCATCCCCACGCCCAGCAGGACGGCACTGCCGGCAAACAGCAGGTATTTTGCAAAGATCTCGCCGCTGAAAATGCCCAGCGCCTTGTTTACGCCGATGAGCCTGCGCTGCTGTTCGACCATACGCGAGACCGTGGCATAGATTACGAGGGCGCCCACAACAAGAAAGATCGAGGAAAAGGACATGCTCAGCGAGGAGAGCTTGTCGGAATTGTCAGCGGCGTAGCTGTAGCCCGCATTGCCGTTGTTGTCGAGCACCACCCAGCGACAGTCCGCAATCCCGGCAAGCTGCTTTTTTGCCTCGTTCAGTTCCTTCTCTGCCTCGTCATACTGTCTCTGGCCTTCGGCAAGCTGGCGCTCGCCTTCCTCAAGCTGCTTTTTCCCGTTGTTATAGCGGGTCTCGAGGTCCAGATACTCTTCGCCTGCGTAATAGTAGTTGATTCTGGCAAACTCCAGTGCCTCACCGATCAGATTGAGAAGCCTGCCGAGTTCGTCCTCCTCTCCCTTTACACTCCCGTACTGCGCCTCCGCCTGGTTGAGCTGCTGTCCGCTGTAGTCAAGCAGGTTCTTTCCCACGCCGAGCATCTCTGCCACGGTCTCCAGCGCACGGTGCCCCTCAGCAAGCTTTTCCTGTCCCTGGCGCAGCTGCTCCGCAGCCAGCTCCAGCTTCTCTTCCCCCCCCGCGGATGCCCGCCTCAAAGCTTGCACGGATCTCCCCGCTCCTCAGACCGGCCCGTTCCCTGCCGAGCCGTTCCAGCGCTTCGGTCACAGGTTTTACCGTGTCCCAGTATGCCTCGCTGTAGCGGTCCTCAGGCGTGTCCCTGATCAGGACGCGGGTCTTCATGAAAGCGCCGTCCAGGCCCTTGATGTTAAAGGTCTCCTTCGGCACGAGGATACAGGGCGTGACCGGAACCATATAGCTGATGTGATCCGGAGTGCAGAAGATGCCGGTGATCACGCAGTCGGTCTCCCGCAGCGGATCGACCTCCATGATCCTGCCGCATTCCAAGCGGAGTCTCTGGCCGACCGAGAGGGCACACTCGTCCGCCAGATTTTTCTCCACGGCACATTCCCGCGGTGTTTCCGGCAGGCGCCCCTCCAGCAGAACCGGCTGAGAGATGCTCTCCGGAACGCTCATGATCAAGACAGAGGTCCTGTTGCTGCCGATGCGCACCTGGGTGTCGACCTGCCAGACCGGTTCGGCTCTCTCGATCCCCGGGAGCGCCCGAATCGCCTCCAGATCCCCGTCGGTCATCAGCATGGTGGAAGCGATCTCCGCATCCCACAGCCCCTGCGTGCGGAAGAAGCTGGCCGCGTCCTTCTTCAGCGCCGCCGCCGTATAGGTGATGCCGAGGTAGGCTACCGCGGCAAGCAGCCCGATCATCACGATCGAAATAAACGCAACAAATTCCTTTCGGATGTTGCGCAGTGCATCCAGAAGTTGAGTCGGTTTCATCTTACCAGACGAGCTCCGCAGCCTGCGCAGGGCGCAGGTTTACCCGGACGCTGGAGACCCGGCCGTTCCTCAGCTTGATCACCCGGTTTGCCATGCGTGCGATCTCCGGGTTATGTGTAATCATGACCACAGTCGAGCCTCTGTCACGGACGATCTGCTCAAAGACCTCCAGCACCTCGATGCTGGTCCGGTAGTCCAGCGCAGCTGTGGGTTCGTCGGCAAAGATGATCTTCGGGTTCTTGACGATCGCCCGCGCGATGGAGACCCGCTGCTGCTGTCCGCCCGAGAGCATGGAGGGAAAGTTTTTTGCACGGTCCGTGAGTCCGACCTTCGCTATGGCATCCGCCGCCCGCATCGGGTCCTTTACAAGTTCGGCAATATATTTGACATTTTCCTGTGCGGTCAGGTTTGGCATCAGATTGTACTGCTGGAACACGAAGCCCAGATACTCCCTTCGAAATCGTGTCAGCTCTGCCTCTGTCGGACTGGAGAAATCCTTTCCGTCGATGATCAGGGTGCCGTCTGTCAGATGATCCATACCCGCGATGATGTTCACCAGGGTGGATTTGCCGCAGCCGGACTCGCCGAGAATCACCACAAATTCATCCCTGTAGATGTCGAGATCAATCCCCTTCAGAACACGGATGACGCCTTCCCCGGAGGGGAATTCCTTGGTGACGCCGCGCAGAGAGATGAGCACTTCCTTCTTCTCACCGGCGGACACCGTGCAGCCCTGTTCCTCGACGGCGAAGGCCACCAGCGCCGCAGCCTGTCGGCAGAGCATCTGCTCCTCATCGGAGAATCCTGCGCCATCCCTCCGGTTGATCAGCTGGATGCAACCCAGTGTGTCTGCCAGGCTCTTCAGCGGGACGCACAGCATGTTCTGTACCTTCAGGCCGTATTCATCGAAGATGCTGCCCGGATAGTTCCCGGAGAGGGTACTCTCAACCACGACGCTCTGCCCGCTCGCCGTCACGATGCCCTCGACGCCAAGCCCGTTTTCCACACTGATGTCTGTGAACTGAACCTTTCCGATGCTCACCACCGGAACCAGCCGCTGTGTCTCCGTGTCCAGAAGCCACACGGCACCGCCCTCGCAGTTCATAAGGCCGGCAAGCAGCTCAAGCGAGCCGAAGAGGGCGTTCAGCGGTTCCTCCGTGTTCAGCACATTGTCCAGGAGTTCCCACAGCACTTCGGTCATTCTTTTTTTATAGTTTGCGGAACCCATTGATTCTCAGACGCCTCCAGGGTATCGTACGGAATGGAGCCCGGCAGAGCTCAGTTATGAATCAGAATCGGCAGTTTTTCTCAAAGTCCGCCGTAATCGTATCGCCGAATTCTCTCCCGGCTGTCGGGTAAGTGATCCAGAGCGTCTTCAGTCCCCTGTCGGTCAGAGCCTCTTTGGAGTAAAAAATCTCTGCTCCGTTGTTATTGTATCCGCTCTGGACGAACCAGTTTTCGCCCTCGTTGAAATAGGTTACATCCGGATTTCTCGTTGCGATGCTGCGGTCAGTCTCGTAGGCCCCTTCCGGAACACTGCCCGGGGCAATCTCATAGACCACGATCCGAACCTCATGCTCGGGGTGCCAGAATGTGTACTGGTATCCGATATTCGGGCTCTCATACAGTTGGACAAAGCCCTCCGGAACCACAAACTCCGTCCCCAGCACACCTGTAAAGGGGCCGGAAGCAGACTGCTGTTCCTGATCCGATACACCGGGCATGCCGACAGCCGTTCCCGCTTCTTCCGGAACTGTTTCAACAACCTGCGTCACCGTGTTGTCCGTCGGTGTGGAAGGCTCCGTCATGACCGGAGCTGCGGTCTCTGCGGTCGGTGCCAAGGTTTCTTCGACCGGTACTGCGGTCTCTTCCGGCTGGCTGGAGGCGGGGGCCTGGCTCCCTCCCGGCATTCCGCCTCCGCAGGCGGTCAGAAACAGCAGGCTAAAGAGGCATCCCGCAACAGCAGCGTACTTCATTTCTTTCTTCATCATTCCATGTTTCTCCTTGCTGAAAAATAAGATTGTCAGACGATCCCCATCATCTCGGTGAGAACCTCTCTGTCCACCGAGAGGAACGCACTGAGGATCCGGCAAAGCTGGGGGTAGAGAACGTTGGAGGGGGATTCGCTCATACGCTCGAGAAATCTGGGGATCCAGACGAGCATGTGCTCTGTCAGAAACTCGCAGGAGCCGTTGAGTGCGCTGAGCAGCTCTTCGCGCTTCTCCTGCCCGAAGGCGCTGCAGGCGCGCTCGGCCAGTCTGTTCATAAAGGCAAGCTCCAGCGCCAGACTGTCGTCGGCTACGCGGGGACAGGCCTCGGGCTGCAGCCCGTAGCGCTGATAAAAGCGGCGGACGGCCAGGGTGCTCTCCTGAAACAGCATGGTCTCTTTGCCGATGTAGACAGACTCCCAGGGGGGAGCAACCAGTTTGATCGGTCCGAGGAAGAGTCTCGTAAACTCGCTCTTTGCCTCACTGACGAAGGCTTCGTCCAGCTCGCCGCGCAGTTCGGCGAAAAAAGCAGGGGCCCTGGCGAGGGTGTCATCAGCGCTGCCGAGCAGGGCAAAGGCTTCGCCGGCGCTCTCGGCTGTAAGGAGATTTAAAAGCTCGGCATCGGGTTCCCGCGCAAAGGCCTTGTACAGCAGGGAATATGCGTACAGCCTGTTGGCGAGCAGTATTTCGACTGTGCTTTTTTGCTCTTCGGTCATGGTGATTCTCCTCCGTGCAGACAGATTGCGTCTGCTTTTTTGTCCTGACGTAATGTGCTGATTATAGCATACCGGCGCAGATAACGCAATGAATCAGAGATGGAAAAAGCTCAAAAAAGGGGGTGCCTTTTCAGGCACCCCCTGCTGCTTGTTAATTCATCCTGAGATCAGAGATAGGCTTCCTCCGCACCTTCAAGGAGCATGGAATCCTTGACTTTGATGAGGATGCTGGGATTGGTGGTCTCGGAAGACGGAAGGACCGGGAGATCCTTGACCAGGTTCTCGCCGGCGTGCTTCGCAGCCAGCTCGTCCAGGTCGCCGAACTCAAGAACGCGCATGGGGCAGGCATCCACGCACACGGGGTTGCCGCCGGCAGCACGGATCGCAGCGCAGGCGTCGCACTTCTGGACAATGTTCTTTGCCTCGACAAACTTGGGTGCGCCGTAGGGGCATGCAGCCACGCAGGCCTTGCAACCGATGCACATATCGTCGTCGTGGATGACGGTGCCGTCTTCTGCGACGTACATCGCTCCGACAGGACATACCGCAACACAGGCGGGGTGCTCGCAGTGGTTGCAGCTCATGGAGATGTGATAGATGCTTGCATTGGGATACTCGCCGATCTCGTAGTCCTTGACGGCTCTGAAGATCGTACCGATGTCAAGCCTGTTCTTGTCCTTACATGCGATCTGGCAGGTCTTGCAGCCGGTACAGTAAGTTGCGTCATAGTAAAAACCTAATTTACCCATAGCTATGTTGACCTCCTATCAGATGTTGATGATTCTCTGAGGCTTCTCGCAGTCGGAAATGAGTGCTTCGCCGTCATAGAGCTCGTAGTTGCAGTTATAGTTGTTGTAACCGGTGACGCCCATGCCGGAGATCACGGGTCCGCAGAGAATGTTGTCGGCGCCGCCGCGGTCGATGTTGTTTTTGTCGTCCCAGTCAACCCAGGAGCCGTGAGGCACGCCGACCATGCCGGGCATGATGGTGCCGGTGAGGGAAGCGGTGCGGAGGATCGCACCGTGGGCGTTCCAGATCTTCACGGTGTCGCCGGTCTTGATGCCCTTTGCCGCGGCGTCGTCCTTGTTGAGGAACACCGGGTTGGGCCAGGTCTCACGCAGCCAGGGGCAGTTGTCGAAGACGGAGTGGGAGCGGCGCATGTAGTGGGGATTGTAAACCAGGAAGGGATACTCGCCCTTTTCACCGTGGATGTCGCCATCCTTGAAGGTGGTCTCGTAGCCTTCGGGGGCGACGGTGTAGGTGGGATAGGGCTTCCAGTATTTCTCGGGGGTGTAGCCCATGTCGTTGAGCATGTCTGCTTTCCAGTCGTTGTAGATCTCAAACTTACCGGAAGCGGAGGGACGGGGATTGGCCTCGGGATCGGCAAGGTAATCCGCATAGGCGATGAAGCCAAGGTTATCGCCCTCGTGGCGCGCCACGGTGTA
>JAILFJ010000110.1 GCA_024697625.1 Oscillospiraceae bacterium
CGTAAATTCCCAGGCTGCATCGATGTGCCCGTTAAGGAAGACCCGACGCTTCACCTCTCCGGCACAAGGGCGTGTAGCTGTCACATTTGTCCCTTCCCGCTCTGAGAAAAGCCGATCGATGATTGGAATATAGCGCACAAAAAAGGTCAGGAACAGAAGCATCGAGATGCATCCGGAAATGAGACTTACGGCAGGGTGAATAAAGAATCCGATGCAGGCCAGAGAGTCAAGCATTCCAGAGATTCTGCAGTAGCCGTAAAATGAGTCCGGATACTCCCGAAAGGACTCAATGAGAGGCTCACATCCGCACTGGTCTTTCAACACTCCTGCCATGTATTCCGCCGCTTTGCGTTCTCCTTCGCTCCCGGGGCTCCGTTTCGGAATATCGCAACAAATGCGGGTAATCTCGCGCTCCATGAATGCAACTGCTTGATGGCTCTTTTTTTGCATTTCAGTATAGTCGAATGCGATCATTGCTCCTGTTTCTCTTCTATTCTTTTCTCTTCCATCCGTTTACTCCGTTCTGAATCCTCATTTTTCGCACATATGTATTCTATTGACCGAAGGAGGTCCATGGATACATGCAAAATCTTCTTCGATATAGTCAGCTTTCTCTAATGCGGCTCCAGAGTAACGACAGTATTTATCCCCTTCGATATACGTTCCCTTGCAGTTCGAGTAAACTTTCATCATGCTTGTTTCTATTAATTCAAAAACATCTCATGTATTTAGTCCTTAATAATCTATCGTGTCTCGTAGATGTCCGGTCAAAAAACTAATCGTCTTCTGGAGCCTTAGAACCATCTGACTCCATCATTTCCCAGATCATGCGCCTCACTTCTTCGTGGCGCTCCAGGAACAGGCTGACGTCCGGAGTGATCGGGTAAGGGATGTCCTGTGCTGTGCCATAGAGGATCCATTCCGGCTCAACTTGCAGTGCTTTTGCGAATTTATATGCAGTTTCATAGCGGATCCGGGTATTTCCGTTTTCCAGCCTGACGATATTTCCCGCATTGATCCCGGTTCTCCGGCCTAATTCCGCTTTCGTGAGATGCAGCTGTTCTCTGCGTTTCCTGATACGCTCCCCTGCCTGGCTGTCTGTTCCCATCAAAGGCATCACAGACGGCGCCGCCGGTTTGGGCGATTCTATGACGAAAGCCTTTTTCAGCGACAGATCTGTTGTAAAATAATCCATCCTGACATGATAAACTGCGCAGACCCGTTCCAGGATGTCAAGCGTTATCGCTCTGCTTTCATTCAGATAACGCCCAAAAACAGGTCTTGAAGTCCCACAGTCTGCGGCCATACGTGCCTGTGTAAGTTGAAGATGCTTCATAAGCTCTTTCAGTTTTCTGATATAATGCGCGTTGAGCTCAGTGTAAGGGACCAGTGGCTTGGCTTCACCGTAGATCAGCCAGTCGCATGTTGTATCAAGGATCTCTGCAAGTTTCGGAAGAAAGTCAGGGATATAGACCAGAGTCCCCTTCTCAATTCTCTGCACATATGCGATCGATATGCCCAGCCGTTTGCCGAACTCCCGTCTGTTCAGGCCTTGCGCGTTGCGTTGTTCCAGGACACGGGAGCCAAAGGCCCGGGGGTCAGGGATAGCTGCTTTTGACATGGTAGCACCTCAGATGTGATTTTCAGTCTTTTCTTCTCTGTCCAGCTGCACAGGCAGGATTGGTTCACCGTTGATGAATGCGTCTTTCAAAGGGAGATTTGCCGTGAAATAATCCATGCGCAGACCGTAGGCCTGGCAGACCTTCTGCAGTATATACATGGTGACCTTCCTCGCGCCGGAAAGGCACTGTGACATACATGGACGGCTGATCCCACAGTCCTTCGCAAATCGCGTTTGGGTGACATGGAGATATTGCTGCAGTTCCGCCAACTTTCTCCTGTAAATCCTGGGTAGTGATCCATTGTCCGGCATGTGGGCAGGATCGCCGTAAAGGAGCCACTCCGGATCAGTCTTAAGGATCGCCGCCAGAGCCTGCAACATTTCGGGTTCTGGGACGGAAGCGTTTCTTTCGATATGTATAATGGCCTTTGTGTTCGTCTTAAGCAGCTCTGCAAGCTTCTCCTGCGTGTATCCAAGGGCATAGCGGCATTGACGGACACGGCCTCCGAGCGACGATAGTTCGTAAGCAGCGAGCTTTGTCATAAGCAGGACCTCTTTAACAGGAATCTCAGACAGTTTGATTTAATAAATTGTATCATAAAACAATTTACTGGTAAAGCCCGGTATAAAACGGGATCAAATCAGCCCGACCAAATAACTCCCTATTGTCACGTTTACAGGTTCCGACATTTGTCTACCAATGATGAATTTGCTAACAAAAAACTCGTGTAAAGAACGTACTGGTAATTCAATTCATCTCCCTTATACACGTACACATCTGTATCAACAACGATGACCCACATTCGTTCTTTTTCAACCAAATGCTCATCCTTAAACCGCTTAATTACGTACTCATAAATTCCAGTTTCCAGCGAGTAGCAAAATGTGTCAAATCGATCGTTGTGTTTGCAGTTCCTGTAATCAAATTCTCGATTCAGGTAAAAGTCTGGATGTGCTCCTACAATCTTTGCAACATACGATTTGTAGGTCGTTCCACTCCGTTTATATACCCTGTACGAGAATACAACGGAATCTGATTCAATCTTTACAGAATAATTTATCTATTCATACCTCCACTATTTTTCAGGCAGCATACAGCTCACAGAATTCTTCTATTGAAAGCCCTTCGTAAGCCGCCAGTCTTTTGATATGCTTAATCTTCGCTTCATTCTCCTGACAAAGTTGTCTGGCACGCTCCCGCGATTTCATCCCAAGACGATCCGCCAATTGCTGGAAAGTCAGATTATGCTTAGAACAGTACACCGCAATCTCACTGCTCCCGAATTCCTTCCGCTTACTGGTTCTGCGATTGTCTCCATCGAGAAGGTCGCTCTCATCGTAATTGTCGAGCAGCATCTCGATGCTTACACCGAGTGCATCCGCGATAGCTTTGCACGTACTCAATTTTGTTTTTTTGTCAATCTTTTTTTCGAGTTTTATAATTGTTGCAACAGAAACACCAGCTCGTTCAGCCAACTGTGCATTGTTAATCCTATTCTTTTGACGGAAAAATTTGATCCCATTAATTTCACCCATAATTACTCTCCTTATCTACTCTGGTTTCACAACATAGTCAGTCGGGATCGTTGTAAAGTTCATCAGATCCTCTGGTTGATATATGACCCGCTGTGCACTTCCGTTAAGGTCATATACCCGATGCAATTCGTACCGAATATTCCGCTTGAAACAATCAATCATAAAATCGCGTTCATGCGCTGTCATGTGGAATGGCACATTTCTGCCTGCTGTAGTCGTTTTAACTTCAATGAACAGCGGTTTGCTGTCCTTGGTAAGAGAAAACACGTCATACCCCTGACCAGGTACAAGCCCAGGATCAGCATTTACGACATCATGAAGACCAATGGGCATCAGCTTTTTAAATTCCCACTGGGCAACCAAAAGCTCCCCCCGACGACCAACACTCATTTTTTTCACATTGAGGGCCGCTTGCTCTTTGAAATACGACGATTCTGATACTGCTGAACCGGGATTGATTCTGCCAAGGACACTGAAATCGTTGTTGTACAGCTCATCAAGCGTAAGCCCATAATAATCCGCAACTCTTTTAGCAAATCTTATCTGCACAGTAAAGCGCAATTGCTCCATTTTCCACAGCAGCATGGGGTTGATCTTGATTTCATCCGCCAATCCCTCGATACTGAGGCCCTTTTTGAGCCTCAGATATCCAAGCAAGCTGTCAGGCCGAGAGCAGGTTTTTCTTTTAGGCATTTTCTTTCCCGCTCCCCTCATGCACAGTTCCCGTAGCGTTCAAAAAACTCTGCAACAGAAATTCCTTCGAACGCTGCCAGTACTCTAACCTGCTTTTGAGGAGCTTGTCGCATGTCACGGGCAGCACAAGCTCTTCCGACAGATTCTCCGAGAATATTCGCGAGCTGCTTGTTTGTGATCCGCTCCTCAATCTGGTACATTGCGATTAGATTTAAGCTGTCATTTGTTTTTTTTGCTTTCTTCATAATACTTGAGAACCCTCCATAAAAGTTGTTTTTTTTTTGGAAAACAAAAGACACCGTGCAGGCATAGCCAAACACAGTGTCACAGAGGGTTCTATGACCCGGATTATATCTGTACCGTCTCATCTTGACACATACTTATCAGATCCGCTCTTGCAAAAAAGCCGGAGCTGCATTATAATGTCTTTAGACGGTGCGGTTAATTCCGTTGTGTAGGTGCTACTCTCACCTGCGCAGGTGCTCCGGGGCGGCAACCCCGAGGCACTGCCGTTCTTTTATTTTCTGAGATTATACTACCATATATGGTACCATATGTCAAGCATTCTTGCGAGATAATTTTGCAATAATTATTTCCGTGTGTGATTGACGTTTTGAAGGAAGGTGATGTGCATTGGCATCAAGAGAAGCGCTTAAACGTGCCGAGGCTAAATACAATACTGAAACGGTCGAATCGGTGCGTTTGCGTGTGAGAAAAGGATTCCGTGATGTTATTGCAGCGCACGCTGCCGAACAGGGTGAATCAACAAACGCCTTCATCTGCCGTGCGATACAGGAAACTATCGACCGCGATCATGAGGTTAGAATGAATCATACTCATCAGTGAACTGGCAGCTTGCTCTGACTCCATACGGCACATTGCTTGTTAGATGAACGATAACACAGCCTGATAGGACCGAAGGATTATATTCTACGTAGGCGATGAATGTAAGTCTGTCGGGATTGTCCATTTAAACATATGAAGCGAAAGAGTTGAACATACATATAAAAATGGATGTAAAATGACCGTTAGAGAAAACTTTCCAACAACCCATCAAAGTGGATGAAAAGAACGATGCAGAGAGACTGATCAATGGTCTCATCACGCATCGTTCTTTTTTTCCTTTATCTGAAATGGTAATTCGTAAAGGCTCACATCATAATGCAATCGGCGGTGGCCGACGGCAGTCGATGCGGCCGTAGCGGCAGCTAAGCGGTGCCAGCGGCAGCCCTGTTTTGAAGTGTAATCAGTGCGGCGAAGCGGCCGCTGATGTGGTGACCAACGGCCGCCCGGCGGTCAGTCAGCGGCCGGTTTAGCTGGTCGCTTTTGGCTTAATCATGACGGTGTAGAGCCTCGTTGCACGCTTCAAAATTGCGTTGGCGGAAACCGCATCATTCATGATCATGGCGGTCCAACTGGATGGGTCACAAATGCTGTTGCACAGCAACCAAAAAACGAATTTCTTTGCAGATAACGTCAGAGAACTTGGGAAGCAAATTATATATATCAAATCGACTCCAATCAAATTGAGAACTCTTTGGATAACTTCGAACTCACTCTGATTCATGTCGACATCGTATTCAATTCAAAAAATGTTTCCGAAAAAAAATTGCTATACAACTCTGTTTTTTTCTACACTATCCATAGAATTGGCAGAGACGACAAGATGTCATCATAGCTGAACTTCATACCAATGGTTAACCAAGTTCTTAAATGCTTTCCTTAAACGCCGTCAGACTGTAGCTCTAACAGTTTATCATTCATCATATTGCGCGGGAGAATATTCTTCTGACGATCCTTTTTACCTGCATTCTTCCAGTCGTTCCCAGTAAACAGCTTTCCGCTGTCATTATGGCTATTGATCCAATCATCTCGTGCTTGTCCAGTAAGCTTATCCAGCATGGGAATACTACACAGACCAGCACGATAATACATAATGCAAGAATACAGCACACACCACTTCATATTTCGAGGCTTGGCTTTTGTACTCCTGGCATCTGTCTTAAACCAGAAAAGCTCCCAGTCTTTCAAGGTTCTGAGACATGTTACTGTTTCTTTTCTATTACGAAATTCTTCGTATTCGCTAACAGAATCAAAGGGTTTGGTACTGAAACTTGTCATCTCATACATTCGATCTTCTAATGGTACGTATTTCTGAACAAAGCTTGATCTATCAGGTTTTCGCTTCATATCAAAATCCATTCGAATACTGCGAGTGACTTCTTTATCATTGAATTCAGAGCCCATGACAAGATCTTTAAACTCTGTAAATAACAACACTTTATACGGAACAGGTCCATCTCTTGACAACACAGATTCCATCAGCCATTTGCGATCTTCATAACTGTCTTCTTCATAACCAGATTTCGCGCCGTTATGTGCGCATACACCATCGGGTAGCAAACTGACATTACCTCTTGTTGTGAAATTCACGAGATCGTTCTGCGAATGCTTTATCTCCCAGATTTCACGACTTTTGTTCTCCGTGAGGAAAATCCGGGATTGCTCCATTACAGATCTCAGTCCATACAAATCGAGACTTTTCAGTTTGTTCTCAGGTATGTCACTGATGAATCCATCGGTAGTCACAGAACAAGTCATGTACCCAAGTCCATTACACTGATTCTGTGCTGCTAAAAGTACAGCCCGGACAATGGATGTTATCATGCACGCGCTGACAGGATTTGTTATTGCAGAGGGTCCAATATCTTCCATACCGCCAGACTTTGCACTCCAAGTCTGTTTTTGCACGACATTTTGCGCATTTTTCCCATACACAGAACTGACCATCTCTTTCAAGATCAACTCCTCGATTGAATGCTTTCCATGAACCGTCTTAGCCACTGATCTGTCAACCACCAACTGTTTTATCGCTGCTCGAAGAGAGTATGACACCTTACCGCTTTCAGCATCAATTAGAGCATTTATAAAATAACCACGTTCACACACGACTTTTGCACCTAAGCGAAGTGCCAGACAGATTTCAGGGCCGCAAGCATAAACACCTTGCATCCCTTTGGAAGTTCTGGGAAAGATTGGAATTCCGTCAACAATTACTGGTATACATGGATATTTTACGCTCTCAGGAAATTCAAATGAAACATAGCCAATAAACATCGATATAGGATTCAACTCGCCATTTTTCGGATTGGTGAAGTCATCCAAAGTCAGTTCTCTATCTTGGATTTCCGACCGTATAGGATTCTCCCAATCCACATCATAAACGAGGCACATAGCAGTAGGATACGCATTCTGCAGATCATAATCCCAAGTCGTATAGGGAAAATAGCCGATCTCTGAGGAGCTATTATAGCCACCGTGAAATGCCTGAGAAGCATAGTATTGGATTGTATTTGCTCTGTCCGAAATTGGTACTTTACTGGTGCTCTCCACGTATCCGGGCTTATCATCTCGTTCTACCAGTCCGTGTTTCTCTGTTTTCAGCCCTCGATACACGCGTTCAAAAGTAGCACCATTATCCACATGTAAAGCATTCATCATTATATTTTTTACAACTGCAGCTGTAGCGGAGGTAATTGTTACTGGTATTTTACGGTTAAAACCATAGATAGACGCAGCATAAAGCAGTGGAACAACACTGTCGTTACTGGCATATTCAAAATAGGCTCTTGGATCATCAACAAGCAACTTATCCATTTGGCTGATACACCCCTCTGGAAGAGTGACTTTTTCCCATTTAACAACTTTTCCAAGAGCTTTTAATGATTTCATTCCATTTGGAGCATGGCACTTGGTGTCTGATATTTCCAGATTCACGGAATATGCATGAGGATTACTTCCACCATCGTTATAGCGGGGATTAAGACTATTCACAACCACCTTTACAGGCTGCAGAGTAACTAATCCACCATCAATCGCACTGCAATACCGAATGATGTCAATACAACTCTTAGAATGCTGATCAAAGGCTGAGATATCACCCATGCCAGCATGACAAACCAAGTTCACGGGAATAGCTTGGATTAAGGAGTAATCACGAACCACTTTCACCTTTTTCCCATCAGCAAAATCGCATTTCGAGGCTATCTCAGCATCTTTATAATTGTCGAAGACTTGCACTTCACGTTCACCGGTAGAAGGCACGATATCGCCCAAAGAGGTATAAGTTCTAATTTTGCGCACATCAGTCGATTCAATACCCAAATTATCAAGAATACATCCTAAAGCCATCTCCAAGCTGAGATTATACTTTTTAGTTTTGCGCAAAAAAACGAACTCCAACAAATCGGAATCTTTGATTACCGCAAACTGCCAGCTGAGGATTCTTCGAACGCTGTTGACGGGATATATCCATTCAGTATCGTATCCGATAACGATGCAGGTATTTCCATTGCGAAGACATCTTAGTGAATCATAATTTTCAAAAGAGGCCAGAACAGGAAGGCCACCGCAGCTTTCAGGATTATCGCACGGTGTCAAATCGCGGTATGGGCCTCCCAATCCGTGATTTGACACCATACAAAACGCCTCGTTTTCCTTACTTTTTTGAGAAGCTTTATTGAAAAGATTTTCAAAATCTTTTGAATTCGATTCCATGATGTGCTTAAGATTTCTCCGTCTTGTGTAAAGGTCAAATCGATTGTCATACTTGATGCTGTATGAACATCCCATGCTTATCTTTTTCCATCCATCCGGTTTTAAGCTTTCTTCCATATTGGCTGCACCTTTTCTTACTGTGTGGGTAGTTGCTTCCAGAGTTGCCTCCATAGGTGAATTCATTATAGGCATCATAATGGGTTCCCTTCCGGGCGACAAAGACTTTCTGAATCAATGGCAAACCCTTGCAGAAGGAAGTCGGTGAGAATTTGGACAGGAATCTGGCCATATGTGATCTCTTCATTGACAATCTGTCCACCTTCTACGATATAAGACGCAGCGATTGGTACACTTATCATCTGATCAATCACGCGATTCCCCCCTTCCACTTTTTTAATTCGCAATAGTATTCGATCTATTGCATTTCCACTTTTTTGAAGCAATTTCTTTACTATTGCTCACATTATATCTTAGCGTTTTTATGTTGTCAAAAAAAAGCATTTTTTCGATTTTTAAAATTCAGAATATATTAATATTTGACAAAACGCAACATATAGTGTATTATTGTCTCTGAAAAAAAGGAAAGGTTGGACAAAAAGATGACAGAAAAGACGTCTTCATACAATAGTTCTGAGTTGAGGCAGAAAATTGGCCGCAGAATAGCGGTTGTACGCCGGAGTAAAGGTGTGAGGCAAGAGGAACTCGCCAAACTTCTTGGCGTGGACAGAACCACTATGTGCTTTTGGGAGTCTGGCAAACGAGCAATCAGTGCTGCAACATTGCTCGAAGTTGCTTCAATTCTGGATGTAGATACTCCTATCTTGTTGGGTGAAAGTAGTGATTTGAAGTGTTCCCCAACATCTCTTGGTGAAGCTATTGCCAAAAATACTAATGGTGTTTCAGAAAAATCGAAAGAGAGTCTTTTCACACTGGCTTCGATTATCCAGGATAGCCCGCGTAATGAAGCTCGAGATGTATTAATTGCGGAGCTCCTGAAACAAATCTTGAACTCTTCAGTTTTTTCAGAGTTGTATACGCGTCAAGAAATTGAAGAATATATTCAAGAAGAATATGGTATCGACGTTCGTGATCGTTCTATTTTTGAATCTGCTAAGATGGCTTCGGACCTTATAAAGAAAAAAGCATCCATTTCAAGGATCAAGCTTCTTCTCTACACTGTTGAAAGGGAGCTTTATCGTCAAGAATTGCAATCGCCGTTTCCTCAAGAAGTGGATGATGGTATACAGAAGAGACTTAAGGATCTGCAAGAATATCTCATAAGTAGCGGATTTGATTATGGCGCAGAAGAAAGGGCCTTTGAAATCAAAACTGAGTTGGAGGAGTTGCAGGATCCGGAAATAGTGGAAGGCACCTTATCTGAGTTTGTAAATCATTATGATTGTTTTCCCAGCAGATCCGACTACGAAGAAGCTTTTAGCGATGGGTATCATCAGACTGTTCAAAAAGAAAAGCTTGATGCCCACTTGTCGTAGTTAGGTTGGTATTGACATGACAGCTGTGATTTACGCCCGCTATAGCTCTGACCGTCAAACTGAGAATAGTATTGAAGCTCAGGTTCGTGCCTGCGAAGAGTACGCTAAATTTCATGATATCAAAATCATCAGAATATATAAGGATGAAGCCATCTCCGGGCGCGAAAACAAGACAGCACTGCGTCAGGATTATCAGCGAATGCTTCTGGATATCAAAACACATACATTTGATACGATCTTGATTCACAAGTACGATCGCATTGCCCGTTCGATGCGCGAGCATGTCTCCCTTGATACCAAGCTTCAGAAAGAGGGCATCAAACTTGTTGCGGTCGCACAAGATTTTGGGGAATCAAATGAGAGCAAGATTGTGCGTGACCTGATGTGGAGTTTATCAGAATACTACTCAGAAAATTTGGCAGCAGAGACAAAAAAAGGCCATCGTGAAACAGCCTTAAAGGCGTTACACAATGGCGGGGTCGCTCCCTTTGGGTACGATGTTGTTGATCAGAAATATGTTATAAATGAGATTGAGGCAGCATATGTAAAGAAAATGTTTCAGTGTGTCGTGGATGGAACTGGATTCAAGAACCTTATTTCTGAGATGAAAGCTGCCGGAATAAAGGGGAAGCGTGGAAAAGAAATTAAATACCCCCAGATATATGAGATTTTGCGTAATGAGCGGTACTGTGGAGTATATCTATACTGCACAACAGAAGCCGAATCTCGTTCTGATCGCCGGACAAAGCCTAATGCGATCAGAATTGACAACGCATTTGAACCTATCATCAGCAAGACTTTATTCAAGAAAGTGCAAATTATAATGGACAGCCGAAAACGCACAGGGAAAAAAGGCAACTACCTTTGTAGCGGACTTGTATACTGCGCCTGCTGTGGGGGAAAGATGCACGTCTACAAACGCCGTAAAAAAGGTCATGAATACATTGACTATCGATGCCCCGCCAAGTGCGGAAATTCAATGGTTAGAGTCGAAGATGTTGATAATGCTGCAAAGGCATTTCTCGGGTACATCCTTTCCGATGACACACAAACAAAGATTGCTACACTCCTGAGGACATACAACGGTCATGAGAGTGACCGTATTGAAAGCTTTAAGAAGAGCGTAGCCAAGAGGATCTCTGAAAAGGAAGCTGCATACGAGACTCTTATGACAAACCTGACGGCAGCAGTTCTTCCCGAAGCTGTAATCAAGGATATCTCAGCTAAGATGCAGACCTTAAAAGACGAAATTGAACAGCTTAAAAATGTGGAGCCTCCTGCAGACTACACTGTTGATACAGTCAAAGCATGGCTGCAATCTATTAAAGAAGCTCCAGATGAAAAAGCAATTCATCTGCTTATTTCAAGAATCGAAGCAAAACGCGAAAAAAACAACACTGACTTTAACATCGAATCGACATTAAAGCCAGTGTTGGAAAACATGGTTGCGGGGGAAGGATTTGAACCAACGACCTCCGGGTTATGAGCCCGACGAGCTACCAGCTGCTCTACCCCGCGATATTCAATTCTCCTGAGAGCTTATATAGGATAGCACAGACTGCCCGATTTGTCAACAGTTTATTTCCTGGTTGTATTATTCTCCGGTTCTCATTCGTTCCGCATCAGCCAGGCGAAGATCTGGAATGCGGTCTTCAGTGCATTGTGCCGGATCGCACCGTCGTCGACGCTGAGCAGATCATCTTCAATCAGCTCCGCATCCATGCTGCGGATTGCTTCCCTGTCGAGCAGAACCGGCTCTTTTCCTTCCGTTTTCAGATAATGCTCTGCGATCTCCGGATCCGGCATGCTGTTATTGGAGAGGACGATATCCACCTTTCTGTCCTTCAGATAGCTGTTAAGCACCCCGACATGCTCGCTGACGCTGTAGTGGTCCGTCTCTCCCGGCTGTGTCACGATGTTGCTGACGTAGAGGATCGGGGCTCTGGCTGCCGCAAAGGCCTTCAGCATCTCCGGAGACAGAAGGTGCGGCAGGATGCTGGTATACAGACTGCCGGGCGAAAAGATGATCAGATCCGCCTCCCCGATCTTTTCGATGACGGCGTCGCTGACGTGGATTCTGTGGTCATAGTCGAGCCTGCGGATGTTCTGTGCGTTCGCGCTTACAGCAACCTGCCCGTAGTATTCCTCAGATCCGTTGATCCCGACGAGCTCAACCTTCTCCTCTGTCAGCGGAAGGATCGTCCCGCGGATATTCAGCATCCGGCTCATGCAGTTCACGGCCTCGGACAGATTCCCCTTCAGGTCGATCAGTGCCGCCAGCATGATGTTGCGGACCGGGTGGTTGTACAGGCTGCCGTCCCGCGAAAAGCGGTATCCCAGCAGCTTGGTAAAGTCCTCGTCGACATTCGCCATGGCGATCAGCACCTTGCCGATGTCCCCGACCGCCGGGATGTCCAGCTCCCGCTTCAGCACACCGGTGCTGCTCCCGTTGTCGCTGACCGTAATTACCGTTGTCACATCAAGGGGGAACAGCTTCAGCCCTGACAGAAGGCAGGAGAGACCCGTTCCCCCGCCGAATACGATTACCTTTTTCATTCTGTCATCTCCCCCGGTAGCTTTGCGGTCGCCTGTTTCTCTCTGATTATACACAGTTTCATGCTAAGAGGCAAGAAGAAAACACAGAGTCCCTGATGAGACTCTGTGTTTTCTTCAGTTTCTGTCAGTTTACAAGCCGTACCGTCAGCGTGACGGAGAAGCCGTTGCAGGTGACTGTCAGTGTTCCGGGACCGCCGGTCTGCAGCATCTCGACCACGCAGCTTCTGGTGTCGGCGCTCGGCGTAACGATGAAGAGAGACTCGTCGCTGCTCTTCCAGGTGATCCTGGTATTCTCCGTCGTGAAGACCTCCATCGGCAGAACCGTCGCCTGCAGGGTGATCTTCGGGTCACGGCTCATGGACATCGTGAACTCGTCCTTGACGACGGTACCGAAGCACTCGATGTTGATGTTGTCAACCGTCGGGGTCGGCGTCGGGGTCGGCGTCGGCGGAGCCTCCGGAGTGGGAGCTGCGGATACGATCGCCGAAGGAGTCGGGGTTGCGGTGAGGTTGTTCTTGCTGCCGCGTCCGCTCTGGTTGTCAAGACCGCTCAGGCTTGTCGATACCATCACGATCACCGCCAGGATCACAGCGATGACCAGAATCAGGCCAAAAATCAACTGCCATCTTGTATTTGTCTCAGCGCGCTCATAAGCTGCGGTACCCTTCATCGTGCTCGGGGTCGGTGCAGGAGTACGGCTGCTCTGTGAGACACGCCGCGTGCCGCAGTTCGGGCAGCGACTCCTCAACGCAGAGAAGCTCTCACCGCACCTGCGGCATTTTACTTCTGGAATAATCTTCATTCGGTCGTTCCTCCGTTCAGAGAAAATGGAAAAATACCCTAATCGTTGGTCATAATACAACGATTTGTCCATTTCGTCAAGAGTTTGGCTCGATTTTGGCCGCCGTTTTAAGCAATATTCCGGGGTTTTCCCCCACTTTTAACCTATTTTTAATAAATTGTATGGAAAATCCTCTTACTTTTCACCTGACAGAGGGAGCTTTTCCGTTCCCACAGACATGTTGTCCGTGCGCTCGCTGATGATATATCGAGGCCGCGCTTTGGTCTCCAGATAGATTTTGCCGATATACTCTCCGATGATGCCGAGGCTTACAAGCTGCACGCCGCTCATCAGACAGATGATGCAGGTCATGCTGGCCCAGCCGGCAACGGCTCTTCCGCAGAGCGCCGTGATCAGCGCCCACAGGCAGCCCAGAAAGCTCACCAGTGCGACAAACAGTCCCACGCTGGTGATGAGGCGCAGAGGCTTGACCGAGAGGCTGGTGATGCCGTCCACCGCCAGGGCAATCATCTTCTTCAGCGGATAGTGGCTCTCCCCCGCGATTCTCTCCGCACGGGAATAGCTCACGCTGGTACTCTTGAAGCCGACCAGCGGCACCAGCCCCCGCAGGAAGAGATTGACCTCATGATAGTTGGCAAATTCCTTCAGCACCCTCGCGCTCATCAGTCGGTAGTCGGCGTGGTTATATACGACCTCCGCCCCCATGGCAGCCAGAAACTTATAGAAGCCCTGCGCCGTGAAGCGTTTGAAGAAGCTGTCTGTCTCCCTGCTGGAGCGCACGCCGT
This sequence comes from Oscillospiraceae bacterium, assembly GCA_024697625.1. GTDB lineage: Bacteria > Bacillota > Clostridia > Oscillospirales > Oscillospiraceae > Limivicinus. The sequence goes on from JAILFJ010000110.1 coordinate 14,044, forward strand.
AGACCACGTCACAGCCGTCCAGATATGCATCCACCATGGCATCCATGGCGTTGATGTCGTCCTGGCCGTCACAGTCGATGGAGATGGTGATGTCACAGCGGTCCTTCGCCTCCATCAGGCCCGCCAGCACCGCGTTCTGATGTCCGCGGTTCCGGCTCTGCGAGATGCCGGCATAGTGGCAGTCCTGCCTTGCCAGCTCGCTGATGATCTCCCAGGTTCTGTCCCGGCTTCCGTCATTGACGAACAGCACGCGGCTGTCGTCGCTGATCTTTCCCCGCTCCGTCAGCTCGCGGATTTTGCCAAGAAACATCGGCGCAGTGATCGGCAGGACCTCCTGCTCGTTGTAGCACGGGATCACAATATACAGCACAGGCGTCATGACTGCTTCTCCTTTCCTCTCCCGCCGGTGTTACGGTTCAGCCGTTACTGAAGATATGCCGCAAGGTCCTGGACCCGTTTGAAATACATGCTGCAGTTCTGTCTCATGAATGCTTCGATCTCCGGGATGTCATTGGCCCATCCTGCCGCAGCGAAAGGCACGCCGCATTCTGCCGCCATGTCATAGCCGGGCTTCAGGTCATCGATCACCAGCAGCTCATCCGGCTCCAGCGAGAATCTTCTCATGGTCTCTTCCAGCGGCCAGGCCGCCGGCTTGCGCTTTTCCGGGGGCATCTCCCAGCCGAATACCAGGTCCGGCTCCGGAAGGCCGTTGGCGGCATAATCGCGCAGGATGTTCTCCCGCATCGAATGCGAAATCACCGCCAGCAGCCCGCCTTCGTTTCGATGCTTCCACATGATCTCTCCGATCCCCGGATAGGCCTGCGGGATCCGGCTGCGGACATAATCCCGCCAGTAGCGTCCCTCCAGCTCGATCATCTCGTCGTCCATGCCGTACTCCTCCCGGCACATCGGCAGGAAGCCCGGCGAGAAATTCTTCAGGAAATATTCCTTCAGATCGCAGCTGCGCCCCGGATAATAGTCCCGAAGGAACTGCTCAAAGCAGGGATGATGGATGGTCGCGGTACTGTTGACCGTCGTATCGTCGTGGTCAAATACCAGGCAGCGATACTTCATCGGGTTCAGTAGAAGGTGGCGACCGCCTGTTCCGGCGGCTCACACGGTTCGGCGCTGAGATAGGTCAGTACCGGGCCCCGCTTGCCGTAGGCGCGGTTGAACTTGAAGTTTACCCTTGCCGTCAGGATCATCCAGCTCTCGTCCTCTACGGTTCTGGCCTTCTCCCACTGGCATACAAGGCCCGCAAACTGGATATCCTCCACGCAGCAGGTCATGACGTGCCGCCCGACGACAAAGGTCTCCGCCGGGAGCTTCTGCCGCACCAGAGCGCGGCATTTGAAGCGCACGGTCTTCCCCTCGTACTTCTTCGGTTCTTCCGAGAGATCGCGGTACCACGTGGCAAAGTCTTCATCCCCGATCTCCACCACCGGGGCGTCCAGATCGAAGGGCAGCGGATCGACAATGTCGTCGTACTCAACCTTGCCGTCCGGATACTCATAGGCGATGTCCGCCCTGCGGGAGGCGGCGCGCACCAGCTTATGGTATTCCATCTTGTCCATGCCGGGCTGAAAACGGTTGAAAACCACCAGCTCGGCGCTCTTCAGCTTGTCATAGACGAGCTGCCGCATGTTTTTGTTATACAGGAGAATTGTATTTGCATCGGCAAACATGAATTCCTGATAGACCATCCAGTTTTCCGGCATCGCCGTATACAGGCTGTCCAGGAGCCACATGCCGTTATATTCCACCACGACCCGCTCCGCGTCGGTCTCGTCGGCCAGCTTCTCGAGATGCTCGGGCGTGAGCTCGTCCTGCCCGTCCAGAACCCGGATCTGTATCGTTTTGGACGCGAATTCGTCAGGGGAGTATTCCTCCTCCCCTTCCTCACACAGAAGCAGCAGCGTCTTCTCTCCGTTGCAGAAGCGTCTGTCCTCCAGCGTCTCCTGAATGAAGCGGGTCTTCCCCGCTTCAAGAAAGCCGGTGAAGAGATACACCGGCATATCCTGTCTCTTTTTAGGCAATGCTGAACAGCTCCTTCAGGGCGGCTTCCTTCATGTGTGCGCCGATCACGCAGAAGCGCCCGGTTACCTGTGCGCTGCCCCGGCGGATATCCGTCTCGCCCGGGACGTAGTCAAAGTACAGCCAGTCGCCGTCGCTGGCATTCACGATGCCCTTGGCGCGCAGCACTTCACCGTAGCATTCCGTATCCGAGAGCCTGCCCAGCTTCTCGCGCAGGATCGCCTCGCTGAACTTCACCGGGGTCTCCATTCCCCAGCTGCTGAAGATCTCATCCGCATGATGATGGTGATGTCCGTGATGATGGTGGCACTCGCACTCCGGATCGTCACACTCTTCCTCATCGTGGTCGTGATGGTGGTGATGTCCGTGGCAGCACTCCCCGTCTTCCTCGTCATGGTCGTGGTGATGGTGGCATTCGCACTCCGGATCGTCGCACTCTTCCTCATCGTGGTCATGATGGTGATGTCCGTGGCAGCACTCCCCGTCTTCCTCGTCATGGTCGTGGTGATGGTGGTGATGCTCATGCTCATGCTTCAGGGCTTCCATCTGGGCACGCAGGCCGTTTTCCTGCATGGCTTCCACAATCTGGCTGCCCTTGAGCTCTGCCCAGGGGGTGGTCAGCAGGGCGGCCTCCGGGTTGATCTCCTTCAGAAGCTCCGCCGCCTCCTGAACTTTCTTCTCACTGACGGTATCGGTACGGCTCATGACAAGCAGGTCTGCAGATGCAACCTGATCGGTGAAGAACTCGCCGAAGTTCTTGGCGTACATCTTTGCCTTGCCGGGATCCACCACCGTGGTCTTCGATCCGATCTCCGCGCCTTCCACGCGCTCCACTGCCGCCGCAACGTCGGACAGCTTGCCCACGCCGGACGGCTCAATCAGGATACGGTCCGGGGCATAGTCCTCAATCACCTTGCGGAGCGCCTTCGTAAAGTCGCCCACCAGTGTGCAGCAGATGCAGCCGGAATTCATCTCCGTGATCTGTACTCCTGCATCCTGGAGGAATCCTCCGTCAATGGCGATATCGCCGAACTCGTTTTCAATCAGAACCAGTTTCTCTCCCTGATAGCCCTCCTGGATCAGTTTGCGGATCAGGGTTGTCTTTCCGGCGCCGAGAAAGCCGGAAAAAATATCAATTTTGGTCATACTTTGCCTCCGAAGATAACAAATGATTTCATCTCGCAAATGGGTATTATATCACAGATTACGGTGTCTTACAAGTCCCAGCCGGCCCGGCGCTTCTCCTCCATCTCCTGCTGACGGCGGCGCCGGCGCAGCTCCGCCTCCCGGCGCTCCTCCAGATACTTCTGTCTTGCTTTCCGGTAGCGGATCTGCAGGGTGATGTAGATCGCGATGAGCAGCAGGATGACCAGTGTGACTCCGATCACCCAGTCGTTGGAGAAGAAGGTGACGATCTGACGGCGCATGTACTCGGTGCGGGCGAGATCCACAGCCTCCCGGGTCACCAGATTCACGGTACCGTAGACCTCTCCGTTCACACTGACGCTCGCCTCACCGAGGATCTCTCCCGCACGGATCGGCGCGGTGAGCTGGGTATCCGGGATGTTGAAGGCCAGCTCGATGTCGTCCTCCGTCGTATCCCGCGGCAGCAGCAGACGCAGTCCCTGCTGCGGATAGAGGACCGCCTTCGCGTGGTCCTGGGCCAGGGCCACGTCCAGCTCATAGACCGGTTTTCCGGTCTCGATCACGTTCCGGTAGCTGAAGTCGCTGAAGGCCCAGTCATAGAGCTTGATGGTATCCTCGAAGTTCATATAGTCTTCGATCCCGGCATTCAGCCATCCGTCGCAGCCCATCACGACGGCCAGAAAATGCAGGCCCTCCCGCTCTGCCGTCGAGATCAGGCAGTAGCCCGCAGCCCTGGTATAGCCGGTCTTGACCCCGGCCGCTCCGGGATAGAGGTAGCGGTTTCCGCCGTAATAGGACTGGCTGCTGATCAGGGAGTTGGAGTTGTGGTATTCCCTCTCCCCGCTGGCATTTGTCGCCGGGATGGTGACGTCCGCGATGTTGCAGACCACCATGAAATAATCGTGAGAGATCGCCTCCTGGGTGATCAGGAACATCTCGTACGCCGTCGTCTGGTTGCTGTTGGAGAGACCGTTCGGGTCCTCAAAGTGGGTAACCTCGCAGCCGAGCTCCTTCGCCCGCTGGTTCATCTGGTCCACGAAGCCGCTGATGCTTCCGCCCAGCAGCGAGGCCAGCACGTTGCAGGCGTCGCTCGCCGAATGGATCATCGACGCATACAGCAGATCCCGGTAGGTGAGCTGTTCACCTACGACGATATTCGCGCTGCTGCTCTCGTCATCCAGGCCGGTCCGACAGTCTTCTTTCGCCACGACGATCTCGTCCAGGCTGTGTTCACCCCGCTCAATCGCCTCCACCGCCAGAAGGACGGTCATGATCTTGGTCAGGCTTGCCGGAGCCACAACCGTGTCCGCCCCGCGTGAATAAATCACCCTTCCGGTGTTCAGATCCGCAAGGACGATGTTTTTTCCGTTCAGTTCGGGAGCCGAGGACGCATATGCCGTCGGGCAGAGGAATGCGGTGATCATACAGATACACAGGATCATCGGAAGCAGCTTGATTTTTTTCATTTTGGTCTCCCGTTTGCGGTCAGTTTATGGTATAGTATCCATGTCCGGGCCCTGTGCCCGGCATGGCCGTGGCTGTCGTGTCTGATATTATAAAGTCTGTATCGGGGAAATGCAACGCTTTTTTATGCCTATGAAGAAACAAACCGCGCTTTTCCTGAGCCTCGCGCTGACTGCCCTTTATCTGCTCTGGCTTCTCTTTGCCGCGCTGCGGTTCATGCCGGAGGAGGGCGTCCGTGTGCATACGCACGAGGTACCGGAGTCGCTGCTTCTGGAGGGTCATAACGCGCGCCGGACGCTTCCGCCGGGCGAGACCGTCGACCTGAATACCGCCGACACGGAGCGCCTGAAGCTGCTTCCCGGCATCGGCTCCTCCCTCGCCGGGGCCATCGTCTCCTACCGCGCTCAGCACGGGCCCTTCGGGCAGCCAGAAGAGCTCATGCGTGTCCCCGGCATCGGCGAGAAGAAGTTTGAAGCGCTGCAGGGGCTGATCACAGTCAGTGGGAATGCCCCGGGCTCCGGATAAGGTTCCGGATCCGTCTCACGGAACACATCTGCGCCTGTGATAAGTTTACCCCGGAGCTTTCTGAAGGGCTCCGGGGTGTTGTATTACTGTGGATGTTTTCAGCGGTTTCTCATCAGGGTCTTCATACGGAGGCTGTGGTCAAGGATGCTCTTGCGCAGCCGCAGGCTCTTCGGCGTGACCTCCAGCAGCTCGTCGTCCGCGAGGAACTCCAGGCACTGCTCCAGGCTCAGGATCCTCGGCGGGACCAGGCGCAGGGCCTCATCCGAGCCGGATGCACGCGTGTTGGTCAGGTGCTTGGTCCGGCAGACGTTGACCGGAACGTCCTCAGACTTCGGGCACACGCCGACCACCATGCCGCCGTAGACCTTTGTCCCCGGGGTGATGAACATGGCGCCCCGCTCCTGCGCGTTCCAGATGCCGTAGGCAACCGCCTCGCCGGTCTCAAACGCGATCAGCGAGCCGGTGTTTCTTCTGGCGATCTCTCCCTTGTAGGGCTCGTATTTCTCAAATACGGAGGCGAGGATGCCCTCCCCCTTCGTATCCGTCAGAAACTCGTTCCGATATCCGAAGAGGCCGCGTGACGGCACCAGAAACTCCATCTTGATCCGGCTTCCCACCGGCGTCATCTCCAGGAATTCACCCTTTCTCGCGCCGAGCTTCTCCATGACCGATCCCATGCTGTCCTGCGGTACGTCCACGACCACCCGCTCTACCGGCTCGCAGAGCCTGCCGTCGATCTCCTGATACAGGACGCGGGGAGGGCTGACCTGAAACTCATAGCCCTCACGGCGCATGGTCTCGATGAGGATTGAAAGGCTCATCTCGCCGCGGCCGGCGACGTTAAAGCTGTCCGTGCTGTTCTCCACGTCGCTTACGCGGAGAGACACGTCCTTCAGGGTCTCGCGCATCAGCCGGTCCCGGATCTGCCGCGAGGTCACAAACTTGCCTTCCCGCCCGGCAAAGGGGCTGTCGTTGACCGAGAAGGTCATCTCCAGGGTCGGCGCAGAGATCTTCACAAAGCCCAGCGGCTCGGCAAAGCCCTTCGCGCAGATCGTATCGCCGATGGTGATGTCGCCGATGCCGCTCATGGCGATGATGTTCCCCGCGCCCGCCTCCGTCACCTGCACCCGGTTCAGACCGTCGAACTGATAGAGTGACACGGCCTTCGCCTTCATGGGCGCGTCCTCCGGACGGTGGAAGTTGCAGACCTCGATCTCCTGGTTCTGACGGACAATGCCGCGCTCGATCCGCCCGATGGCGATGCGGCCGACATACTCGTTGTAGTCCAGGCTGCTGACCAGCATCTGGAAGGGTGCGTCCAGGTTCATCTCCGGCGCCGGGATGTATTCCAGAATCGTCTCGAACAGCGGCTTCAGGTCCGTCCCGACGACGTCGGGGGAATAGCTCGCGGTGCCGTTGCGCCCGGAGCAGAACAGCATCGGTGAATCCAGCTGTTCATCCGTCGCGTCCAGGTCCATCAGAAGCTCCAGTACCTCGTCGATGACCTCGTGGATGCGCTTATCCGGCCGGTCGATCTTGTTGACCACGACGATCACCCGATGACCGAGCTCCAGCGCACGGCTCAGCACAAAGCGGGTCTGCGGCATGGGCCCCTCGGCGGCATCCACCAGCAGGATGACGCCGTTGACCATCTTCAGGATGCGCTCCACCTCGCCGCCGAAGTCGGCGTGGCCCGGGGTGTCGACAATATTGATCTTGGTATCGCCGTAAAACACGGCGGTATTTTTTGCCATGATGGTGATGCCGCGCTCCCGCTCCAGGTCGTTGGAGTCCATCACGCGGTCCACGATCTCCTGATTTTCGCGGTATACGCCCGACTGCTTCAGCATCTCGTCAACCAGCGTTGTCTTCCCGTGGTCGACGTGGGCGATGATCGCGATATTTCTCAGTTTGTCCATTCCAATCTCTCCCGTCTCATTTTTACACAGAGGGGGATTTTACCATTCCTTCTGTCAAATTGCAATAGGACCGAGGGGCTTTTTTCGCAAAAACTCCCCGGACCGGAGTCCGGGGAGTCTGAGACAGAATCTGCGGTTATGCAACCGTGCAGTACATGAAGTACTTGTAGCCGAGCGGGTTGGCGAAGAAGCCGTCGACAGAAGAGCTGATCATGTAAGGATCGGTGTAGAAGTACAGCGGGCAGATGCAGCCGGTGCTCATGAGGAGATCCTCGGCGCGGTGCATCAGCTCGTAGCGGACCTCGTTATCGGTGCAGCCCTTGATGGTCCTGATCAGCACATCGTAGGTCTCGGCCCAGGTGCCGTTCTCGACCTTGACGTCATAGCCGAGATCCGTGAGATCCAGGCTGTAGATCGCCAGAGCAGCGTGCGCGTCTCTGCCGAACTGGACGTCGTTGTTGCCGGAGTTGGTCGTCCACATATCCAGGAAGCAGATCGGGTCGTTGTAGTCGGCGAGCCATCCGTTGCGGGCGATGGAGTAGTCGCCGTTCTTACGGGTGTTCAGGAAGGTGGCCCACTCCTGGTTCTCCAGGTTCATCGTGATGCCGACACCGGCCAGCGCACTCTGGAGGTACTCACCGATGGCCTTGTGGTTCTCGTTGGTGTTGTAGAGATAGGTCATGGTCGGGAAGTTGGAGATCATGCCGGTGGTCTCGTCGTAGGAATAATACTTCTTCAGGACTTCCATCGCCTGGGTGTAGTTGTCTTCCAGTGCGTCAGCCGCGACGTTGTAGTAACCGTCATACTCCTCGCTGGAGCCTGCGGTCTGATAGAACTGGCTGCCGTCGGGGTTGGTCATACCCATGGCGACAAAGGAGGAGGCGGGAACCTGACCGGCCTGGCCGATCTCCTCGACGATATAGTTGCGGTCGAAGAGCAGACCGACGGCCCTGCGGATCTCGGCTCTGGCGTTCTCGGCATCGGCGCCCTCAAGGCCGGCATCGGCGGGCAGGATCTCCTCGTTGACGTTCCAGCACACATAGTAGGTGCCGAGCTGTCCTGCGACGACAAACTCGTCCGGATACTCTTCCTTCATGCGGGCCATCTCGTTGGTCGGGACCTCGTCAACAAGCTGCCACTCGCCGTTCAGGAAGTTCGTGAGCATGTTGTTCGCGTCGTCGGACAGATAGAACTTGATCGTATCCATCTTGATATTCGCCGCATCGATATAGTTCGGGTTCTTCTCAAGGGTGATCACGCTGTTGTGGTCCCATCCGGTGATGGTATACGGGCCGTTGCAGACATAGGTGGAGGGATCGGTGGCCCAGGCTTCGTCGGACACGACGTCCTCACGCACGGGGAAGTAGGTCGGGAAGGCGAGCAGCTCATTCCAGTAGGAAACGGCGTTGGCAAGGGTGACCTCGAGGGTTCTGTCGTCCACTGCCTTCACGTTCAGCATGGCGCCCTCGGGGGGCTCTTCCGCCCAGATGTCGGCATAGCCGTCAATGACCTCAAACATGTAGCCGTAGTCGGCGCCCAGCTCGACAGACGCAGCGCGCTGCCAGGCAAAGACATAGTCACCGGCGGTGACGTCCTTGCCGTCGGACCACTTCAGGCCCTCACGCAGGGTATAGGTATAGGTGACGGTTCCGTCTTCGTTCTCAACACCCTCGACAAGCTCCTCGGCCGCATCGGGGACGATGGCGAGCACACCGTCTTCGCCCTGCTCCCACTTGGCCAGGCCGGAGAACAGGTGTACCAGCAGGGTAGCGCCGTCCACGGCGGAGTTCAGGGCCGGGTCAATCGTGTCCGGCTCCGAGCCGATGCACACCGCGATGGAGCTGGCGCCGGCAGCCGCGGCCTCAACGGGCGCAGCCTCCTCGGCGGCGACGGCTTCCTCAGCGGGAGCGGGCTCCTCGCCCTGCGGCGAGGCGTAGGAGAGCATGCGCGGCCCGATCACGGGATCGGCCAGCAGCTCGTCGGCGATCTGGCGGATTTGTTCGCGGGGCAGGGTCTC
>JAILFJ010000132.1 GCA_024697625.1 Oscillospiraceae bacterium
CCAGGCAGGAGCAAAGTTGGACAGAGTGCCCGCAGAGACCTTGGTCATCTCAAGCTGACCGGCCTGAATCTGGGACACACAGTCGGCCTCGGAGCCGAGCGTGCCGCCGGGCATGACGTCGATCTCAATGCTGCCGTTGGAGGCTTCGTTCACGGCCTCGGCCCATGCGGTCAGGGCGACGTTGATGGCGTGGTCTTCAGCCATGTTGTGCGCGAGGGTCAGATAGATGGTCTTGTCAGCGAAGGCGGTGACATTCACTGCGCAGAGCGCGAACACCATCACGAGACAGAGTGCGAATGCAAGAACCTTTTTCATGTTTTTTCCTCCTGCTTTCTGAAAGATAAGTATAGGTTCTACGGGTACTCCCGTTATTGGTATTCTAATATATCAGGCACAGAAATACAAGATGGCATTTTGCCTATAAATGCAAACAATGTTTTGTGCATATATGACAAAATGCCAACAAGTGATGTCTGAAGAGAAAAATCGCCAAGCTCATCTGCCCTGTCCCTTCCTGTCACGGAGCATGACGATGAGGTCGGCCAGATTGAAGGAGAGCAGGGATTTTTCGGCTCTCCAGGGATGACCGGAGCTGTCCTCCAGAAGCTTCCGGAACTCGTCCTGACGATCCGGCTTCAGACTGGCCCGGGAGAGCATGCATACGGAATCTCTGGTCAGAAAAAGATAATAATAGTCACGGTCTTCCACAAGACGGGTGAGCTTCCGATAGGCAATGTCCATGCTGCCCTCCCCGCTGAGATGAAGATGGTCGTCATAGAAGTCATAACACATCTTCGGCAACTGGCCCTTTCGTGCCTGAACCGCGCGGTCCGCCCGGATCTGTGCCGGGAAGTCCGCACTGGCCATCAGCCATGCGCCGGCGAGCAGCAGAAGGGCCTTCAGCCAGGTGGCAAGAGAGAAGAGGACCACCGCAAGGACCAGCCCGAAGCCCAGCAGAAGCCGAAGGATGATCCTGAGCCTGTCATAGCTGCGCCGCTGTGTCCGGAAGAGAAGCTCGATGCTTTTCTCCGTATGGGCAATCTCGGCGGTGAAGAGAGGCGCGGCGGCAGGGGTGGATGCCGAGACAGAGGATGGAGAAGAAGACATACCGCCCACCTCAGCCCAGCTTGAAGTAATCCGGGTAGCGTTTCCGAACCGCACCCAGGTTATCGTGAAAGCGGTTCAGATGCTGCTTGAGACAGACGAGGGCCCCGTCCCTCTCGCAGTGTGAAATCGCCTCATAGAGACGGCTGTGGTCGTCGGTGTTGATACGCTGATCCATAAAAGTCAGGCACAGCATGCGCATGCGCTCAATGTGCTGCTGCTGACTGTACTGGAGGTTATAGTTCGGAAGCCTTCCGGCAGCGGAGAAGGCAATCCTGTGAAAGCTGTTGTCGAGCTCAAGAAGGCGTCTCTCCCGGTCTGGCAGCTCAGACTCGGCATAATGGCGGTAGAGCCGCATGTTCTCTTCATAGCTCCAGCGAACTTCGTCCGATATCCCTTTCTCACAGAGCTCCGAAAGGACCTCCTTCTCCAGCGCATACCGCGCATACTGCTCGATCTCCATCCGATCCACGTCAATCGGAGCGACAAAGGTGCCGGTCTGGGGCTTCAGAACCACCATGTCGGAGATCGAGAGAATAATCAGCGCTTCCCGCACCGGCGTACGGCTCATCTCCAGTTCTTCCGCCAGCTGCTTGTCGCTCAGAGACTCCCCGGGCTTCAGCTCCAGGTTGATGATCTTGTCACGGATGATGTTATAGGCGGTCTCGCGCGCATTTCTGCCGATCAACGCAGAATGTTCCGTGGCCATGCCCTGTCCTCCTCCCAATGGATAGTGACCGATATCGTGCCTGACTGACAAGCGATACCGCAGCTCCTGTCTGAGTGATTAATATATTAATCATATTAATCGAAAAGAGTGCGCGTTGTCAAGAAAAACAAACAGCATTCTGATAAATTCAACCTGATCTGGGGAGTGGTCGGCAGCAGCAGGCTTATTTGCGGGCGGAAAAAGAATAGGCCTCCGAAATCCAACCCAGCAGTTCTTCGTCAATTTCATCCGTTCTTCCAACCACAATATGAGTAGTCCATCTGCCAGGATACGGTTCCGATTTTACCGCAACCCGCTCCGATTCCAGCGGATAGGGAAGACCGAGCGTGACCACAAGATAAGGCTTCGGCAGTTCCGCCTTCTTTCTTACCCTCGCAAAGGATACGCAGGCAAAGACATGCCGGTTGGAGAAGCTGATCTGTGTCTTGTGGACCCGCCTGTTCACCACCGGGAAGGCAGAGTACAGCGTCTCCTCGAGAAAGAGATAGAGTGAAAGCGCTTCAGGGAAGGCATCAAAAAACATCAGAGTGTCGGTGTCCGGTTCTCTCACGTCAATGCACCTCCTTACACTTCCGGCAGGATGCGCCCCAGGACCAGAGCCACGGTCCTGTGCTGCTGCTCTTCAGGAGAAATGCGGGCCGTTCCGTCGCCCTTTTGCATTCCGTAGCTGCCAAACTGTGCGTGGTTTCCGCCCTCAATGACATATTCCGCACTGTCAGCCGGCAGAAACCGGCGTCCCTCCGCCAGCCTGGTCCGGTTTAAGATGCGGTCCTCAGAACCGTATATGGTAATCACACGGAGCCCGTCTTTCAGAGAGACGGTCGGATAGGCGGCGAGCAGAACAACACCGGCCAGTTCCGAACTGTGGCCCGGGGCGTAACGCGCGGCCATCGCACCTCCGAGAGAGTGACCGCCGATATACCATCTGGTATAGGCATGCTGTGACATGACCTGATCTGCTTTATCCAGGTCGAAAAAAGCAAAGCGGAACGGCATCCTGACAAGGCAGACGTCCATGCCCTGCTCCGCAAAGAGACGGAGCAGCGGCGCATACGCCTCCTCCTCGATCTTTGCCCCGGGGTAGAAGATGAGCGCATCCGTTTCGGAGGGGCCGTCAAAGAACCATCCGTATTCCGTCTGTTCTACAGAGACCGTCTCATCAGAATCCAGTGCGGAATACGCGGACTCGTCTGCATGGCTGTATTGTTCTGCGTAAATCAGAAACGCCGCAGCCGACAGTATGATCACAGATGCGAGGATCAGACATGCCCGTTTCATGGACAGCCTGCGGCTTTTCCTGTGTGTGGAGATATCATTCTGATTGACTGACATTTGCTTTCCTCCAAATCCCGGTATAACCGGTATAAGTGAGAACAGGTCTTGACGGGAGATGCGATTATGGATAGAATCTCAATCAGACAGATGCGGCAGAGCACAATGAAATATGAGGGAAAACAGCAGATGAAAAAGCAAATTGTAAGAGATGTGATCTTCCTAGGGCAGAAATCCGCCCCTGCGACAGAAGCCGATCTTCAGATCGGCCGGGACCTGCAGGACACACTGCGTGCAAATGCAGACCGCTGTGTCGGCATGGCGGCCAACATGATCGGCGTGAAGAAGCGGGTCATCATCGTGAACATGGGGCTGAGCAATCTGGTGATGTACAATCCGGTGATCCTGAAAAAAGACAGCCCGTATGAGACAGAGGAGGGGTGTCTCTCGCTGGATGGAACCCGGAAAACGACCCGTTATCAGAATATCGAGGTGGAATATACGGATGCGGACTGGAAAAGGCAGCGGATCCGGCTGACGGGCTGGACTGCGCAGATCTGTCAGCATGAGATCGACCATCTGAACGGGATTGTGATATGAAGATCATGGTCAGTGCCTGCCTTGCCGGAGAAAACTGCAAATACGACGGCGGAAACAACCGGAATGAGAAGGTGATGCAGCTCTTTGAGGAGAACGAGGTGATCACGGTCTGCCCGGAGGTCATGGGCGGGCTGCCGACACCGCGGGCGCCCTCGGAGATCGTGAACGGCGTCGTGATCAGCAGGACCGGAATCAGCGTAGACCGGGAATACCGCACCGGGGCGGAAATGACGCTCAGAACAGCAGAGAGGGAACGGCCGGACTTGATCATCCTCCAGTCCAGGAGCCCGAGCTGCGGTGTGCGGCAGCGGTACGACGGAAGCTTTACCGGGACACTGATCGAGGGCTCCGGAGTGACGGCGGAGCTGCTGAAAGAGCACGGATTCCGGGTGATGGACGTGGAGGATTTATAATACCGGGCTCTGTAGGCATTACAGCCACTTCTTCTTCCGGAAGAAAACCAGACAGAAGACCACAACGAGAACGCTCACGGCAATCACAACAGGGTAGCCGAGACGCCATTCCAGCTCCGGCATGTAGCGGAAGTTCATACCGTACCAGCCCGCTATGAGGGTCAGGGGCATAAAAACGGTTGTCACGATGGTGAGCAGCGTCATGATCCTGTTCTGACGCACCTCGAGCTGCGCATTGTGGAGATCACGCACCTGTATGGCATAGTCGCGGAGGGAGACCGCAGAACTGTGCCGCCGGGTCATGAGATTCATGAACAGGTGGATATACCGCAGATTCTCTTCGCTGAAAAACCCGTTCTCGTTCTCTTCCAGCTCCTGAGCCATGTCGATGATCTGCTCGTAGTGCACAAGCAGCTCCCGGATGTCGCTGCGGATCTCGTTGACGCGGATCGGGTTGCCTTCGCCCTGAGAGGACAGAAGCGATTCTTCGATCTGATTCAGCTCCCCCTCATAGCGCTCCATGACGGCCAGATCCTTATCCACGATCAGCTCCAGAAAGTCATACAGAAAGCGCTCCAGGCTCGGCTCCCGCCACCGCTTTGTACGGCGGATCGCATCGATCATCTGCTCCGCCCTGCCGCTGTCGTCGATGAACACAATGCCCTTCTCATCCAGTGCGAAGGCAAAGCGATAGTCCTTTTCCTTCAGATGCTCCCGGTCAGGGAGCTGAAAAGTCCCGGTAAGCGAGTCGTAGTTGACTTCGGCTTTCGTGTTGTGAATGTCTCCCGCGTCGGGCTCAAGCTCAATCCCCATGTCAAAGCGGTCGCGCTCACACTTCCATTCCTGTGAGGTCAGAACTGCGACATACCTGTGATCCGTCTGACGGTGAAGCTCTTCCGAGGTGCAGGGCTGTACGGTTTCTTTCAGTAAATAATAGCTCATGGCGCTCTCTCCGTTTCCCGATTTACTGAGTCAATAAACGATTATAGCATGTTTCGCCTATGCATTCAACTTTATAAAAATTCAGATTTCTGTCAGGAGCGGCGGCTTTACTTCTCTGCCGCCCTATTGTATACTGAAGACATACCGAAGACGAACAGCTTCAACAGACTGTCGGAAAGGAGCAAGACCATGAAGAAAGCACTGTGCGTCCTGATCGTCCTGGCCCTGATGCTCACAGGCACCACGGCGGCCTTCGCGGAGACGCCGCAGAAAAATGCCGTCTGTGAGCTCTACAGCGCGGAGGGATACTATGTCGACGATGTGGGAAATGAGGAGACCTACGCTTACCATGTGCCGCAGATTGCCGCTGACACACAGGCTGCGGAGGAGATCAACGCGGAGATTGCCGAGCGCTTCGGAGGCAGGGTGGAGAACCAGTTCAGGAACATGGAGGGCGGATACTCCCTGTGGTCCTGGCATACCGAGTGGCATGCCTACTGGAACGGCACGCAGCTCTTCCTGCTGGTCACCGCCGACGAGAACGGGGGATTCCACGACTATGCTGCGTACGGCTATGATTTTGAGTCCGGGAGCAGAATCAGCAACGAGATGATCCTGGAACAGAGAGGAATCAGCGAAGAGGAATATCTCGAAAACCTGAAGGAAAAAGTCCAGTTTATGTTCGAGGATATGTACAGCCAGCTTACGGAGGAGCAGCGCGAAGCGGCGGGATATGACGAAATGCTTGAGAAAACCCTGGGCTGGCAGGACATGGAGCAGCCGATGCTGATCGGCCGGTTCGGCGAAATTGAAACGATCGTAAAGATCGCGTCTCTTGCCGGAGCGGAGTGGTATTACCATCTGGCCACACCCTTTGTCTACGGGTGAACGGCATGCGGAGCATCATAAAGAAAACCCTGTTGCTGCTGCTGGCGGCATGCCTGCTGAGCTGCGGAACACTGCAGTGCTTTGCAGAGCCGGGGATCAGCAACCGGATCATAGGCGGCGACGGAAACAACGTCGTTATGAGCCCTACAGCCGGACAGGATGACGGTCTGGAGCTGATTCTGTCTACCGGGGAGCAGAACGTCATCGCCATGCCGAACTTCTATTCCTACCGACAGCCGACAGAGATGTATATCGACGCGCCGGGGGATCACAGCGTTTACGTATACCGGGATCTGACCTGCGACAGGGAGAAGCTGATGCCCTTCGCCTTTGAGGGGCAGCGGGTGACGGAGGTTGCCCGGCAGCACAACGGGCAGACGGAGCTGTCCTGCATCGTCTACCGGGATGAGGACTATCGTCTGCATGCCGGCTGGGTGCACGGCAAATATCTGACCGGCTGGTTCCCGGGTGCGGTGAAGTCGATCGGAAGTGCCGGGACAGGCACAATGTATGCCGCGGAGGACCCCGTCCTCTCCTGGGGAAGAGATTACTTCGTCAATACAAAGCAGAGATATATGCTGCTCAGTACGCCGATCCCGGCCTGCGTGCAGTTCAGGCTGAACTATCAGGTTACCAGCCGCGGCGGTGTGAGAACGGAGGACGTGCTGGGACCCCGCACGATCTATGTAAACGACGGCAACGGCTGGACCTCCGTCGGCCAGTTCGATTATCCCGCCATCGAGTCGGTGCTGGTGACGGTGAATCTGCTGCAGCCGACGGAACTGCGCGCGGTAGCGGTGATCCCGACATGCAGCAGGCCGGACCGGTTCAGCTCGCGACAGTCTGTCCAGGATGTGCTGACGGCCGGCGCGGGAATCCAGGAGAGCGACAGCGGCTCCGGAACGGCCGAAGTGATCTGGGAAACCGAACCCGCCGCGACCGTCATTACGGAAACACCGGTGCCCGCGCCCAGGAGAGGCAGCATCGTTACCTACGGCGTCTATGAACAGGAAAACTACCGAAAGGGCGGGGCGGAACCGATCGAATGGATCGTGCTGGACGTACAGGACAGCCGGATCCTGCTGATCAGCCGGTATGCGCTTGACTGTGCCTCGTACTGCTCGAGGAGGGAAAGCGTCGCCTGGGAGACCAGCGGGATCCGGGCCTGGCTGAACGACCCGTTTCTGAACGCGGCCTTCAGCACGGAGGAACAGAAGTATATCCTCGTGACGGAGGTGGACAACAGCAGGAGCCAGGGCTATATCCATTATGACGGAGACGGCGGGAACAACACCCTGGATCAGATCTTCCTGCTGAGTTATGCGGAGGCGTGGAAATACTTCTACCAGAACAGCGACCGCGCCTGCAAGCCGACAAAGGCCGCTGTGAAGCGGGGCGTCTTTGAGAGCTCCACCAGCGGAAACTGCCCCTGGTGGCTGCGTTCTCCCGGATATACGACGGATTACGTCGCTGCGGTGGATGTGGACGGCAACCGGGGCGGGAACATCAAATACGGTCAGATGGGAGTGCGGCCGGCAATGTGGGTTGACATCGGTGCCGCGCGGCTCCTCAGAACAGTGACATATCACAGATAACAGCAGCGACGGAAAGGAGGGAGCGTGTGCAGACGACCAGAATCCATTTTGAGGATTCAAGCAGTATCGATATCAGGGTTTCCGATCTGCAGACAGAGGAGTTCAGACGCTGGCTGCGGTTCGCAAACCGGAACGATACTTTTTCGATTCCCGGTCTGAAGAGAACCATCAGACGGAGAGATATCGCCAGAACGGAAATCATACCGGAGTAACCTTCCGGTTCTGTGCCCGATTCTGATGCAATAACAGGAATGACCGGTCCGTACGGAAGACCGGTCATTCCTGTTATACAGACTGCTGCGCGGTACAGATTCAGCTGCCTTAGCCTGCATCTGCGAACGGTACCGACAGCGTCAGCCCTGTTCTGCCCACTCAAACGTAAACTGCCCGTTGTCCTGAACGATAAAGGGAATCCCGACACCGCCGCGTTCCCGCACGGCGTCGAACAGAGGAAGGGTATCTCTGTATCTCAGGAACTCCTTCAGAACCGGAAGCTCGGCGATATCCCGAAACTCATAGGGCGTTCCGGCTCCAGCCAGACAGGACAGACACTCCATCGTGTCCGGGCACTGCTTTGATCCGTAAACCAACATAAATAACTACCTCCTGCTCTGTGCGTTTCATTCCGCGGTTCCCGCCATGTGCATGTCACGGGAACCTGCTTCTCCGGCCCATCCTCTATTCGATTACGAACGAAGCGATATAGCTAAGGATTTGTCACAAAATTAATTAATCATATTGTAACGAAAAGAGTGGATTATTTTGTGACAATATGATATACTATCAGCAGATCATTCATAGGAGGATCTGCTGATGGTAGTCAATGCGGAAACCGAGCGTGTAAT
>JAILFJ010000133.1 GCA_024697625.1 Oscillospiraceae bacterium
ACAATGTTTATGAGACTGGTAAAAAGATCACTGATGAAGAAAAGGAAAGCATAAACATCGAGTTTTTAGAACCCTTTACCCAATGGAATTACATCATCCGCCCAGTTCAAAATGGCACGTTTGTTTCGTGACAGACCCTTAAATGATTTAACGAACTCCATCGGTGTCATACTGAAATAGGAAGGTTCTGAAACAGCATGTCCTAATGGCATATACAGGACGAATAACGCAAGAACAACCAACAATGACACTCTTCTTTTCATTCTTAGCAAGCTCCTTTCAGGTCATTTTCTATATGCACTATATACAGATTTACGTTGAGATAATGAGGCAGTGGGAAGTGCTCCTGGCTTGAACACTTTTGCAGTTATCTTAAGAAAGCTGTCAATCAAACGTCAGCAGCACCATTGATTGTCACCATTCCTCCTGCATGATGTCCGCTTCTGTGCTCCTGAGGTAGCCAGGCCGTGATATTTCCGTTCATAAAAAGAAGAATACTGCAATTCTTTGAGGCTGTCAATGACTCGGACGGTGGTCAAAATGATCTTGAATTATGCACATGTGTTGATTATAATGACAAAATCAGGGAAGTTATCCTATAAAAGGGGAAAAGAATTGATGGATATTCAGTATTTGCTGTTTCTGCAGAATCTGCGTATGACGACAGGCGGTATATTTGATGAGATTTTCAACGCAATTTCAAAGATCGCGGTGGACATTATGCCGTTTCTGCCGTTTATTGTATTCTGGTGTGTCAGCAAAAAATGGGGCTACCGCTTTATCACCACACTCAGCCTCGGCGAGCTGATCAACGGACTCATCAAGCTGACGGTCTGCGCCTACCGGCCGTGGATCCGCTCGGATCTGATTGAACCCGCCGGCGACTCCAAGACGGCGGCAACCGGCTATTCTTTCCCCAGCGGCCACACAATGAGCGCGACCTCGACCTATGGCACCACCATCGCCATGCAGCACAAAAAGCGAAAAGGCCTTGCCGTTTTTTGCGGAGTTATGATCGCCCTGACAGGTTTCTCCCGGAACTACCTCGGGGTACATACACCACAGGATGTGATTGTCGGCTTTTTAGAGGCCGTCATCGTGATTCTCGTCGTGGGTGCAGCGCAGAAGAAAATCAACGGAAACGAGCGGACGCTGGATATTCTGACGATTGTTGGAGCGGCTGCGGTTGTCGGTGCGCTTCTCTACATCACGCAGAAGCCCTATCCCATGGATTATGTGGACGGGAAGCTGCTGGTAGATCCGGCTAAGATGATGAATGACAGCTTCAAGTCCTGCGGTGCGTTTCTCGGGTTTTTGCTCGGCAGCTATGTGGAGAGGCACTGCATCCGCTATGAAGTCCCAACCGGAGCGAAAAATCTCCCAATTCTGGGCTTCGTGGGGTTTCTTATTGCCTTCTCCTGGAAGGAATACCTGGCTCCGGCGACCTTTGTGGCCGCACTCGGCGGACACTGGGGGAACTTTGCTGCGCGCTTCACCCTCTGGTTCTTTGTTGTGGCGGTCTGGCCGCTTGTCATTCGCAGGGAGGCCAACCGCTGAGACGGCGCACGGGCTCTCCGGCTCTGTACTGCGTGCTGGCGGTTCTGATCCCGATGGGCGTCCACACGCTGTATGACGCCTGCACGGTCTTCAACAGCAAGCTGATGTCAGGGGAGATGATCGGCATCCTGATAGCGCTCGCGGGCTATGTGGGCCTGCTGGTTTTTGAGCTCGTCGTGCTGATCCGGTTCAGGAAGAAGACGGAGAAGCTCTGCGGCATGCATATATCCGCGGCAGAGCCCGCGGCGTAAACCCGCCCTGGGTCGGGCAGAAATGCAGATATAAAGAAAGGAACATTATGAAAAGAAATCATACTCTGAGTGAAAAACATCCCCTGCTCTCCATGCTGCTCTCGGTTGCCGCGGCAGCTCTTGTCTGCGCTCTGGCCGCGAGCATCAGCTCCTCCGATTTTGTCCAGTATCTGCTTATGAGCGCCGCGGGGATCCTCTGTCTGCTGGCACAGAAGTGGTGGTTTGCCCCGGCGTTCAAGGGCGTCTTCCGGGCGGAGATCCCGCTTCGGGAAATTGGCCTGCTCTGTGTTCCGTTTCTGATCCAGCTGCTCCTGTCGTGGCTGCTGAACGTAATGGATCACGGCCTGTTTTTCCACGCGACGGCACTGAGTGTGGTTATGGCGCTCTCCGCGGGCTTCAGCGAGGAGGTCATGTTCCGTGGCCTTTCAATCCCGATCGGCATGCGCTACCTCAAGGGAAAGAACAAAATCCTCACGGTCGCGCTTGTCACCTCCGTTGTTTTCGGCCTGTCGCACCTGGGCAATGCCAGGGGAGGAAACGCCATCGGGATCGTACAGGGCATCGCAACCATAGGTTCCGGCTTGTTTTACGCTGCGGTATTTCTGAGAACCGGCAGCATCCTGGTCACCATTATCATGCACGCCCTTTATGACTGGATGTATTTTCTAACAAACCCAGCTCTTCAAAACGGGGATATTGCGGCTATGGGCGTCACAACCGCCGTCATCATCTCGTGCGTCATCGATCTTTCCATGGGCGTTGTGGGATACTGGCTGATCCGCCCGGCTGTCAGAGAGAAGGTGGAAGAGGTATGGCAGAAGAAATGGTTGGACTTGGACTATGCGCTGCCTGTGGAAACCGGCAGTACGTATTCGGGAAAGCACTGAGTCGCTTCGCACTGCTGTCACGCCCTTTCCCTGTCGTTCTATCGTATTTTCGGCAAAACGTGAGAGCTCAGGCCCGTACATTGGGCTTCCTGAGCTCTCTGGTTCTTTTCCGAAACTGAGCACCGGGTCTGCTTTTCTGTTGTGTTCAACGGCAACCCATGCTATTATGACACCAGAAGGAAAACATCAGCTCATGGCGGGATCCTATCGGAAGTACTGCGCGGAAGCCAGTCTTGACCTTATGATCCTCCCCACCTATAATTGCAATTTCCGATGCCCTTACTGCTTTGAGCGGCACAGGCTTTCCCGCGGTCAGGAGTGGCTCTGCAAAACCATGTCGGAAGAAATGGTAGACGCCATTTTTAAAGCAGTGGAGAAGGAAAAGGCACGCGGCGTAAAGGCAGGCTCCTGTACGCTTTACGGCGGAGAGCCCTTCCTTGAAAAAACAGGGAGCTTGTGCACAGCATTGCACGGAAGGCCGCTGCTGCGGGAATGACCCTGAGCGCCGTCACGAACGGATACTGTCTCGACAGCTTTCTGGATCTGCTTACGGAATATCCCTTCGAATCGATCCAGATCACGCTGGACGGCGTGAAGGAAGATAATGACCGGCGCAGAGTCTATACCGGCGGAGGGGGAAGCTTTGAGAAGATCCTTGAGAACATATGCCTTGCCGTGGCCAGAGGAGTCAGCGTAAGCGTCCGGATCAATACCGGACCGTCGAATCTGGAAAGGGTGCATCTGCTGAAAAAACTCTTTGAGGACAGAGGCCTGACCGAAGCTCCGGAATTCAGCTATTACTTCGCGCCGACACAGGGAGAAGACCATTGCAGCTCGAACACCGGACTGAAGTCCCGGGAGATCGTCGACAACCTGATGCGCAATGGGTTTGAGGAGAAAGAGGCGATGGAACACACGTCGCATTACGTCTCCTGCATGAGCGCGATCCGACACCTGATCGAAAGCCCGGAGAGGTTCAGACCGTCTGACTCTCACTGCGGGGCGGAGAAAATGATGTACCTGATAGACCCGGAAGGGTGGATCTATACCTGCTGGGACTTTGTGGCCATGGAGGATCAGCGCGTCGGCAGGGTCGACCTGGAAAAGGAAAAATTCGCCTTCAATTTTTCCCTTCTGAGGTGGAATAACCGAAACGTGCTGAACATGCCGAAGTGTATGAAATGCCCTTATGTATTCGCCTGCAGAGGCGGCTGCGCGGCCGGTTCATACAGGGAAACGGGGAATATTGCCGATCCGTACTGCGGCGAGTTCCGGGAGATCTTTCGTGATGCGGCAGTCATGGTATGCCGCGAGGAGTTTGCCGGCAGAGGAGAGCGGGAACTGACAAAAAGCCTGAAAGACCGGCTCCGGAGTATCCGCTCTTTGTTTCCGAGTAGCCGAGGAACAGATGAGGCGAGGGTTATATGACTTTAAATGAAAATAAAGCAGATCTTGGCAACCAGCTGCTCCTGAGGAGAATTCGAATCCTGAAAACAGGCCTTTTTGCTGTTGATCGTTATCTAAACATGTCTATACCTGAGAACAGAGCAATATTTGAGGAGCTAGCGACACCTGGAACGGAATTGAAACTGGTTAGGAATCATAGAGACGAGACCAATCCCTACAGAATTGATGTCTACGCTCCAGATCATGATACTTATCTTGGCCGTGTAACGGTGGATAAGTCGCAGACGGTGGCCAGACTCATGGATGCCGGAGCCGAAGTAATCGCCATTGTCAATGAAAGTATCCCTGTTCATGACTCTGATTACAGCGGTGGGATGCCCGATGATCCTGATGATGCCGGGTGGAGTGCTGCTTCCCGCAGTGAAACAGATCATAGCTTATGTAGTTCAGCAGCTCCTCTTTGATATTCGTTTAGTCAAATTGATTTTCCCGCCCCCCGAATGTCCGATAAGAGCTGCGATCTCCCCCGGTTAGACAACAAAAGAGATATCATTCAATGCAGGAACCCCAGGATAACGCGGCAGACCCGGTTGACCTGATGAAAGATAATCAGGTTACCGGGTCTGCCCAGGGGACGATTTCAAAAAAGACTTTATTTCACAGATTATACAGTACCCGTACAATAACACAAACCAGGAAACCACCTAAATACATAGCCACCATACTCACTGGCCATTTTCCGCTCCTGTTGTATCCATAAAAATCATCCCACCGTCCAGCAATCACAACTTCAAACAGATAAACAAGACCGTAGACAATGACGGGGATTACTCCCAGAAGAGATGTTACGAACGGCAACGCGTAAAACCTTTCTAAAAAAACAAAGGAAAGCAGGGTGAGGAGAGGCCCGCAGAGATGCAGATAGAAGTCTTTACCGGAGAGCAGCGCTTTGTATCCAAAGGATGGGCCCAGAAACAGCATAACGGTAAGAAAAGTCACTGTGACAGAGCATGCGGCAATGTACTTGATAAACCAGATCCAGTATGGTGAAAAGGGAAGGGTGATTAAGATCAAAAGGGATGCGATACCGGCGAAAAGGTTCGACAGGATTGTAAAGTAGCGCAGAGCTTGCAGGCCTGTTTTCAGATCCCATCTTCCGTCATTACGAAAACAGGAGATAACAGCACAGACTGTGAAAACAAAAATGAAGATATTTACCAGCCGATCGAGAATCATTTTAACCTCTTTCTTATACGACAGTGAGCGAATCAGTATCTGCAAGGGCTGCCGCTGCATCTCGTGCTTTGCTGAACAATTCAGATCTGAAAAGCGTGGGATAGCCTTTTGAATTTTACGCGGCCGCGGGCAGAGCCGTTTCGCTCCCGTACCAGGCGTTCATCAGTTCATCCAGATGCGCGTCGTCGTAGAAGGCCTCATAGTCGGGGAGGCCGCCCTCGATGCCCAGGCTTTCGGCGATTTCCTCGTACGACGACAGGACACCCGGCTCGATGGGAAGGTCGATGGCGCATCCGCCCTCCAGATCCGTGCCCTGCGAGTCTGTGACCTTCCACTGGCAGCTGGACATGATCCAGGTGAAGCCCTCGGCGTCTGTGCCAATCTGGACGCAGCAGGAGCCGCCGGACGAGGGCTCGCCGATGGTCACGGCGCCGGCCTCCTGCACGACAAACGGAAACAGATTGCCGCAGGAGAAAGCGTGGCGCGTGACCAGTACGCCGTAGTTGAAATCATAGCGCTGCTCCCTGTCCCTCTCATCATACAACCCGTCAAAATTCGTGTCCACCTCAAAGTATACGGTCATCGGTCTTCCGGTCAGCCGGTGGAAGCCGAGGAGTGTGTCCTGCCCGGTGGTCACAGCGAGTATCGCCATCATCACATCCGGGCTGCCGCCGCTGTTGCAGCTCAGGTCAAAGATCACGTTTCTGATCTCCGGGTTTTCCGACGCCCGTCTGAGCCCTTCGAGCACGTTGCCGAGGTCGTCCCGGGGCAGCTCGCCCTCGCCGCGGCAATAGAGCTCCCAGGCGGCCTCGTCGGACATGAACGAATCCAGCCGGAGGATCGCGGTGCTGCCGTATTCACGGTAAGCCGCATCGCCCCAGATGCTCTCGCGCTGCTCAGGGATGATCGTGAGGTTCACAGTCTGCGACACCAGAATCGGGGTGTTCAGAACGTCTTCGACAAACGCTGCCTCAAGCGTGTCCAAAAGTGTGGAATCCGCCGCGAGGACGCCGCTCCCCAGAAGCATCGAGATACCGTCAAAGATCGTATGCCCGTCGCAGAGATAGGGGAGGAACAGCCTGTCCATTGCCTGCAGATAAGTACCCAGGTCGGGCGAGAACAGGCCTTCCCGAATCGCAGACCCCTCTTCGCCCAGTTCGGTCAGTGCCTGATCCAGACCCTTCCCGGCGATCGCTTCGTCCAGAACGGCCCTTCCGGGATGCCCGAAGAAATAGTCGAAGGAGAAGCAGAGGTCGGCATAGCACGCCTGTATCACGTCCGCCGGTCTCTCCCTGCCCTGAAGCTCCGCCAGGAAACGCTCGGAGTCAAAGAACCCTTCGGGAGCGGCGCCTGTAAGATCTATCATCGTCAGATAAAGGACCTCGCCGTTGTAGAGCATATGCCAGGTGGAGATGTCCGCCATGATATTGCTCACTGTGGACAGGGGCAGGTAGATGTCGTCCCGGTCGACGCGGACCCGGATGCCGTACTTCGCGAGATCCAGCGTCACCGGCGCCGCCTCGCCCTCGAAGCGCACATCTGCAATACGCACAAAGGAGAGGGTGGTGTCCTTCCAGCCCATCGCCGCATTCTCGAGCGGCAGGGGCAGATCGAAGAAGCGGTTCCAGTCCGGTACGGTGAGCGTACCCGCCGCCGGGTCACAGATCAGCTCTGCGCCGACGCTGTTGACGAGGGCACAGGAGCCGTCCGCGTTCTCCCGGAGGCTCAGCGGCATCTGCTTTACGAACAGCGAGTACGCGCCCAGACCCAGACAGGGCACATTCGGCGTCTCTTCGTAAAAGCGCAGTACGAGCTCGCCGATCGCCTCGCCGTCCCGGATGACCGTGGTTGCCCGCTCCGTATAGCCTTCCCCGTCCGCCAGCGCCGCCGGTGTCAGTGCGAGAAACACGCAGAGCAGCATCGCGCACACAAAAAGTATCTTTCTCATGGTCTTCTCCTTTCGCGTTCCGACAGGTCATGACAGGCACTGATCGCCGGGATGATTCCTCATGACAGCCTGGTCGGTATGACCTCCAGACCGTTATTCCTTATGATCTGTAAAAATTGTATCACAGGAGCAGGACATATGCAACAATCCCCGGCCTGAGTTTTTGCAGAAGACAGAAGATTTGGCTTGAAAAATATACCATAGATCTGTATAATAAAACAATCCCAATTGAAAAGGAGCGAAAAACATGAACGAAAACATGAAAGCGCTGTTAGAGAAAGTAATGGCTGATCAGGAACTTCAGGCGAAGTTCTCCCAGATCAAGGATGAGGAGGAAGCGTATGCTCTGGCGAGCTCCATCCAGTCCGGATTCACGAAGGAAGAATTCATCGCAGAGATGACAAAAGTCAAAGAAAGCATGGAAGAAGACCTGACAGATGAGGATCTGGCGAAATCTGCAGGCGGAGATGCCGATACGGTTGTAGCAACTGTGACCATTTCGGTAGGAACCGTAGTATCTGCAGTCAGCTGGGGTGCGGCCGCAGCTGTCTGAGTGAGGATCAGCGAGGAGGACGCGGCCTGAGCCGTATCCTGAGTCAGACGCTCCATTCCTGAGGGACGGGGCGTCTTTCTTCTTCTCAATATATTTCAATTTTTCAAATATATTGAGAATCTGTGCGAGGTATGATAAGATTGAATCATCTGTCGTGATCGATCCGGATGAATGGAGGTACTTTTTTATGGCGCTCAGGCGAACGCATCTGCTGATGTTCCTTTCGGCCTTTCTGCTGCCTCTCTTCCGTGGTGCAGGCGGCTCCCCGTTCGGCAAAGCTTCCGAAGCTGCGTCCGATTTTGCAGAAAAGGTCCCCATCAGAGTCCTGATCCTGCCGAAATTTGAGGTCGACGGGATGAGCGGGGATTTCCCGGGAGAGGCTCAGTTTTACTTCGAAGAGTATCTGACCGGGGCAGAGGAGTACAGAGTCCCGTTTGCAACGGAGGATTGCCGGCTCTATGTGAAAGACGGAGTCGCTCTCTGTCTGCTGGGCATGGGGAAGCTGAAAGCTGCGCTGAACACGACGGCTGTTCTTTCCGACGACCGGTTTGACTTTTCCGATGCGTATATTCTTTCCGTCGGCTGCGGCGGTTCGGCCGCCGGTACCACCGTGATGGGCGATGTGATTGTGATTTCCGCTGCGGCAGACTACGACCTTGGCCACCATGCGGATGCGCGGGAGCTGACCGACCCCTATGCCATCACATGGTTTCACGATGGAATATATGATGAAACGGCCGCTGTCAGGCTGAACCCGCAGCTTGTGCAGCGCGTCTGGGCACTCGTACGGGACCTGCCTCTGGAAACAACGGAGCGCACGCGGAATTACATGAGAAGCGGCTTTGACGGCGCTGAATGGGCCGTCCGCGATCCGATCGTTCAGCTGGGTACGTCAGTGACGGGAGACAACTACTGGAAAGGGCAGTACGATCATGAAAACGCGCTGGCGATCGTACAGACCTATGGCTGCCCGGATCCCTATGCGATCACGGAAATGGAGGACATTGCCGTCTGTGAGGCGGTCAGACTCCGGGGACTGCTGGACCGTCTGATCATCCTCCGCTGCAGCGTCGATATGGATGTGTTCATGGGCGGCACAACGCCCGAAATCCTTTGGGGGAATGACGGGGAGGACAACCAGCTGGCAGAAGAGGACAGCCTGGAAGCCGCAGACATCTTTGCCACGGCGATGGAAAACAGTTTTCGTGTGGGCAGAACGATCATCGAAGCCGTTCTGCAGGGAAGCTTCTGAAAGAGGGACGGATCATTCGGCATCCGTTCTCCGCTGAAGGATAAGAAAGAACCGCTGACCGGACGGAACGCCACGATCGTTTCCATCGCACTCGGTCTCGGCTGCGGTCCGGCTCCGGAGGAGCAGACAGCCATGGATGAAACGGAGGAGAAAGACATGACCGGAAAGAGGAACAGGACAGACCTTGATGCCTATGAGCCGGATCACCGGGTCAATGACGCGCTGGACAATCAATATGTAGCAAATATTCATGCGTGCTTTTTCGCAGTCTGTCTGGGGGTGCTCCTTCTGACCGAGCTGGGGCTCTATTCTCCGACGGTTTTAAGGCAGATGCGGATCGGAACGGCAATCATGCTGGTAATCACCATCGCGGTGCAGATTCTGGGCAGGGTCCCTTCCGTCGCTTCTTCCGACAAAACAAAATACTGCATTCTTGCGCTCACGCTGGTTGAGACGCTGGTTTTCACTTCCGTCCTGAATTTCATGGCGCTGCTGGTTCTGTGCATTCCCATTCTTGTGGCCATGAATTACCGCTCACCGAAGCTGGCGATGTTTACGGCCATAGGCTCAGCGGTCTGCGCGCTGCTTTTCCCGGTGATCGGCCTGATCTTCAACACATGGGCTGTTGACTACTTCTACATGCTGATCTGGTGCGTGACGGGAGAACACGGGGATCAGTTCCCTCAGTTCATCAGGAACCTGCACCCCCTGGCGGCGGCGCTGATCTTCGTCGGAACGCTGTACTTTAACCAGATCGTCGGAATCATATACTGTCTCCGTTCGGCAAACAAGAGGCAGGAGAGAATCCATAAAAAGCAGATTGAGATCATCACAAAATCCAGAGATTCCATGCTTGCGGGCATGGCCTCCGTTGTTGAAAACAGGGACAACAACACAGGCGGTCATATCAAGCGCACAAGTGAAGTGGTCAGAATACTGACCGGGTATCTGCCGCTGGAGGATTCCTTCCGGGACGATATCATCAAGGCGGCGCCGCTTCACGATCTGGGGAAGATCGCGATCCCGGACAGCATACTGAACAAGCCGGGACGGCTGACGGATACGGAGTTTGAGTTTATCAAGATCCATCCGCAGAAGGGATACGAAATCGTCTGTACCATTCTCGCTGGCCTGGATGACGAGCGCCTTCGGAGCGTGGCTGAGAATATCGCGCTGTATCACCACGAGAAGTACGACGGACACGGTTATCCGCGGGGCCTGAAGGGGGATGAGATCCCCCTTGAGGCGAGGATCATGGCGATCGCCGACGTATACGACGCGCTGGTCAGTGTGCGGTGCTACAAGAAACAGATGTCCCATGAAGAAGCCTGCGTCATTATCAGGGAATCCATGGGAACACATTTTGACCCGATGCTGGCAGACTGCTTCGACCGGTCGGCCGCAGCGATTGCCGAGTACTATGCCCGCGAATGACACTGCGAAACGGCCAGACTTCACATGACGGAAGAGGGAGGCGAGAAAAAAGGGTGAAACCATTTACAGGAGTCCCGACGGATTATTCTCAGAAGAAAAACTGGCTTGCCCTTCCGGACAGACCGGACAAAACTGCAGATCTCGTCTATCTGTATCCGTCGGCCTGCTTCGACTTCAGAGCGGGAGAAATCTGCACCGCAGACAACCGCAGCATGAGAAGGGGAGCGAAACGCAGCCTGTCTCAGCAGGCGTCAGCCTTTGCTCCGCTTGCCAATGTATTTGCACCCTTCTGGAGACAGGTGAATGCGACAAAACTCCCCGGGATGAGCTTTGAGGATGTGGACCGTGCAGAGTGGGCAGAACCGAGGACAGACGTCTATGCTGCGATGGATTATTACTTTGAACGTCTGAACCGGGGGCGGCCGTATTTCCTGGCTTCCCATTCGCAGGGGTCGCGGCTCTGCTATATGCTGCTTTCCGAATATATGCGGGAGCGCCCGGATTATTATAAAAACATGATTGCGGCTTACTGCTTGGGAGATTCTCTGACGAAGCAGTATCTGGAAGAAAATCCCCACGTGAAAGCCGCGCAGAAAGAGGACGACCTGGGAGTTGTGGTTTCGTGGAATACGGAGGGGCCGGAAAACAGAGGGAAGAAATCGCTTGTGGTCGCGCCCGGCGCGGTCGCCATCAATCCGCTGAACTGGCGGACGGACAGCACACACGCGCCCGCAGAGGACAATCTCGGTTCCTTCGTCCCTCATCTGCTGTTCCCGGGACTGCGCAGGCTTCGAATCAGAGCGGACGCTGCAATTGACCCGGAACGGGGAACCGTCACCGTAACAGAGCCGGGACTGGAGAAATATGTGTTTACGGCGATTCCGGGCTTCAAAGTGTTTGAACCGGTTTTTGGCCCCGCCAGCTATCACATGTGTGACTACTCCTTCTTCTACCTGAACATCCGCGAGAATGCCCGGGTCAGAGCTGAGGCGTGGTCAGCAAAAAACGGCGGCGGGAACTGATTGCCGGGATATTCGGCATCCGGGGTCTGCGCGGCGCCTGTCGGCACCGGCCTTCCGCCTGCGACGCGAAGATCTGCGCCATCCGGCAGGTCACGTCATGCTTTTCTTGCTTTGCGCAGAAACCTGTGATATAGTAACAGCGACAGGCGAGGATCTGCCTCCGGCGATCCTTATGAACCGTGCATCACAGAACAGGAGGGAATAACAGAATGAATAACAGAGAAAACGATACGAAGCGCCCGCTTGACGCGGAGAAGCTGCCCGAGGAATACGAAGAGAAGATCGTCGGGGGAACGGGGATCAACGGATTCAATTTCAACGCGGGGTACGGGATCAACGCATGCAGAATCAACATGCCGTTCGGCATCAACACACCCGGACCCTTCGGGATCGGCTGACGGCCATCCGGCAGATGAGGATGTGACGGATGTTCCCGGTTTCTGAAACAAGAAGGAAGAAGCATTCCCTCAGTGCCGGTGAAGCCGAAAAACCGGTCAGCCTCAGCGTCTGTCTTATTGTCAGGGATGAAGAACGGGTTTTGGGGCGCAGCCTGTCCGCGGCCGTACAGTTTGCGGATGAGCTGATCGTCGTGGACACCGGGTCCAGAGACAGAAGCAGAGAGATTGCCGGCGAATACACAGATCTTGTTTTCAGTGAGCCCTGGCAGAACAGCTTTGCCAGGGCTCGTAATTTTGCCGCTTCGAAAGCAGGCTGTGATTTTGTCATGTGGCTCGATGCTGACGACGTGATGAGGCCGG
The DNA here is from genome assembly GCA_024697625.1 of Oscillospiraceae bacterium. Lineage (GTDB taxonomy): Bacteria > Bacillota > Clostridia > Oscillospirales > Oscillospiraceae > Limivicinus. The sequence continues at coordinate 12,306 of JAILFJ010000133.1, forward strand.
AAGAGATTGAGAAGCTGCTTGCGCTCAAAAAACGGCTGACGCTCCGGACGGATGTGGTGTTCATGACCTACCGCAACTATGGGTTCCTGTCTGACATGGGGCTCCGGGACAGAATCCATCGGCGGGAGTTCGCCTGCCGGTGGGAAGGAGATGTCCATGAAGCCATACCGCTGGACGGCAGCATGAACATGATGTTCTGCCCCGAGATCACGATCCTGCATAAAAAGGAGTACGTAAACGAGCCGAACCGGAACATGCGGATCTTTGACGGGGTGAGGAACGCCGGGCGGCTGTCCGGAGCCTATCTGCTCTCGTATTACGTCCGCGAGCTGTCGGTGCGGGACGAAACAGAGAGGGCACTGGAGGCATGGGAGGAGCTGCTGCTTTCGAAGCCTTCCGCCAGCCGGGTACAGTACGCGCTGGTGTTTCTGACAGGGATGCTGATCCGGCAGAAGGAGTATGAGAAATGCTGGATGCTGATCGATACGTCCGTTGAGCAGTACGGAGTTCCGCTGTCCGCCTATCTCTGCTATCATCTGGGGCTGGCTGCCGAAGGTCTTGGCGACGTCGGAGAGGCCCGGAGACAGTACAGGCTTGCCACCGGGATACCGGTCGACGTGATGACGGGCATGATCGAGGTCGCGGGATATGACGACTACCTGCCCTGCCTGAAGCTCTGCGCGCTTGCCTATGACCGCGGAGAAACCGAAGAATCCGAAGCCTGGAACAGCAGAGCCGGCAGAGCCTGGCCGGAGGGCAGGGCCTGGCGGATCAACCGGGAACGCTTTTTCGCACGGCCTCTCCCCGCCGGAAGAGAGCCGCTGGTGAGTGTGATCATGCCGGCCTACAATGCGGAGGCGTATGTGTCGGAGGCGGTTTCTTCCATCCTGAACCAATCCTGGCAGAACTTCGAGCTGATCATCGTGGACAACGCCTCCACGGATGCAACCTGTGACGTGATCCGGCGCTTTTCCGACCCGCGGATCCGATTCCTGAAAAATGACCGCAACATCGGCGTGGCCGGATCCACGAACCGTGCCGTCGGCGTCAGCAGAGGGGAGTATCTTGCCCTGATGGACGCGGATGACGTTTCGCTGCCGGACAGGCTGAAGGCGCAGGTGACAGCGCTGGAAGACAACCCGGAGATCATGGTCCTGGGGACGTCCTCCTCCGTGATCGACCGGGAGGGAAACGTCGTGGGCTGCACCGCGGCATTGCCGGACTCGCCGAAGTATTATCAGGCGAGACTGCTGCTGGGAAATCTGGAATTCTGCAACTCCACGGCGATGATCAGAAAGTCGTTTCTGGAGGAGCACCGTCTGTCCTTCCGGGAGGGATATCCCGGCCTGCAGGACTATCGGTTCTATATGGAGGCCTCGAAGCTGGGCGCAGTCTCGTGCCTTGCTGACAGTCACCACCGGTACCGCGTGCACGGCGACGGAATCACTGCCAGGACCCGCCGCGAGATGCCAGCCGAACGGGCAGAACTCTACAACAGCATCCGCTGTGATTCGCTGCGCATGAGCGGCGTGCGGCTGACGGAGCAGGAGGAAAGCCTGCTGGGCCGGCTTCTGCCGGAGAACGCACTGCCGGTCTGGAACAGACAGGAGCGGGAGCAGCTGACGGCGCTGTTCGCCGGGATACGGAACCAGCTTGCCGCAGAAGCTTTCCCCGCGCTGCGGGAGCTGGATGACATCCTGTGGGGGATCCTCAACCATTGACGCTTCTGTGCCGGGAGGGGAACACCGCGGAAAAAGGGACTGTTTTGGATATGGAGAACCCGCTTGTCAGTGCGATCATCACAACACACAACAGAAAAGAACTGCTGATGAGGGCCATCGAAAGCGTCAGGAATCAGACCTATCCCAATATCGAGATCATTGTCGCAGACGATGGGTCCACAGACGGGACGAGGGAGGCTGTGGAAGAGGCGGCGCAGCATGGCCCGCTGATCTATCTCCATAACACCGACGCGCCGGGAGGCAACCGTGCCAGAAACATCGGCATCCGACAGGCAGAAGGGGAATACCTGGCTTTCCTGGACGATGACGACGAGTGGTTTCCCTCAAAAACCGAAAAACAGGTCCGATATTATCAGGAACACCCGGAACTGGCCCTTGTGGGCTGCGCGCGGACAGACGAATATGATTATCGCGTGCGCATCCGCCGGGATCCCCGGGCCATACCGGAAGGCGATCTGAGCAGAGCCGTTTTCTGCACCTTCCTTTTCTCCACCTCATGCATGATGATCCGGAGAGATCAGCTGCTGAAGGCCGGCCTGTTTGACGAATCGCTGCAGTTCTGGCAGGACTATGAGCTTCAGATCCGACTGTGTCAGATCGGGGCTGTCGGTGTCGTCAGAGAGAACCTGACCCTGTACCGGATCCTCTCCGCGGACAGAGAGAGAAAAACAAACCGGTTCGACGGCTGGATGCAGGCGGTCCGGGAGATACAGAGCAGACACCGGGCTCTGATTCAGGCCCTGCCGGAAGACATGCAGCGCAGAATGGAACTGAACATTCTGGAGGACGGAATCTATCGGGCAGCAGTCTGCGGCCGGAGCAGCGAGCAACAGCGTTTCCTGGAGAGAAGGAATTTCCTGATCAGGCGGCTGGAGGAAGCCGGCGCCAGGGCAGAGGGAATGCAGGAACAGCAATCGTGAAAGGAATGCGGAAATGGATGTTCTTCTGATTCTGGCCGCAGGAAAAGCGTCGCGCTTCGGGGGCTGTCCGAAAGCCTTCTGCACGGTGGACGGCAGCTGCGTGGCACAGCGGACGGTTCACCTCGGCGGGAGCTATTTCGACCGGACATATCTGGTGCTCAACAGGGAGACCTACCCTGCCTTTCAGGATGCCGTCCGGGGCTGCAGGACCCTGGCGATCGGAACAGGACAGGGCGATGCCCACTCGTTTCTGCGGGCTGCGAGAAGGATCCGGGAGGACTGCGGAGCGGAGCGAATCACCCTCTGCTGGGGAGATACTTTTTATCTGAATGACACCGCCTTCAGGAAGGCGGCCTCTCTGACCGGGGCTGCGCTTGCAGACTGCGCCGGGATCAGCTTCGCGTCCGAAGATCCGGAGCCCTATGCCTGGTATGAGACAGACGGGGCGTTCATCCGGCGCTCCCGCTTCAGAAGCAGGGACGGCGCGGTGGAGAGAGGGATTCACGACCAGTCGATCTTTACCTTCCGTACAGATATCATCTGCAGCCAGCTCGAGCAGTACATGACGGAGCTGGGTCTGCATGACGAGGAAGATTATATCAGCCGGGAGCTCTCGAAGGAGATGAGGCTGCTGGATGCGTTCACCTATTTCTACGAGAACCGGGACCGGGGATTGCTCCCGATGAAAGCGGCGCTTCTTGCGCCGGGCGGGAGCTGGTCCTTCAACACGGCGGAGGAACTGGAAGAGCTCCGGAAAAAAGCGGCGGAGGCAGGCGCAGACGGAGGCGGCAGGGCGGACGTTTTCAATCCTGAGAGCTTCAGGGGAACCTATGTATTCGACCTTGACGGCACCCTCTGGGATGAGCGGGCCGACGACAGAGGCAGGAGAGTCGGAGAAGAGAACATGAACCTGTTCCGCGGAATCGTACTCTCGGGCAACAGCTGTGAGCATGTGAGAGACGTGTTCCGGCGCTGCTATCATCAGGATGTTCCCGTCGAGATCTATACCGACTTCGGGAACGTCCATTTCACATCGGAAGACGACACCACCACGGATGTCCTCACGGAGAGATACCGGATCGAGGAAGAGGCGGCCGCGGCCCTGGCGGACGTGCCGGCGTTCAGGGGGAAGGTCCAGGTGCGGGGCGAGGGATGCGTCGTCACCATCAAGCCGCTGGAAAACCGCGAAGCGCTGCTGAAACAGGCGCAGGACGCCCTTTCTGCTTTCGGCAGCAGATACGAGGCAAGGATATCCGGACACACGTCGATTGACGTGACGGTGAAGGGGTATGATAAGAAGACGATGCTCCGGGAGATCATGAAGAGGCACGGCCTGAAGGCGGAAGACGTCGTCTATGTAGGAAACGAAACCGAAGAAGGGGCGGAAGCGAACATCAGAGAATTAGGGGTAAGAACGCTGCAGGTGGATCACATTTACGAATGCAACGCGCTGCTGAAGCGACTGAAACTGACAGATGATGATGAGACGTTCAAACCGGCTCCTGTTTAAGAAATGCTCACAGTTCCTTCTGACCACGAGGTGAACAGGATGAGACCGGAAACAGAAGTTAAAGTAGACATTTCGAAACGACACTGCTATAGTTGATCATCAGCGTTATCCGGCGCGGAAAAGGCAGGAATCAGGGAAGCCCTGCGCCCCGGTTCATGGGTTTTTTCGATATGCTGAAGGTCCTGCTTTCCATAACGCTGCAGGCGCTTCGGTACGGTTTTTGAAAAGGAGATAAAAACAGTGAAAAAAATGTTGTGTGTTCTGCTGGCCGTTCTGCTGCTGGCATCGGTCGGCGTACCCGTCCTGGCGGAGGGAAACGGAGCGGAAGAGGCCGGGCCTCTCGTGCTTGACAAGCCGGAGCTCGGGTTCCGCTTCGTGGTGCCGGAGAAGTACCGGAATCTCAAGGGCTCCCTGGACTGGTCTTCGCACTATCTGGACGACGGCATCATTCAGATCACGCTCTCTTACTATTCCTTCCCGGAGGAAGACTTTGACGCGTACAATGACTTCGTCAACGCACTGATCGAGGCGTTGCTGGCAGGCGAAGATGCTCCTGAACCCGCCGATCCCAAATGGTCGACCGGTATGGAATGCGCCTATCTCTACGATATCTTCACCATCAACGCCGACCGCGGCGAGGAGGAACTTCGCGAAGAACTGAAAGCCCACAACGGGATTCGCGAGGACAACTTCGGCTGGTTCGAGAAAGTCGGCAGCGACGGGGAGTTCAGTTTCTTCGTCGGACAGTACGCAGAGCTGGAGGAAAACAGGGACGAATACCGCGAGGCCATGGGCGAGGAATACTATGCTGAGCTCGAAGACATTGCTTCCGACCGCGAAGCCTTCCTGGACGCCCTGACGCTCTCTGCGCCCGAATATGAGATGAACAGGCTGGAGACCGACGACATGGTTTCCTTCGAGACGACCGATCTGGACGGCAACCCGGTGAACAGCAAAGATCTGTTTGCCGGCAGCAGGGTCACCATGATCAACCTCTGGGCGACGTGGTGCATGGCCTGCAAGAAGGAACTGCCTGAGCTCAACGAACTCGCGAAGGAGTTTGAAAAGATGGGCTGCCGGATTGTCGGCATCTGCCTGGATGCGGATGAAGAGGGCATGGATGAACTGGCGAAAGAGATTCTCGAGAAGAACGGCGTCGACTATCTGAACCTCGTGCCGCCCGAAGACGTGGATGAACTGCTTCCGGCCGTCTCCTTCCCGACCTCTTTCTTCTTCGACAGCGAAGGCCGGATGATCACAGAGCCGGTCCGCGGCGCATATGTGGATCAGTATCTCCCCACGCTGAACGACGCCCTGGCGTCCCTCGACTCCGCCGCTCCTGCGGAAGGAGAGCGGGAAGCCTCTGAAGAAAACGGAGTCACCCTTGCCAACGGCGAAGGCGTCTATCGCGTGATCGTCAGTGACTCCGACGGCAATCCGGTCAAGGGCACAACGATCAAGTTCTGCTCCGATACCACCTGCACCATGGGCAAAACGGACGCGGACGGTGTGGCTGTCTTTGAGATGGAAGAAGGCCCGATCTACAACATACACGTTCTGAAGGTCCCCGAGGGGTATATGAAGAATGACGGAGAGTATCTGACCGAAGACACTTTCTGTGACGTCCATATCCCCCTGGAAAAGGCGGCATAAGAGACAGACCGGAGTTCGCTGTCTGCCGTCAGCTCCACAGATATGCGTATGAAAGATCGGGACAGCATACAGGCTGTGTTCGGGTCGGGAAGAAGGGAGGAAACGACGTGACTCAGGAAAAGAGAGAAATTATCGAAGTTCTGCTCGCAAACAGGCTCTATTTGTACAGTCTGCTGTACAGATGTTATGGGAGAGATCCTGACCGGGAACAGCTGGAGCTGCTGGCGTCAGAACAGACCGGAGAAGGGTTCGCACTGCTGGGGGGCGAGGTTCTGGAGAAGGTTCCAACCTTCCTGACCGAGATCCGGAAAGACCTGGAGGAACCGGAATTCCTGGACAGAGTGAAGAATGAGTATATGCATCTCTTTGTCGGACCGGATAAACTGATCGCACCGCCGTGGGAATCCGTTTACCAGGGAGAGGACGCAGTGCTGTTCCAGGAAGTAACGCTGGAGGTGAGAAAGGCTTATCGGGCCTTCGGCCTTTGTGCGGAAGCCTACCAGCGTGTACCGGATGACAGTCTGGCACTGGAACTGGCATTTATGAGTACGCTGGCGGAACGTGCGCTGGATGCGTTCCATGCCGGAGACAGTGCGGGAGTCAGAACGAATCTGAACGGATCGGCGGAATTTCTGAGGAAGCACCTGCTGCGGTGGATTCCAAAGTTTCTGGAGCGTCTGGCGAAATCGCCGACCGTCTGCCTGTATCCGCAGCTGAGTCTGATCCTGGACAGCTTCCTGAAAAAGGATGCGGAGATGACAGAGGAGATTCTGGAAGAATACCAGGCTGAAGAACTGCAGGAACACGCAGCGGATCATTGACACACAGTTATAGTTGACAAACTGAAAAAGGCTCTGTTATAGTAGACCTGACAGTTGAATCATGGATTGTTCCGAGACGTATCCGCCGTTCAGGTGGGTTCGTCCGACAGAGTGGCGGGAGCAATTCTGCCGCTTGCCCAATTGGCGAAGGGATATCTGAATCAGCCGTAGTCATACGGCAGATTCGATATGCCTTCTTATTATTTGCGCAAGACACATTCCATATATGAAAGGAGCAAACCCCTATGATTGATGAAGTCCTGAACGCAAAAATCAGCCGGAGAGACTTCCTGAAGGGCACTGCCGCAGCGACAGCTGCAGTGGCAGGACTCGGGATCGTCTCCAAAGAGAACGCGATGGCTTCCGCAGAGAGTGTAGCCCCGACAGAACACCCGGAGATTATGAATCCGGAAACCGGCGGCGAATGGGTGCCTGCAGCGTGTTGGCACAACTGCGGCGGCCGCTGCATCAACCTCGCCTATGTCAAAGACGGTGTCGTCCTGCGGCAGAAGACAGACGACAGTCATCCGGACAGCCCGGATTATCCCCAGCAGCGAGCATGTCAGAGAGGCCGCTCCCAGAGAATGCAGGTCTTTGGAGCAGACCGTCTGAAGTATCCCATGAAACGCAAGAACTGGAGCCTCGAAAATCCAAACGGCGAGCTGCGCGGTGAGGACGAGTGGGAGCGCATCTCCTGGGATGAGGCCTATACCATCATCGCCGAAACAACCAAGAAGCTCTACGACCAGTACGGACCTGAGACCTGCTTTGTCGCCGGCGGCAGCTACTTCCCGAAGGTCCTGCAGGGCCTGGGCGGCTTTACTCCGCGCTGGGGTCAGGTGTCCTGGGGCGCGTGGCCCGATGTCTATCAGGCTGTCTGCGGTGTGAACGGCGGATATCTCTGGAACGGCCCGGACCGTTTCACGCTGCGCAAGCAAAAGCTGATGATCTTCTGGGGCTGCAATCCGGCGGTATCCTCCCAGGGCCTCCCGTATTACAACTACCTGCAGGCCCGTAAGGCCGGCACAGAGTTCGTGGTCATAGACCCGCGCTATACGGAAACAGCGCCTGGTCTGGATGCACCATGGATTCCGATCCGTCCGGGTACCGACACTGCGATGGTGCTTGGAATGATCCAGCATATCATCGCCAACGATCTCCACGACAAGGAATACCTTGACAGGTACTGCGTCGGCTTCGACCGCGACCACATGCCGAAGGCCGATCAGCCGGACTTTGAGTATCAGCCGCTGGAGCGTGTCCCCTTCACCTGCAAGGCAAAGGAGATCAGCCCGGACGACAACTTCTATGACTACGTCATGGGAGAGGGCAAATGGGCTGACGAAGGACCGAAGACACCGGAGTGGGCTTCGGAAATCTGCGGTGTTCCGGCAGATACGATCAAGGAGCTGGCGGTTCGCTATGCCACGACAAAGCCTGCCTGCATCTATACCGGCGGCGCACCCGCCCGCCACCACGATGGTGAGTGCTTCCCGCATGCACTGCTGACGCTGGGTATGGTCTGCGGCCAGATTGGCCGGGACGGTGCCGCGGTTGTTTCCCTGATGGAACACTACGGCTCATTCGGCGGGCCGGATCTGGTCAGTCAGGGCGGCGGCGGAGACACGAACAACATGCCGGCGAATCCCTTCCCGCAGAAAACACACGCGCTGAACAACGCGGAGATGTGGACCGCCATCCTGGAAGGGAAGCGTACGGACCACAAGGACCCTGAGACCGGCGAAGTCGTGATGTATCCGATAGATATCCATATGATCCATCAGTCCATGGGCGGCGCGCTGAATCAGCGTCAGGGTATGGGCCAGGGGCTCAGAGCATATAAGAAGGTTGATTTTGTCACCTGCATCAACTACGTGCTCAACACCTCCGCCAAATACGCGGACATCGTGCTCCCCTGCACCACCGAGTGGGAGCGTCCGGGAGCCCTGAAGAACAACCGTGAGCTGCTTTCCATCGGAAAGAAAATCACAGAACCCCTGTTTGAAGCCAAATCCGACCGCGAGATCTGCATGGGCATTGCAGACAAGCTCCATGAGCTCTACCCCGAAGAATACCCCTATACAGGGGCGGATATCTCCGGTGTCAGTGAATGGCAGCAGTTCCTCAACAAGCTGGCGGGCTGCAAGTACACAGACACCGACGGTGAGAAGAAAACACTGCTCACGATCACCCGGGAGGATGTGGACCGCTACAGCGCCGAGGCCGGCGAGGAACTCATGCTTGAGCCGCAGGAAGGCATTATGCCGCTGGCAGAATTTGAGGCGAAGGGCGGATTCCAGATCCCGAATCCGGAGGATTATTCCAACCTGCCGTTCAAAGCCTTCATTGAGGATCCGGAGGCCAATCCCGTCGGTACTGCATCGGGCAAGTTCGAGATTTACTGCCAGACCCTGGCAGATTATATCGAGTGGCTGGGATTCTCCTCAAAAGACCCGCTGCCGAAATATGTCCGCATCACGGAGGGCTATGAGGACGGTCAGGAGAACGGGCTGCCGGTCCAGTTCATCAACCATCACTATCAGCGCCGTTCGCATCACGTGTTCGACAACCTGACCTGGCTGCGCGAGGCTTTCCCGCAGGAGCTCTGGATCAGCACCGCTGACGCTGAGGCAATCGGCGTCAAGAGCGGAGATATCGTCCTGGTTGAAAACGAGCGCGGCAAGATCGCACGTCCGGCCTATGTCACTGAGCGTATCATGCCGGGTGTTATTTCCGCCGGCGAGGGCGCCTGGGCGCAGCTCAATAAAGACGGGGTTGATGTCGCAGGAGCTGCGAATACGCTGACCAGCTGGCTGCCGACCGGCCAGGGCCACTCCGGCTACAACTCCGTCAACACCAGAATCTCCAAGTACGAAGATCAGAGTCTGCTTCCCGATGCCGAGTGGGAAAAGCGGATCATCTTCCCGGAAGTTTAAGGAAAGGGGGACTTGATCATGGGTCAGAAAGCATTTTACTATGATATGAAAAAATGCGCGGGCTGCCATGCCTGTCAGGTTGCCTGCCGCGACCGCAACGCACTTTATAACGTCGGAGAGATCTTCCGAAAGGTCGACATTTATGAGGGCGGAAAGTATCCGAAACCGTGGATGTATATTCTCTCTGTCGCCTGCAACCACTGCGCCAGACCTGCCTGTGTGGGGGCCTGTCCCACGGGTGCAATGTACAAGGACGCGGAAACCGGACTTGTCCTGCATGACGACGAGCTCTGCATCGGCTGCGGAAGCTGCGTTCAGGCATGTCCATATCACGAGCCGATCCTTATGGAGAAGGAAGGAAAGACGGTCGCGGCAAAGTGCGACGGCTGCTATGCGCTCGTGAAGGAGGGCAAGAATCCCGTCTGTGTGGACGCCTGCAACTCCCGTGTGCTGGAGTTCGGTGAGATGACGGATATCATGAAGGCGCATCCGGACGCGGTGCAGAACATCAAAGTCCTGCCGGATGCCTCAGAGACCGTCCCGGCCTTCTTCATTGACCCGACACCGGAAGCGGTGAATGAAGAGCCGACACAGGTCTTCTGAACTTAAAAAAACAAACATCAGGGGGTACGCAAAAATGCGTACCCCCTGATTCCCGTTTTTGTCACAGCCAGAACATGCAGCCCGGTCTGTACCTTCTCAGGCCGGATAAAAGCAGTTCCAGTCACAGCCGACATCGAGACCGAAGGAATCGGCCAGCCCGCGGCTTACCAGTTCTTCAGGGCTGATGCGGCCGTATTCGGAGGTATAGGTCACGTGATCGGCATCGGTGTATTCATAGCTGATCACGTCCACGATCTCCGTGCTCCAGCCGTCATCGGCGATGCGGTAGAGCGCCAGAATACCGCTGGCGGCACCGCCCGAGCCGTGGACCACGAACAGACCGTCTCCACGGCTCAGATAGGCGCGCTCTCCAAGGGGATGCTCTTTGCAGAGATAATGCATTTTCTGCCCGTCGAAGGCATATACGGCGATCGGAGTCAGGGGCAGGGAGGTGTCACTGCCTGCGGCAATGACCATCTCAGGGATGCCGTTTCCGTCAAAATCCGCATAGCCGTCGAAGAAGCTGTTCTCCGAAAACCTTGTCACGGCTGCGGTATACCAGGGCAGCTCCGGGTGTGCGGCTTCATCAAATGCTTCAATTCCGTCCTGAATGACCTGGATGAATTCTTCCCGGACAGCCTGCGCGGCAGCTTCATATGCAGCAGTATCGTAAGCGGCAGCGGGCTGGGCCTTCACAGACATGCTCTCCGCAACCGCCTGAAGATCAAAACCGTCGAGATCTGAAGCTGTAATGCCGAGGGAATACGAAGTGCCGGCATCATACCAGGTACAGAGGTCTGCATATTCGTTTTCGCCGATATAACGGAAGTATTTCCCCGCCGCATTGCTCCAGTTTTTCAGGACAATCTCATCCTGAACCGTCCAGTCATAATACATGCCCGCGGAGTCTGTCCATGTGTCTCCGGTTACCTGCTCTCTTGCGGTGTAATGATTCCCGTCCAGGTCAAAGGACATCTGAACCAGAGGGCCGGGAACTCCGGACGCGTCGGCAGATGCGTTCATCACGCTCCACATGACATTCTCAGCTCCATCCGGAGCCCGGAAGGAATTCGGGACAGTCTCATGCGCCTGCTCCTCTGTTATGGTCTGCCAGGGGTTTGAGATCTGGCTGCCAGACGTGCTCTGGCTGCCCGGCGTGCTTTGGGTATCCGGTGTGCTCTGGGTGTCCTGCCTGCTCTGACCGCAGGCTGTGAGAGCGAAACACAGAGCGATGATGAGAAGAAGGACTGCTTTTTTACGATTCATTTCTGTTGACTCCTCCTTTAGCATTATGGAACCAGCATTATGGAACCGTGACGGCGGTGGTGTACCATGCCTCGGCCTGCTCCCGGAAGGCGGCGAGTGAAGGCTCGTGCAGATAGATCATGTGGCCGGAAGGATAGAAGCTGAACTGCAGGTTGTTATCATAACCGTCGTTCAGGAAGACGTGGTTATATACCCACTCAACCATGCCGACCGGTGTGGCCAGGTCATAATAGCCGCCGAGGACCCAAACCTTCAGAAAACGGTTTTTGGAGATCTGTTCGTGGATTGTCTGCTCCTGACGGAAGCCGCTGAGCTCGTCCACAGGGAGATCCCAGCTGTAGTTCACCTCGAGTGATATGGGTACATAAGCCAGGTCGGTGTGGTAGTCCAGTTCCTCTGTGATATACTGACTGACGGCGGTCCCGAAGGCGTTATCCAGTGCGGCATCGGAGGGGTCCGAACTGCCGTCGGCGATATCTCCGCTGGTGAGAGGGCCGGTATAGCGCCCGTCCAGACGGCCGATGACCAGATTCTGATCTTCAAGCAGGCTGACACAGAAATCACGGTAATTAAGCCGCAGATTGGCTTTCACATAGTCCTCTGCTTTCAGACCGGTATAAGCGGCAAGACGTGCGGCGATTTCATTTTTCTCCTCTGCGCCCAGGCTGCGTCCCCGGAACAGCGCGCTCATATAGTCTCCGCCCGCAAAAGCCCGCACTTCCTCAAGAAGGTCTTCCAGCTGCATGGTCTGATAGCTCTCTTCCAGTCTCTCATGGTACCAGGCGTCGGCAGCATAGGTCGGGAGATAGAGAGCATAGGCCAGGTCAGACGGTGCCTCCCCCTCCATGATGACGGAAAAATCGTTGATGGAAGACACCATCAGGAGTCCGTTCAGTCCCATACTGTAGGTGTCGGAGAGGTACTTGCACAGACCGATGGCGCGCATGGTGCCATAGGATTCGCCTGCCAGATACTTCGGGGAGGACCACCGGTTGTTTCGGTTGACATAGAGACGGATAAAATCACCTACCGAGCGAATGTCGTTCTCATAGCCCAGGAACTCGGCGGAATCCACCCCGTCGGCGGGGTGCGAATAACCGGTTCCCACAGGATCGATGAAGACCAGATCCGTCAGGTCGAGGATGGAATACTCATTGTCTACAATCGGCACCGGATACTGCTGAATCTTTCCGTTCTGATCCGTCGAGACGCGGCGCGGGCCCAGGAAGCCCATATGCATCCATTCGGAACTGGAACCGGGGCCGCCGTTGAAGGCGAAAGTCAGAGGCCGTGAGGAAAGATCCTCCGTCGCATCCAGCGTATAGGCTGTAAAGAAGATCTCACACTGTCCGCCCGCTGTGTCGACGACCATAGTGCCGGTGACAGTGGTATAGTCCAGCTTCTTCCCCTGAATCACAGCGCTGTGCTGACGGACGACGAGATTGTCTGCCGGTCCTTCCGTGGCCGCCGGAGAACCTGTCTCGGAAGCTTTGGGGCCGTCGGCAGAGACCGTCAGCGGCAAAACGGTAAGCAGAACCAGGACGAAGAGAAACGCAATTTGTTTTTTCATTTGGCACCTCCTGAATATGGGTTTCAGCTGTTTTTCCACAAGTGAAATAAGAATCGGCAGAGACACCGGCTGCTGTGATTCCGGCGGATTTCACTCTCGGGTTCATTATAGCATATAACAGGTACCGGGACAATCCTCAGCAGGGATCCGCTGGTGACAACATGGAGAGATTGGGAAGTTTTCTGTGTCGCGATGGTCGATTTAGGGACTCGCTGACCTATTAAGTGTTTTTGTTCAGCGTTTCCTTAAATCCTTTTTCATCTCCGTAAACTCGCCGATGATCCGCTCAAGATTCCGCTCGATTCCTTCTACCTGGACTTCGTTGATCGTTCCGTGATTGTATGCGATCAGCCTTTCTGCAATGATGTTATACGACCAGCTGTCAGTATAGCGATCCTGATTATGGATAGCAAAACCGATTGGCAAGCGATCCTGTTGCATCCCGATGCTGACGGCCATTGGGGCAATTCCGAGATAATCCGCTGCGATTTTACATGTAATCTTCTTCATTGCCCGGATCTCATCATCTGTATACTTTCCCATAGGTTCTCACCTCCTTCCGGATTCATCTTCAGTGTCAGGGATAGCTTTAACAAGCATATTATTAATGCAATTCTAAATCGTCACTTTAGATTTGCATTAATAATATGAGACCGTTTTTGTGATTTCGTCTGGTATTATCGGAATGCGCCCTCTCATGTCGAGAAGGCGCATTATACTTTGACATGTAATTGCTGTTCTTGGTAAATGACCAGCAACCGAAAGCGTTCAAACTTGCTTGCTAACTTGCAACATACTTGCTTCAAAGTTGCAAGTTAGTTGCAAGTTTAGTATCAAGTCTGATCTTCTTCAAGCGATGCTGGACCTGCGAACCAGCGCCCAGCGCTCGTTTTTCCTACACAGTATGCCCGGTTCTCCTCACGAAGCTGACGTAACAAAACTTGAATTTGGCTACGATTATGCCCGGGCAGTACTTGCTGTAATTCTCTGAGCGGAGTTCCTTCTCCTCCCTTTTCGCGCATATGTTTCAACAACAACTCTTTGTTGGTTTCCCGATCCAGACCAACGATCCGCGTGTGGGTGCCAGATTTTCCTGCTGCGCTGTATAAGCTACGGGCAAGCACATATTTACTTCTCCCGATGTGCTCGACAATTCCAATTTCGGTCAAATGCTTTAGCCGAGGGCGCATGCTCTCGCTAATAGGCCGCTCATAATACAAGGAATTCCAGCTTTAATTACGAATCTGTATGGGCGCCACAATTAAAGTCTACCTTAGTTACAGGATCCAAAGTCAACTGTAATTAAAAAATTATACACTATTTTTAATTAGCGTCAAGGGTTTCTTGTGTCCCTTTGAAAAAGCCCATTTTTTACGTCGGCTTTGCCGGCGGGACATTGCCTTTTTAGGGTATCATATTTGCGATTGTAACAGCATCAAACTGTTGTGAGAAGCACCCTCGACCCCCTGCGGAATTGACTCGATATTTCCAGCAACATCATTGTAATAAGAAATGAAGAGCAAGATCTTACGGCTGCTCCTCAAAAACGAATTAGTCTGCTATGCAGTCGAAAGAACGCAAAACATCTGTCACTTGCCCGATTGTCGGTTGTTTTTGCGCTGCGGTCCTACTTCCGGGTTCCTTGACTCGTCACCAGTTAAAAGTCAGCAGACCGATTCCCCCATCCGAGTAAGGCATCATTCAGGAGCCTGTCTGCGGCTCCGGAATGATGCCTTACGATTAGAAGGGCATACTCTATATATGCGGGCAGAGAAGTGTCAGTCGGAAAGGACTCCGACGGGATGCATTTCCCCATCAAAGTGATCTGCGGGGTCGTATTCATATTCACCATCTTCAGGTTCATCAGAGTGGTTTGCAGCTTCAAGGCTGTCCATAAACCTGTCTTCCCACTCCTCATATGTCAGGAGAGAGCCTTTTGGCATTCTGTATTGAATTTCACGAAACTCATCTTCATTGCTGGCTAAGACAACTTTATTCGTGCCAGGGAGAGTGACTGCGCCTGCCGAATAATCCCAGGTGGTCATCAGCTCTTTCCTATCCTGTTCAATTGTGTTGTATACAGCCCGTCGGATAAACTGCTGGTATGTCATCCCTATTCTCTTTGCGTGATCGTGGATGATTTCCCGCTCGCCCTTGGGAAAGTCCACCGATACTCTGTCATAATTTCCCTTTTTATACTTCGTAGTTGCTTTGTAGTTAGCCATTCTATTCTCCTTCTCGATAAGTGTAAACCTATATTAGCATAGGTTTACACTTTTGTCAAGAGGACGATGAAGGGCACAATCTATGTTGTGAAAACCATAGTCTCTTATATGTTTGTTTTTTTGTATGGCATTATATTTGTTTAATTGCAAGTGCTCAATTAAGGATTTGTCACAAAATTAATTAATCATATTGTAACGAAAAGAGTGGATTATTTTGTGACAATATGATATACTATCAGCAGATCATTCATAGGAGGATCTGCTGATGGTAGTCAATGCGGAAACCGAGCGTGTAAT
>JAILFJ010000134.1 GCA_024697625.1 Oscillospiraceae bacterium
ATTACACGCTCGGTTTCCGCATTGACTACCATCAGCAGATCCTCCTATGAATGATCTGCTGATAGTATATCATATTGTCACAAAATAATCCACTCTTTTCGTTACAATATGATTAATTAATTTTGTGACAAATCCTAAGCTATGAAAAAAGCTCTTACCGTTCTTCTTGTCTGCGCGGTTTTATTTTGCTGTGTTCTGTATTTCTTTCCGGGTAAGCTCCCGGCCCCGCTCCTTCCCGCATCAGATGCCGTCAGGCACTGGGTCGAGGCTGCAGAAAAGAGAATCTTTCCGCAGCCGGAACCGTCTCCCGGCACCCTGCTGTATGAAGTGATCCGGCCCATCGACGGCGACACCCTGCTTCTGTCAGTTGCCGGAACGGAAACGACCGTGCGGCTGATCGGCATCGATGCTCCGGAGAGCGTTCACCCGGATCCGGAGAAGAATACGCCGGAAGGTGCGCAGGCCTCACAGTGGATGAAAGCCTTTATTGTGGGAAAGACGGTGTCGCTGGAGTATGACCAGGAACTGACTGACCGGTACGGGCGCACGCTTGCCTACGTTTACGTGGACGGTAATCTTCTTGAGGATTATATGCTGATGACCGGAATGGCAAGAACACTGACCATGGAACCAAATACAAGATACCAGCATCATTTTGAGATAATCGAGAAGGAAGCGAGAGACGGAGGCGTCGGCTTCTGGGGAACCGGGTTTTATGAGAGATGAGCTTCTTCTCAGCGCTTCCGGCTTTGACGGCACGACGGACCGTGCCGTTCCACTGCGTGTGACGTTTCTGTGATGCTGCGCGTGTTATGATGCCGTCAGACGGAGTCAGAAAGACAGGGTTCAATGGTTTCAGTGATAACGGAACGGATAAGCGACAAAACGGCAATTTATCCGGTACATACTGTAATGTGACACAAATAATACGGAAGGAGCAGAATCATGGAAACAAAAAATATGAACGATCAGGAACTTGAAAACGTAACCGGCGGCGAATTCTGCACGGTCAACACCGGTGATTCGAGAGATGCCGCAATCAGGAGTTATCCCGGGCTGAATGCCCCGGTCGTCGCGACGCTTCCGAACGGCACAGTGGCGAACACGACCGGAAGATTCACTTTTGCGGACGGCCGCAACTGGGCGGAGATCAACTACCCGGTTCAGGGCTGGATCAAGGGTGCCATTCTCGGTTACGATTATTGATGCATCGTACAGACAGCCGCCCGCAGTGAGGAGAGATCTCCGCTGCGGGCGGCTTTTTTTAAATACCCTCGGAGCAGAACGAAGGAGCAGCCGGAATGCGGCAGCTCCTCCGTTCGTTCGCTTTTTCTGATTTAACGGTGTGCTGGTCTTACCACTTGCGGTAATCGTATTCGAGCTGGCAGGTGTTGCATCTGCGGTGCTCTATGGTGCTGTCCGACCACAGAACAGTGTAGCCGGTGTTGCGGCATCTGGGACAGAAGTTGCTGTGCCGCGGGGCGTACTGCCCGCCGCTGATTTCTTCCAGATTTTCGTCGTTCAACTTGTTTTCCATAGTTATGATTCTCTCCTCGTTCATTAGTCTCTCATCCGACAGTTTCCCGGTTCCGGAGCTGCTTCTGATCTGCCTTTACGGCCTGATCTTAGCACAGGTTCTGTCACAGAACCTGCACACAGAAGCGGCGACTGCTGCGGGCAGACTGAGAAGCCGCCGCAGGGCTGCAGCCCGGTTTTTCCCTATTATAGAGCTTTCAGCAAAAAGGTCAAGCAGAAAATGCAGGGCGTGGACGCGGCTGAGCTCCGCTGTTCTTGACAGTGCTGTGTACAGATGTTAATATTGTGTCATAATGCTGCCGGAAGAGGCAGCAGGTATACAAAAATCGTATCATGAAAGGAGCAATTCAGAATGAATGATCTGAGCCGCAGGGACTTCATCAAGGGGATCGCCGCAGGAGCGGTCGGTCTCGGTGCACTGGGGATTGTGAGCAGTCCGGTTGCCCTGGCGGAAGCGTCGGAGAAGAAGCTGTTTCGTCCGGGCACCTACAGCAGTGTGAAGTCTACGGATTTTGCAAAAGTATGCATTACCTGCGAGATCAGCGAGACCGGAGTCACCGATGTGAAATACGAAGTCCTGGAGACCTCAGGGGATGATTATTTCAGCATCATGCCGGACCAGACCGCCGATTACTGCAGGAGGATCGCGGAGGCGGGCAGCCCGCAGAACGTGGACGGAATCTCGGGCGCCAGCCTGAATACCGCGGCCATCCGCGACGGCGTGAACGAATGCCTTGCACAGGCGCTCGGGGTGGAACTTGCCCCCGCTGCTGCCGCGGGCACCGTGATCAACCCTCAGAACACGGACTTCAGCAACAGCATCACGGACTTCTCCAAATCCGCCCTGTTCTCCGAATGGAAGATCGGGAACAGAACCATCAGACACCGTATGGTCAAATCCGCCGCGCTGCATATGAACTTTGTACGCGGCAATCCGGACGAGTACATCAACTGGTATAAGCGCATGGCCGAAGGCGGCGCCGACCTGATCTGGGTCGAAAACTTTGCCGATGTATGGGCTGTGACCAGCGGCGGACCCTTCAAACAGCCGATCGATGCCTACGATGTGAAAGGACTGCTCGACGCGCTGCACAGCTATGGCTGCACCGTCGGCTTCCAGCTCGACACGATGGGCGCGCCGATCGGACCCATGGTGTTCACCGAGCCTTTCCTGGGCAACTATGACAAAGAGACCATCCAGGCCTGGATCCAGGACATCATCGGCATCGGAAAGATGCTGCAGGAAAAGGGCTTTGACGGATACGAGCTGAACTTTGCGGCCAACAACCTGGGCCAGTCCTTCTTCTCAAGGTACCGCAACAACAGAACCGACGAGTACGGACCGCAGAGTATCGAAAACCGTACGCGTTTTGCCTGCGAGGTGCTCCGCGGTCTGCGCGAAGCCTGCGGTGAAGATTTTATCGTACAGGTCCTGATCAACGGTGTGGAAGAGAACGACACCGACCTGGGCAAAAATGACGAATTCAACACCATCGAAGAGACCATCGCCATTGCCAAAAAGCTGGAAGAAGCCGGGGCAAGCAGCCTGCATGTCCGCCTCGGTCCCGGCACGGAACACATCGTGCAGTTTGCAGGGGACCTGTATTTTGTCAACCGCGGCTTTGAAGGCTATAATGCGGCGGGCAAACGGCTGGACTTCGACAGACACTTCCAGGGCCTTGCCCGCGGCAACAACTCCGGCGTCGGCATCAACCTGGACATCGCCGCGAAGATCAAGGCCGCCGTCAGCATCCCCGTCGGCTGCGCCACCTACAACGATCCGGCGATCGCGCCCGATCTGTTCAACTCGGCCATCGAGGAAGGAAAAGTAGACTTCCTGATGATGAACCGGCCGCTGTGCGTGGACCCGCAGTACATCAACAAGCTGCGTGAAGGGCGTCTGGACGAGATCGCGCCCTGCACCCGCTGCCTGCACTGCTTCTTTGACACCCCCTTTGACGGGTGCAACGTGGAGCACTGCCGCGTAAACGCCTCCGACTTCCGCGGCTACAGCGAGTCCATGCCGGAAGGCTTCGATCCGCTGCCTGCGGAGACCCCGAAGAAGATCATGGTGATCGGCGGCGGGCCCGGCGGCATGGAGGCTGCCCGGATCGCGGCACAGAGAGGACACAGTGTCAAGCTCTTCGAGAAGAAGGCGGCCCTGGGCGGAATGCTTCCCTTTGCCGAAGCGGTCAAAGGCCCGCATGAGAACCTCGGCCGGCTCCGGAACTATCTCGCCAGACAGTGCGAACTGCTGGGTGTGGAAGTCGTTCTGAACACGGAAGTGACCAAAGAGCTGATCGCCAGTGAGGCGCCCGATGCCGTGGTGCTTGCCGCCGGCGGAAAGAGGGCAAGCCTTGGCTTTGCATCCGCAGGTGCTACCAACGTGATCTCGGTCGATGATGTCCTCGGCGGAAACGTCGGAGAGAATGTCGTCATCCTCGGCAGCGGCGCTCAGGCGGTGGACACCGGCATGTATCTGCTCAGCAAGGGCAAAAAGGTTACACTGATCTCGTCTGAGCCGAAGGACCACTTCGAATACGGTCATTCGGTCAACATGAAGGACTATGTGGGAACCACCTTCTTTGCAGTGGGCGGCCGCCTCTATCCCAACGCCACGGTCACCGGTGTGGGAGACGGATATGTTGCCTTCACGGCGGAATCCGGCCTTGAGTATCAGTACCCCTGTGACACCGTTGTGGAGGCGCTGGACATGCTGCCCAACACCGAGCTCATCGAAGGCCTGGACAACGCCGTTGCTGTCGGGGACTGCGAACAGCCTTTCAACATCGCCTATGCGATAGCGACCGGAAACATGGCCGCCCGCAAACTCTGAGAAGGATCTGCCTGTACAGACGGAAGATAAACAGGCATCCCAACTGTAAATACATCGAAGGGCCGGCCCCGATCTGCGGAGCCGGTCCTCTGCTGACATCATCCGATCAAAACGCGATGAGAGAAAAAGCCGGCGATGAGAGAAAATGCAGGGTGGAGGTTGACAGAAATCGGTTTCTGAGGTAAAATAGCGCGAAATTTGAGACAGGCCCACGTAGCTCAGCAGGATAGAGCGACCGCCTCCTAAGCGGTAGGTCGGAGGTTCGAATCCCCTCGTGGGTGCCAGAGAAGCCAGCAATGGCTTCTCTAATTTTTTATCATTTTTTCCTGATTTCGTGCAGATTGCGCCGATCAGTAATGGAGTAACGCTGCTCGTTTGTCTGAACAGCGTGACCGAGTATCAATGAACGTTCAGCGGGAGACAAGCCTTTTTCAATTAGTCGATAATTGTAAGCAACTAATACTTCCCACATGGTTTTCCGGGATAAAAGCCCGTAATACCGCGTGAGTTGGCTGCAGAATAGAATTATGCGCAATGGGCAACATCAAGTTCGGGGCATAAAGCCTGCTGAAGGTGCTTTGGGAGTTTCCCTATGA
>JAILFJ010000045.1 GCA_024697625.1 Oscillospiraceae bacterium
TTTGGTCCTATCAAGAATGAAAAAGCAACGTCCACGATCGGTTGGAGCAGTGAAACTGAACTGGCTGATGAGGATTGGGCAAGGGTCAGGACGGCGCTGGAAACGGCGATAAAACAGAAATAAAAAAACAACCCGGCTGCACCGCAGTGTGATCATGTTACACTTCGCCGCTTTGCAGCCGGGATTTTATCAGCAGCGGCTATGTTCTATATTGATTTCACTTCGCCGGAAGGTAAAACCTATCGCATTGATTTATCCAAGCACAAATTAATCCAGAGCTGTCCAATCTGCGGAAGCGAACAACAGATTATGCTGGATGAATCACTCGAATTATTTTTTCAATAAAACCCTTCGGAAATCTTCCATTCCGAAGGGTTTTATGTTATATTGCTTCCATTCCTGAGGTGGGTGGGTGAAAAGCATGTATACATTTCCGGATGAAATCAGAAAAGCGTATGAGGCATTGCCCGCGGCGATGGTATTTGACCAGTTCATCGACGGGAAGGTGGTGCCGCTGCTGATATCTGACGGCTTCTGCGAGCTGATCGGGATGGACAGGGAGCACGCGATGGCCTGGTTTCGGGAAGGCCAGTATGAACGTCTGCATCCCGACGACGTCGGACGGGTGGCACGTGTGAGCATGGAATTCGCCAACCACCGCGGCGACTATGACCTCGCCTTCCGGACGAGGCATCCGGACGGCTACCATATCCTCCACGCGATCGCAAAATGGCTGACCATGCCGGACGGAACCGAGCTGGCGCTGGTGACCTATGCCGACCTGACGGCGAATTTCGACGCGATCAGCGGGTCCATGGAGGACTATCACCTGTTCCGGGAGGATCAGTTCTACACCGACCCGCTGACGAGACTGCCGAACCTCAACTACCTGAACCAGTATGCCGACGAACGGGTACATGCCCTGCGGACCTTCGGGAAGCAGCCTGTTATCGTCTACGCGGACGTCATCGGCATGCATTATTACAACAGCCGGTACGGGTACCAGGAGGGAAATGCGCTTCTGCGCCTGACGGCGGAGAGCCTGACGCACGCCTTTCCGGAGGCCTTGGTGATGCGCGGGCGGGACGATCATTTCCTCGTGATCGACGCCTTCGATGACCGCGCCGAAATCGAAAAGAGAATATCGCAGGCCAATCAGGAAATCCGGAGCAGGGCGGAGGGCAGCACCGTCGGCATCAAGGCCGGCATCTGCATGTATGAGGAGCAGATGCAGACCATCGAGGCGGTGGACCACGCCAGGAACGCGCTGAAATGGATCGGAAACGACCTGAACCGCATCTGCAATTTCTATGCCTATGACGATGAAGACCGGCTTTGGAATCAGCGGTACATCATAGAGAACTTTGAGCGCGCCATGGCGGAAGGGTGGATTCAGGTCTATTATCAGGGAATCGTCCGGACGGAGACGGGGAAAGGCTCGGCCTTTGAGGCCCTCGCACGCTGGGTCGACCCTGTAAGAGGCATTCTTTCGCCGAATGAGTTTATTCCCGTGCTGGAGAAATATCATCTCCTGCACAAGCTGGACCTGTTCATGGCGGAGCAGGTCTGCCGCGAATATCCCCTGCGCGTCTCGCAGGAGACGCCCATGCTGCCCGTATCCGTCAACATCAGCGCCCAGGATTTTGACTACGCGGATATTCCGTCCGCGCTGGCAGAGATCTATGAGCGGTATCAGATTCCGGACCTGTCCGGCGGAAAAAGTCTGATCGTGGAGATCACCGAACAGGATCTGGCGGAGGGGAAGGAAAGATTCCACGAGCAGATCCGACAGCTTCGGAAAAACGGCTTTCATATCTGGCTGGATGACTTCGGCAGCGGCTATTCCTCTTTGTACGCGTTCAGCCGCTATGATGTGGATCTCATCAAATTTGACATGGAGCTGCTGAAGAACCTGGATGATCATAACGGCGCGAACCGCCGGATCATGAAAGCCATGGTGAATGTCGCGAAGGAACTGGGCATCCACACGCTGGCCGAGGGGATGGAGACACAGGAGCAGAGAATGTTCCTGCAGGAAATCGGCTGTGAACTGTCGCAGGGATATCTGTACCACCGGCCGGAGCCGATAGCCGCCATGATCTACCGGCAGAAAAACGGCCAAAAGCCGCGGGCGTTCGAAACTGTAGAAGAGCGGGAAGCCATGATCGAAAAATGGTACCGGGAAGAACAGGCATGAATCCTCAGGACATTGGGGTCTGTTTCAATGGCGTTAAAGACATAGCATAAAAAGGAGAAAATCACCAGTATTGAAAAGAATGATTTGTGTGTTGTCAGCAGCAATCCTTCTTATGTCAAACGTTCTGGCATATGGAGAAAACGCTCGGGTAGAAACAGAGGAAACCCAGCTTATTGAAGACATTATTCTGTACTAAGGAGGCTATGGAGAAGCAGCGGATGAAAAGATAGACGAGCTTTTGGATGCTCTGAAGGAAACTGACAGCAGTCAGGGCGAGCTCTGGGAAGATATCATGGATTATTGGAAATACGTGAATACAGATTTGGTTATCAACTCGGAGGCGTTGTCGGATAGTCTTCCAAAAGATGACAGTCTCGCTATTGTTATTTTTGGCAACGCACTGAGTGATGACGGCAGCATGAAAGATGAGCTAATCGGCAGGCTGAATGTCGGTCTTGCCTGCGCAGAACAATATCCGAATGCATATGTTGTCTGCACCGGAGGCGGGACAGCAAAAGAAAACAAAGACGTGACAGAGGCAGGACAGATGGGAGCCTGGCTGTTGGAAAACGGTCTCGCAGAAAACAGGCTGATTCTTGAGAACCAGTCGAGGTCTACGATAGAAAATGCGCAGTATACACTGGACATTCTCTGTAAAGACTATCCCCAGGTGGCCTCTGTCGCAATCATCAGCAGCGACTATCATGTTGCAAGAAGCTGTCTGCTGTTTGAGACTGCTTCGCTCATGATGGCGGAAAAACAGTCTGAACCGGACGTGCATGTTGTTTCAAATTGTGCTTCTGCTGCTCCGGATAAGGAGTATACGGATGAGTATCTCCGCAGGTGGCAGATGTATAATATGCTGCAATTGATTGGAGATCCGGATCTGGCAAAACAGTATGTAGAGGATCCTGAGAACTTCCCGTGGCCAGTGCTGAATGACCAGTCCGTTGTTCCTGCCGCCGCATAAATATCACCAACAGCCAATTCCCTGATAACTATAGTCAGAAGATCATTAATGGCCAGTTGACTGACATTTGTATTGTAGGCTGCTCCAACTGCTGGTATCACAAAGAGATACCTCAATACTGTTGAAACAAATCCAGGGCATCTCTTCGGAGGTGTCCTTTTTCCCATTAGGAAAGAAGCAACCCGGCTGCATCGCCGTGAAGCTGTTACACTTCGCCGCTTTGCAGCCGGAGTTTTCTATTAATCAGGTTTGATCTTTCTCCATATTATGTTAACCATTTTACCCCACCCTTTTTCAGGCAGCTCTGCAACGGTATGCAGGAAGCCGGATTTTTACCCCCGGGGTAAAATTACAGTCTCAAACCGAATCTTTACACGAAACTGGGGTAATCTGAAGCCCGTTTTTCATGTACAGATTTGAGCCAGAAGCCGGGCAAAAAATGTTAAAATCCGCCATAGAGTGAGGATTTGGTTACGCTCAAACATTGATTTTCAGGGCGCTTTTCGTTATAATAATTGTGTATAATTATACCCAACCGGGAGGAACCCACCATGGCCGAGAACAGACAAAAGATCAGGCTCATCCAAGATATACGAGCTCCTGCGCAAAGGAACGGATGAGGATGCATAATTATAGTTTACACCAATCCACCGCTATGATATATTATCAACAAAGACTGCTTCGCCTGACAGGGCAAACCGCACGATTTTTCGCTCTCGTCGTTACTTACGTGCAGAAGGATTGAAAAAACGCATAACTATGCTATACTGATCTGAGAAAGATGCCAGATCCTGCTGATCTGCGTTTGGAAAGTAGCTCCGGCGCGAAGAGGATCGACCACTTTGATGGGAGGAGAAAATATGGACGAGAAAAGGAAGAAAAGCAGAGCAAAGGACATCCTCATGCGGCTGAGAGGCAATCCGATCTGGATCCTGATCGTTTTTGTGGTAGTTTATTATTTCGGGGTCAGCTTTTCCCTCATCCCCTGGGCTCTTATGATGGAGGCTGTCCAGGATCGTGTGTCCGACGGCTTTTTCTACATCATGGAATACTATACCTGCACCGTCGTTGCCATTCTGTATCTGTTCCTGCTGTGTTGGCTTATCAGGCCGAACCGATACATATGGAAATCGTTTTTGCTTAAGAAGAAATGCGCCGCGGCCGCGAAAGAAGAAAACGACATTCTGGCTGAATTGTACGGTCGGAGCCGCAACGGTTTCAGGCAGCTCGGGTGGGGGCTCCTGATCGGGGCCCTTATGAACGGCTTTGCGATTGTCTGCGCTCTGCTGCACGGAGATATCAAGCTGTATTTCGAAACATCTGTCGGTCAGGTCCTACTTCTGCTGTTCGCGCTGTTCTCGGTCTTTATCCAGAGCACGTCGGAGGAATTGTGGTGCAGGGGATTCCTGTATGAGCGGCTTCACGAGCGCTGTCCCCTGTGGGTCGCGATTTTAGCCAACGCCGTTTTGTTCGCAGCGATGCATATTCTTAACGATGGAGTCACTGTCTTTGCCATCATTTCTATTGGGGTCTGCGGCCTTTCCTATTCGCTGCTTCGTTGGTATTCGGGAAGTATCTGGATCGCCATGGGGGTACATACCGCATGGAACTTCGTGCAGGCTTTTCTGTTCGGTCTGCCTAACAGCGGAGTTGTATCTGAGGTCTCGTTGTTCCATCTGGACGCGTCCACGGGCATCAGCAATCTGATCTATGATTTCGCCTTCGGCGTGGAGGGCGCCCTTCCTTCTCTGTTTATCAATCTGATGATCGGTGTGATCGCCGTGATCCTTGCCGCCAGAAGCGGCAGACTGAAGGAGCTTAAAATGAAGCGTGCGAGCACTATGCAGGAGTTAAATGCGCACGCCGGCACGTCATCCGGGTCTCACGTCGGTGTGTTCGGTACTTCTCCCTGAATACAGGTTCCGCGGGGACGCGTATCCACGGCGATGTAGCCTTCGTTGTCCCTCGCTTCCTGACGCAGGAAGAGGATCAGGGTCAGGTTGTCGAGCGGCGCCTCGGCTACCGGATATCGAAACTGGTGGCAAATGATCCCCTATCTCAAGGATGAGAGCGCCATTTGAGAACAGATGAGGATCTGGCGAAATCAGCAGGTGGAAACGCTGATGCAATTGTAACGGCTGTGTCAATTGCTGCAACAGTATCAGGCTCTGTTGTCACCTTTGGTGCGTCTGTTGCTGTTTGAGTGAGAAAGGCAGTCTGCCTGAGTCTGGTCAAAAGGGGCGGACTGTAAACAAGAAATATATTGACACGATGTCAGAACAGTGATATAATACGTTCTGACATCGTGTCAATATGCTTTTAAGGAGATTCACGCCATGAAAAAAACGTTTTCTGTTTTTCTGCTGGCGGCGCTGATGTTTTCCCTGTGCGCCTGCGGTCAGCAGTCGGCGGAGGCCGTAACACAGAACACAGTCCCCGAAACAGCCGCCCCGCAGGAAGCTTCAGCAGTGCTTCCGAAAACGCCCCCGGCAGAGACTCCCGCAGCAGAAACAGAAGAGACAGTCGATGAAGCAGTGTCTCCCGTCGTCTACTTCACTTCGGAGATCTCCCCGGTGGGTCTGCAGGCGGTCTTTGACGCCCTGAACTGGAGTCCCTCCGGCAGGCTGGCCGTGAAGGTCTCCACGGGCGAGCCGCCCGCCAGCAATTACCTCCGGGCTGAGCTCATCGGTTCGCTGGTGCAGTCGCTCGACGGGACGATCGTGGAATGCAACACCGCCTACGGCGGCTCCCGCTCCAGCTCCGCCATGCACCGGCAGGTGGCGGAGGACCACGGCTTCACCTCCTTCGCTCCCTTTGACCTGATGGATGAGGAGGGCGAGGTGCAGTGGCCTGTGACCGGCGGTCAGCGGCTTGACTGTGCCATCGTCGGCAGCCATGCAGAGAATTATACAGACTTTCTGATCCTTTCGCACTTCAAGGGCCATGCCATGGCGGGCTTCGGCGGTGCCATCAAGAATGTGGCCATCGGCATGTCCTCCCCCAGCGGCAAGGTCTATGTCCACTCTGCGGGGACACGCACCTCCGGCAGCATCATGCACAGCGACCAGGACGCCTGGCTGGAGGCCATGGCCGAAATGGTCACCGCCGTGCGGGATCACGTGGGCGAAGAGCATATCATCTATATCAATGTGATGAACCGCCTCTCGGTGGACTGTGACTGCGACGGTAACCCGGGCGAGCCGGATATCCACGACATCGGCATTCTGGCCTCCACCGATCCGGTGGCTCTGGACCAGGCCTGCATCGACCTGGTGTGGCAGGCGGAGGGCAGCGAGTCTCTCATCCGGCGGATCGAATCCCGGGACGGCCTGCACACGCTGGAATACGCCGAGCAGATCGGTCTCGGCAGCAGAAGCTATACCCTGGTGAATCTGGATGACTGAGGTCCTGCGCAGGGAGCTCGTATATATCTGGTACTATTTCGATCTCCAGTTCCGGCAGATCTTCTGGTACTGGGTGCTGGGCATGGCGATCGGATCCGCTGTCAGCGTCTTTGCCAGGGACCGCATCCACGGGCTGTTTGTCCGGATGAAGGACGCGAAATGGGGCCTGGCCGGCATCGTCCCGGCCTGTCTGCTGGGGATCGCCTCTCCGCTGTGCATGTACGGCACGATCCCCATCGCAGCCTCCTTTTCCCGGCAGGGCATGCGGCACGACTGGCTAGCGGCCTTTATGATGGCCTCGATCCTGCTGAATCCCCAGCTGATCGTCTACAGCGCGGCTCTCGGCTCCACGGCACTGACCGTGCGGATTCTCAGCTGTTTTTTCTGCGGCTGCGCGGCCGGGCTTCTGATCCGGCTTATCTGTCGGGACAGGGCTTTCTTCGACTTCTCGGGCTTCGCAGAACAGACCAGCCGTGACACCGATCCGAATCTGCTGCTGCGCTATCTCAAAAACCTCTGGCGCAACGTGAAAGCCACCGGGCTGTATTTTCTCTCTGGCATCCTGCTCTCCGCCCTGTTCCAGCGCTACGTGCCGCAGACGGCGATGGAAAAGCTTTTCGGCGGAAACGGGGCCTGGGGCGTCCTGATGGCAGCCACTGTCGGCGTGCCGCTCTACGCCTGCGGCGGCGGGACGATCCCGCTTTTGCAGGAATGGCTGTGGCAGGGTATGAGCATGGGCAGCGCGGCCGCCTTCATGCTCACCGGCCCCAGCACCAAGATCACAAACCTTGGCGCCCTGAAGATTGTGCTGGGCATCCGGCGCTTTGCGCTGTATCTGGCCTTTGTGATGGCTTTTTCCTGGCTGACAGGCATTCTTGTCAATCTGATTGTTTAGGAGAAATCGACCGTGAAAGGAGAAATAAGATGCCGAAAGGATCTGCGGAACTGACAAACGCACGACAGGAGGAGATCATTGCCGCCTGCCGGAAGCTCTATGAGACAATGAGCTTTAAGGATATCACCCTGAAGGAGATCGGGCAGCAGACCTCCTTTACCCGTACCTCGATTTACAATTATTTCGAGACCAAGGAGGAAATCTTCCTTGCGCTTTTCGCGCAGGAATACGAGCTGTTTACGGAAGACCTTGACTGCCTGTGCAGACAGAATAAAAGCCTGACTCCGGATGAGCTGTCTTCCGCGCTGGCCCATGCGCTGGAGAGGCGTCCCCTCATGCTCAAGCTTCTGAGCATGAATATGTTCGACATGGAGGCAAATTCCCGCATGGAGCGCCTGATTGCGTTCAAGACTGCCTATGGGAAGTCGAAGGACGCTTTGGATGCCTGCCTGAAGCAGTTTGTTCCCGGCCTGGACGGGCAGAAACGTCAGACCTTTCTGTATGCCTTTCTGCCCTTTGTCTATGGTCTTTATCCCTATACCATGGTAACGGAAAAGCAGAAGCAGGCCATGCGGGAGGCAGGGATTTCCTACGTTTATATGAGCACCTATGAAATGGCTTATGACTTTATCCGGACTTTGCTGGGAGGTTTGCAATGATTACCGTCAATCTTTACTATACCGGTTCAGACGGCAGTGCCAGAGCCTTTGCCGAAGAAATGGTCAGCAGCGGTATTGCAGCGGCGATCCGGGCTGAGGAAGGCAATCTGCGCTATGAATACTTTTTCCCGATGGATGACCCCGAAACCGTTCTGCTCATCGACCAGTGGCGGGATCAGGCCGCCATCGATGCGCACCACGCCTCCCCCATGATGGGGCAGATCGCGGCCCTGCGGGAGAAATACGACCTGCATATGAAGGCCGAGCGCTTTGTCAGCGACGAAGCGCTGCCGGAACAGGATCTGAAGTTTATCAAACGATAGGAGGAACACAGCATGGCAGAAAAGATCACTCAGACGGCCGGGCGCAGTCAGCTCGGCGACTTCGCGCCGACCTTCGCCCACCTCAACGACGACGTACTCTTCGGCGAGGTGTGGAACGAGGAGGCCCTGGACGTAAAGACCAGGTGCATCATCACGGTGGTCTCCCTGATGGCCTCGGGCATCACGGACTCGTCCCTGAGCTATCACCTGCAGAACGCAAAGAACCACGGCGTCACCAAGGCGGAGATCGCCGCCATCATCACCCACGCCAGCATGTATGTGGGCTGGCCGAAGGGATGGGCGGTATTCCGCCAGGCGAAGGAGATCTGGAACGAGGCGGAGCCTGTGTCCGACGAAGATTAAGGCAAGCTGAAGTAAGAGAAAGGAGTCATAAAACATGAGCAAAAAAATGATCGCCTATTTTTCCGCCAGCGGCAGTACTGCGAAGCTGGCAAGCACCCTCGCCGCCGCAGCCGATGCGGCGCTGTATGAGATCAGACCCGCTGTGCCCTACGAGCGGCGCGACTTAAACTGGATGGACAAAAAAGCCCGCAGCACCGTGGAGATGCAGGACCGCAGCAGCCGCCCGGCCCTTGCCGATACGGCCGCGCCCGTTGAGGAAGCAGATGTCATTTTTCTCGGCTTCCCGATCTGGTGGTACCGCGAGCCCAGCATCATCGACAGCTTTCTGGATGCCTATGACTTTTCCGGCAAGACGGTTGTACCCTTTTTCACCTCCGGCGGCAGCGGGCTCGGTGAAGGCCAGGACCGTATCGAGGAACTGGCAAAGGGCGCGAAGGTTCTGCCCGGCAGACGCTTCCCGGCAAGAGCTTCCGAGAGCGAGCTCAGGAGCTGGACCGACGGCCTGCGTTTGGAATAAAGGTGGATTGCCAGAATGAAAGCAGCAACGATTCCATAGTTGACATATGTCCGAAACAGTGCTATTATAATTTCCGACATAAGTCAGAAACGAGGTGCGCCTATGCCCAGGAAGCAGCGCTGTCGCTGGATCGACGGCTACCCGGATCATTGGGAATTCTCTCCGGAGGAAGCATCGGACAAAGAACCCGTTGTGTTGAGTCTGGACGAGTTTGAGACGATCCGTCTTCTCGACCGCGAAGGTCTGACTCAGGAGCAGTGTGCCGAACGGATGGGTATTGCCCGCACGACCGTGACAGCCATC
Organism: Oscillospiraceae bacterium; assembly: GCA_024697625.1. Taxonomy (GTDB): domain Bacteria; phylum Bacillota; class Clostridia; order Oscillospirales; family Oscillospiraceae; genus Limivicinus. Next base: position 9,632 of record JAILFJ010000045.1, read on the forward strand.
TACGAGCTCGCACGGCGCAAGCTGGCCGATGCGCTTGTGGATGGGCGGCGCCTCCTGATCCGCGGCGGGAACTACCGGCTCAACGATCAGGGAACAGAAAACATCAGTCAGAAAGGATTGGACAGTATGAGAATCGCAGTTACTTACGAAAACGGAGAGATTTTCCAGCATTTCGGTCACACGGAGCAATTCAAGCTCTATGACGTAGAGGACGGTAAGATCGTCGCCGAACAGATCGTACCCACCAACGGCAGCGGTCACGGTGCGCTGGCCGGCTTCCTGAAAGCGGCACAGGTGGACGCGCTGATCTGCGGCGGCATCGGCATGGGTGCGCAGACCGCGCTGGCCGAAGCCGGAATCAGGCTCTACGGCGGTGCAGCCGGTTCTGCCGACGCGGCCGCGCAGGCTCTGGCAGACGGCACGCTGCAGTATGACCCCGATGCCAGATGCGACCATCACGGTGAGGGACACGAGTGTGGGCACCATCACGGTGAGGGGCACGAGTGCGGGCATCATCACGGGAAAGGCCTCGACTGCGGGCACCAGGAGGGGGACGAAGGCTGCCTCCGTCACCACGGGGACAGGTCAGTATGATCTTACGGGAGCCGATGCATCTTCACATGCCGGCCATGCACTCTATTTGATCATCGCCCGTTTGATACGGTTTCACCCCAGCTGCCTGTTCCGGGCAACTTTTCAGCTCAGAGGAGAATACAGTGATCCATCACAACAGAAAACAGAAGATGACAGTATCCGTCTGCATCCTCATCCTGGCACTGTGCCTGCTGGCGGGCTGCGGCCTGAAGGAAGCAACGCCCGTCACATCATCTGATCCGGTCAACGGCACGGATGTGACTCTCGACTCGCTGAACGGAAAGCGGTTCGGCGTGGAGTCCGGCACAGTCTCCGACCTCATCACGCTTGAGCGCCTGCCGGATGCAAAGATCAGCTGGTTCAACACGATCGCGGATCTGACCGTAGCGCTGAAGACCGGTAAAATCGATGCCTTCACTGCGGACGACGCCGTCATCCGACTCTGCGCGGCAGAGGATGAACAGCTTGCCCTCGTACCGGAGTTTTTCGATTCTGTGGACTTTGCGTTTGCCTTTCCCAAAACCGAAAAGGGCGCGGCTCTGCGGAATGAGTTCAACGCGTTCCTTGCCGATCTGAAGGCCAGCGGCGAATTTGATCGGATACAGGCACTCTGGACGGGCTCAGACACTGACGCAAAAACGGTCCCGCCGCCGGAAACGCTTCCCGCTGAAAACGGTATGCTCAGCGTGGCAACCTTCGCCGCTTATGCGCCGTTTGAATACTATCACGGCAGCCAGCTCTTCGGATACGAGATTGATCTTGCATTCCGCTTCTGCGAATCATACGGCTACGGCCTCAAAATTGCGGATATGAATTTCGACAGCGTTATGGCTTCCGTCCAGACCGGGAAATGTGACTTTGCGGTTGCCGGGATCACCGTGACGCCCGAGCGTGCGGAGAACGTCCTCTTCTCCGATTCGATCTATCAGGGCGGCTCGGCGGTCTGCGTGCTGAAGAATGCGTCGTCGGAGAAGAGTGGTTTCCTGTCCTCGATAGAGAACAGTCTGGAAAAGACCTTCATCCGGGAAAACCGCTGGCAGCTCTTCCTGCGGGGTGTCGGCACCACGATGCTCATTACGGTGCTGGTGCAGCAGATCCTCCTGCCGCGGATGGAGGCGCCCGGAATCCATGTGCTGATCAGGTGTGACGCACAGGCCGCTTCGACCGCCATGACGGTATCCTACGGCGGCGAAGCCTTTGACCCGAAGGAAACGGACAACGGCCTTTCCTACACAGTCCTGAAAAACACGGCTGCGGAGATGGCGTATGCCTTTGACGTGCAGCAGTCGCTGCCGAACCGGGTGGAGCTCCTGATTACCTGACCGGAGCCCCGCGTATGCAGATCAGGCAAAAGCCGGATGAGGATTGGTGATGGTACATCATGGAAACGATCTATACAAGCGACAGAAAGGAATGGCGAAAGTATCTCTCAGAGCATTTTGAGACCTCGCCGGAAATCTGGTTTGTCTTTCCCATGCAGGGGTCAGGTGAGAAAAGTCTCTCTTATAATGATGCTGTGGAAGAGGCCCTCTGCTTCGGGTGGATTGACAGTGTAATCAGGCATATCGATGAGCTGCATCGCGCACAGCGCTTTTCACCCAGAAGAAAAGGAAGCCCGTACTCCCAGCCGAATATTGAGCGGCTGATCTGGCTGGATAAGCAGGGCCTCATTCATCCGAAGATCAGGGACAGCGTTCTGCCTGTGATTCAGGCTCCGTTTGTTTTCCCCTCTGATATTCTGGACGCGATCAGGCAGGACGAAGTCGCATGGGAAAACTACCGGCATTTTTCAGAACCCTATAAGCGCATCCGGATTGCCTACATCGAAGCAGCCAGAAAACGACCGGAAGAGTTCCGGAAGCGGCTGAACAGTTTCATAGCTAAAACCAGACGCAATAAGCTGATCATCGGTTATGGCGGGATTGAAAAATACTATTCCCGGCAGGATTAGGAACTGGGCTTCAGGATGACCATCCTGCTTTTTGGTGAATAAAAGAAGGACGGTTCCAGGTGCTTTTCGCTTGGAAGCGTCCTTCTGTTTTCGGGGATCTTTTTCACAGCCCCGGGATCGGGTGTTCCGTTTTCTGCGGCGGTCCGGAATCGTTTCAGACCGCGGAACGGGATCTGCAGATGCGGATCCCCTGCCGATCTGCTTTATCCGGGGAACATCTCTGCGGCCTGCTTCAGATAATCCGTGATCGGAAGATGCTGCGGGCAGACTCCCTCGCACTGGCGGCATTCGATACAGTCGGAGGCCTGATGACCTTCCGGGGCGACAGCAAAATACGCTTCCTTTGCCGCTGCCATCTGGCCGTTTCCCAGCTGCCTGTTCATGGCTGCGAAGATATCGGGGATGCGGATCTCCTGCGGGCAGCCTTTGACACAGTAGCTGCAGGCCGTGCAGGGGATCGTTGCGGACTTCCCCAGAATGCGCTGGGCCTGACGGATGGCCTCCTGTTCCTCTTCGTTCAGCGGCCGGAAGTCTCTCATGTACGAGAGGTTGTCTTTCATCTGTTCTACATTGGACATGCCGGACAGGACGGTCAGGATCCCGTCCAGTGAAGCCACAAAGCGGATTGCCCAGGAAGCGCAGGACATGTCCGGGTGAATCGCCTGAAACAGCTTCTTTACCTCTTTCGGCGGATTGGCGAGATTGCCGCCCTTCACCGGCTCCATGACGGTAATGAGCTTTCCGTGTTTTCTGGCCGTTTCATAATTGGCCCGGGAAGTGACCTTGGGGTTCTCCCAGTCAGCGTAGTTGATCTGCAGCTGGATGAAATCCACCTCGGGATGCTCCGTCAGCAGCCTGTCCAGCAACTCCGGCCCGGCATGGAAGGAAAAGCCCAGGTTGCGGATCAGTCCCTTCTCCTTCTGTTCCTTTACAAAGTCCCAGAGATGCAGCTTCTCATAGCGCTGGTAGTTGTTCTCCATCAGCGCATGCAGCAGGTAGTAATCGAAGTATCCTGCGCCCGTTCGCTCCAGGCTGGTGGCAAACTGCCTGCGCGCCGCTTTCTCTGTCGGCGCCGCACTGACGTTCAGTTTGGTCGCAAGGGTAAAGCTGTCCCGCGGATAGCGCTCTACCAGGGCTTTTCTGATCGCAGTCTCTGACCCGGGGTATACATAGGCGGTGTCAAAGTAGGTAAAGCCTGCTTCCAGAAACAGATCCACCATGGTTTTAACCTGTTCAACATTGATGACGAGACCCTTCTTTGGCAGGCGCATCAGGCCAAAGCCGAGCTTCGGCGTGTCTTTTCCGTATACGACTGGCATTTTTGTTCCTTTCCTGCTTTACGGCAGCAAAACATTGGTGTCTGGCGGTTTTTCCCGTTTTTCATATGCTGCCATGATACCATGTGCCGCGGGAGAAGTCAATTCTTAAACCGTCTGCTGCAGCCGTCGGATATCACCCTGGTGATTGAAGAAACTGCAGTATTATGTTATGATAAAAGCATCTCTTTCCCGCCGCCGGCGGTATTCCTTCCCTGTGTGTGAATCAGGGACATGGGATCCGTCTGGGGAGCATGAATCCGTACCCGGAAGTACTCAGAATCAGACCGGATGCTCCGGTGAATCGCAGGCACCGGAAACAATGTCACGAAACTGCCAGACGAGAGGATAGGAATATGAACAGAACTGCCCGCGGAACACGCCTCCTTACAGGGATCCTCAGCCTTCTTCTGCTGCTCTCCTGCAGCATGGCCGGCACGGCTCTGGCCGACTCCGGCACATCCGTGGGGAGCCTGCCCCCGGAGATTGCGGTCCACTGCGGCGAATCGGCCCTCGCCGTCATAGATACCGGGTCGCTCGCACAGATGGTCGATATGGTCAAATACAAGGTACAGCCGCAGGCCGTCGAACTGCTCAGGACGAAGTTCCCCGTTTTTGAGGAAGCTGCCCGGATGAATCAGCTCGGCACGCTCATCGGTCTCAATTTCATCTATGATGACAGCTATGCAGATGGCCTTGCGACCGCCGACTATATGTTCCGGGAGGATGAATACGGCAATTCCCTGATGATGTACAGAATCACGGTAAACGCACGGTCGCTGGTCGAGACGGATGCCGACGACAATCCGCTGACCGATCCTGCAACCGGAAAGCTGCACATCACTGCAGACGAGGATGCGATCACAGCGCTTGTCGAGACCGTTACACACGAGATGATGCATATCTTTATGTGTGACTACAATCGCGCCGGTACGGCGGGCCATCTCGATCCGTCGGTCTTTTATCTGGATCTGTATGCCACGGAAGAGGAAGCAGCCGCAATGGAAGCCGTCAGTGACGGGATTCTTTTTCCCATCTGGTTCAAGGAGGGCTATGCCACGGCGGTAGAGAACCAGTATGCCTACCGCTGTTCGGATTACAGTCAGCTCTGCTGTGACGGGGGCGGAGAATACGGCGGGTGGTACAGCCCTCAGATTCTGAGAAACGCAGCTTCCATGGAGAAGCACGCCCTCAGCAGGGACTGCTATGTCATCGGATACCTGGCCTGCCTGTATCTCGCTGAGCTTGCGGAGAACAGCGAGGGCAGAACTTCATTGATTTCAGAGGAAAACGGGATCAGCACCTATGACAGCGGCCTGCTCCGAAACGGCCTCAACACCATCCTCCGGCTGCTCCATGAAGGGCTGACGCTCGACGATGTCATTTACAACCTCTCGGACGGGCGCTTTTACAGCACGATGGATTTTGAGGAAAGCTTTCTCCTGAGCGATGACGATTCCGCTGTCTTCTGCAGCAGCCTGCTTAACTACTTCCGCTGGCTTTCCCTGGATAACAGCCGGCAGTATCTGCCGAACGGTTCCGTTCTCTTCCCCTTTGACCAGGATTACGACACGACGATTGACCGAACCCGAGATGCTTCCTCCGACCTCTACCGGATCGTGGACAGCAGCGACCATATCCCGTCCACGGCAGACCTGAGCGGAGTCTGGGATGCCGGAACCTCGCTCACCTGGCAGCAGTGTATCGACCTCAGAAACAGCGGCTGGCTGTCTTACTATGATGAGTACCCGCTCCTGGCGGGGAGCAATGGAAGTCTGCGTTACAGCTGACCGGTCGACGGGTTCGGAACCATGGCGGCAGAATAATCTTCAAGGCGGACAGGGCTGCCCCTGTACTCCGGCGGCAGACTGTTCATATACGTCTCCAGCGCTGTGATGAACTAAAAAAAGGAGGACTAAAAGATGAAAATCGCAGTCAGATACTACACAAAGACCGGGAACACGAAGAGACTTGCCGAAGCCGTCGCTGAGGCAACAGGCGCAGAGGCGCTTCCGATCAGCAGATCATGGCAATAACAAAAACGGATTTCATGCGCGGCATGCAGTGCCCCAAAATGCTCTGGCTGGACAGGCACAGGCCAGGCCTTAAGGTCATTCCCCCGGAGATCCGGGCGAAGCTGGATGCGGGCAACGCTTTCGGCGATCTGGCCATGGGCATGTTTGGCCCGTATGAGGAGATGACCGTTTATCGGCCGGGCACGACCGTCCCCGACAAGGCGGCCATGCTGCAGCGGACTCAGGAGCATCTGGCAGCCGGGACCCCTGTGATCTGCGAAGCCGCATTCAGCAATTACAACAACTACTGTGCCGTCGATATTCTCCGCAGGACAGAAACGGGATACGACTTTTACGAAGTCAAGAATTCTCCGGAAGTGCATCCGCAGTTTGTCAAGGACGCCGGATTCCAGTATTACATCCTGGCCCGCTGCAAAATGAAGATCGGGAGAATATTCATCGTCATTCACGGCCCTGACGAAGAGAATCCCTTCGTCCCTGTTGACGTTACCGAAGAAGCCAAGAGTTACTACAAATGGATCAACGACCATATCTGGGATCTGAACCGGATGCAGAAGCAGCCGGAAGAAATAAAAATGGAGCCCGGGGAACAGTGCTCCAATCCCTATGAGTGCTGGTATTACGGGTACTGCCACGGCGATCACGCGGAATAATCTCTGCTCACCGGGTCGCCGTGCTGTTTTCTGTCTGCACATGCAACCAAAGATAACATCAAATCCTTCATCCCGTCACATTCAGTTGGTAGACAGACACGCAACTCCGTATTACAATAATCCTACAAATCATAAAAATCAGATCTGGAGGATCGCATGAATATCACAGAAGTCAGGAATCTGGGAAAAGACTATCCCTCCTTCCGTCTGCAGGACGTAAGCTTTTCCATCCAGCCGGGAAGAATAACCGGGTTTATCGGAAGGAACGGGGCCGGAAAGACCACAACCATCAAGTCCATGCTGAACCTCGTCCACCCCGACCGGGGCGAGATCCTCTTTTTCGGTCTTCCCTTTACAAGTCACGAGGCGGACATCAAGCAGCGCATCGGATATTCCACCGGGACGGTCAGCTGGTACCCGCGTAAAAAGATCCGGGACATCGTGGACATCGTCAGCCGTTTCTATGAGACCTGGGACGACGAAGCCTACCGCCGGTATCTCCGGCTGTTCAGTCTGGATGAGAGCAAGACTCCTCTAGAGCTCTCCGAAGGCATGAAGGTCAAGCTCAATCTGCTGCTCGCCCTCTCGCACCGGGCGGAGATTCTCATTCTGGACGAGCCGACCAGCGGGCTGGACCCGTTCTCCCGGGATGAGCTGCTCGGGATTTTTACCGAGCTGAAGGAGCACGGGGTGGCGGTCTTCTTCTCGACCCACATCACCTCCGATCTCGAAAAATGCGCAGACGATATCGTCTATATCTCAGGCGGGAAGATTGTGGCGGCTCTGCCGAAGACAGCGTTTGAAGCGAAGTATTCGCAGGAGAGCGAAACGCTTGAAGAGACGATTCTGAGGATGGAAAGGAGCATGAACAATGCGTAACATTCTTCGTAAAGAGATGAAACTCAGTGCCTCTCCCCTCTCGTATTTTTTCATTCTCTTCGGGCTGATGTTTTTCCTGCCGGGGTATCCGATCCTCTGCGGAGCGTTCTTTGTGACGCTGGGGATTTTTCAGGGCTTTCAGTCTGCCCGGGAGGCCAACGACATCGTGTTCTCAGCGCTGCTGCCGATCCGCAAGCAGGACGTGGTCAAAGGGAAGTATCTGTTCGTCTGCTTCATCGAGGCCTGCAGTCTGATCCTGATGCTTCTTGCCGTGCTCATCCGCATGACGGTTCTCTCCAATTCGGTTGTCTACAGGACCAACGCCCTCATGAATGCCAATCTTTTCGCTGTCGCAGGAGCGCTGTTTCTGTTCGGGCTGTTCAACACCGTCTTTCTGGGCGGCTTTTTCAGAACGGCATATAAGCTCGGCAGACCCTTCATCCTGTTCATCGTCATCAGCTTTCTGGCTCTTGCCGTCTTCGAGGCGCTGCATCATATTCCCGGTCTGGAAGCGGTGAATGCCTTCGGCTTTGACCACATCGGCCTGCAGTGTGTTCTCTTCCTGGCAGGTCTTGCCGCTTTCCTGATCATGACCCTGCTCTCATACCGGTCGGCCTGCAGGCATTTTGAGAGAATCGATCTGTAAAAAAGGAGACGCTTCCATGCTGAAGGATAATCTGATGATGCTTCGCACGATCCACGGCTTTTCACAGGAAGAAATCGCGGAGAAGGTCGGTATTTCGCGGCAGGCCTATGCCAAATGGGAGAGCGGCGCGACCATCCCCGACGTCCAGAAATGCGATCTCCTGGCGAAGGTCTACGGCGTGACGGTGGACAGCCTGCTCAGAGACGAAAAAGTGGACGGGATCGGGGTCATTCCTCCCGCGCCGGCCGGCAAGAGCATCTGGGGAACGGTCACCGTGAGCGACAGGGGTCAGATCGTCATCCCGAAAGGTGCGCGGGACCGCTACGGCATTACCGGCGGGACGCGCCTGATCGTCTGCGGCGACGAAGTCGGGATCGCTCTGCTTCCCGCGGAAGCCTTTGAGGCCGGTCTGAAAAAAGTCATGGAGTACGCCCGTTACGACGCAAACGGCACCCCGTAAGCAGCCGGATCTCGCTTCTCTGTCTCTCCGGCGAAGCAGAGTCCGAACGGTTCAGAGGCAGCGGCATCCCTTTCCCGATCTGTTGGCAGAACGCCCGGCCGATCTTCAACGATCCGCCGGGCGTTCTTTTTCACCGATATCTTTATAGAAGTCTGAGGTATAAACTGCCCCTCCGCAGTGCGGCAGTCTGCCGGGCCTCGCTTTTCTGCATGCGGCTCAGTCCCGGATCAGCTGTTCCAGGGTTTCAAACAGATGTTCCGATTCCACAGGCTTGCTCAGATGCGCGTTCATGCCCACCTGGAGGGAGCGCTGGACGTCCTCGTCAAAGGCGTTCGCAGTCAGTGCGATGATCGGGATGGTCTTCGCATCCGGTCTGTCCAGTGCCCTGATCGCTCTGGTCGCCTCCAGGCCGTTCATGACAGGCATGAGCACGTCCATGAGGATCGCCGCATAGGTGCCTTCTGCGCTTTGGGTGAACAGCTCGACCGCCATCTGGCCGTTCTCCGCGTGATCGGCCTCCACCCCGCGCAGGCTGAGGATATCCATCATGATCTCGGCATTGATCTCCATGTCCTCCGCCAGCAGGACCCGTCTCCCGGTCAGGTCCGCCTTGCGGATCTCCCGGTGTGCGGCAAGCCTTCTTTGGATCGCCTGACGGAACTCATCCAGCACATTGGAGGCAAACAGCGGCTTTGCGATAAAGCTGTCCACACCTGCGGTGACCGCCTCTTCCATGATGTCGTCCCAGCTGTATGCCGTGAGAATGATGATGGTGGATTCATCCCTGTACTGTTCCCTGATCCGGCGTGTCACCTCCATCCCGTCCTGCCCCGGCATTTTGAGATCCACCAGGATCAGGTTGTAGGCCGCCATTCTGCCGTGGGCCAGCTCCAGCATCTTCATCGCCTCGTCACCGCTGAGGCAGGAATCCGATACGATGCCGACCTCTTCCAGCACCAGCTTGGCGTGCTCGCAGGCGTCGGGGTCGTCGTCAATGATCAGGACCCGCAGATCCTGAGGCCGCATCTCAAGGCTGGCATGCGTCTCCTTATCCGATGTCCGCAGGGTTACGGTGACGGTAAAGGTGGTGCCGACCCCCTTCTCGCTCTCGACGGTGATGTTGCCGTTCATCATTTCCACCAGATTTTTGGTGATGGCCATACCCAGGCCGGTGCTGCCGTATTTATTGGCCCTGCTCTCATCTTCCTGTGAGAAGGCCTCAAAGACCTTCGGCAGATAGTCCTTGTCCATGCCGATACCGGTGTCCTTCATGGTGAAGCGCATGGTCGCCTTGTCCTCGAAGCTGCTGAGGGGCTCAACGATAAACTCGACGCTTCCTCCCTCGGGGGTGAATTTGACGGCGTTGCCCAGAATATTGATAATGATCTGCTTGAGCTTCATATCGTCGCCGATATAGTAGTTGTTCACCTTACCGACGATATGGCACTCATACGAAAGGCCTTTTTCCTGGCACTGGCCGTTGATCATGGTGTTGATCTGCTCCAGGACCTCCTGCAGGGAGAATTCCTCACTCTTCAGGGTCATTCTTCCGCTCTCGATCCGGCTCATGTCCAGGATGCCGTTGATCAGGGAGAGCAGATGCTTTGCGCTGCCGGCGATCTTCTCAAGGCGTTCCCTTGTGAGGTCACTCAGATCAGGGTCCTGAAGGGCAAGGGTGTCCAGACCGATGATGGCGTTCATGGGCGTGCGGATCTCATGGCTCATTGAGGACAGGAACGACGTCTTCGCGGCATTCGCATTCTCCGCCTGGGCCAGTGCGGATCTCAGCGCTTCCTGCTGCTCTGCCAGCGTCTTTTCCATCTGTTTCCGCTCCGTGACGTCCACAAAGATGCCGATATATGTGATGGGGCTGCCGTCGGGCCGGCGTGTCAGCCGGCCCATGGCGTGGAACCAGCGCCAGCCCTCATCCTTTGTCTTCATCCGGTATTCCACATCATAGACCGTTTTGCCGGTATAGTCGCTGATGGTGTCCTGGAACTGCTTCAGCACATAGTCCTTTTCGTCCGGATGCAGCAGATCGGACCAGGACTCCATCCGGTTGGGGAAGTCCTCCGTGCTGCTGTAGCCCAGCATCCGGCGGAAGGTGTCCGACCACGAAACGCCGGTCATATTCCCCTCTTTGTCAAAGTCCATGTACCAGGGTCCGGAATTGAGCATATCATGCAGCGCGGTCAGCGATTCGTTCTGCCTCTCCTGCTGCAGAAGCTGATCCTGCAGCTTCAGCCGGGTCTCCAGCTCCTGCTGTTTGATCCGGTTCTCCGTTTCCGCCGTCTCTTTTTCCAGTATAAGGTTGCTGTTTTTCCGGTTCTGGAGCAGGATCACCAGGAAGATGCCGAGCATCAGGAGAGTGGTGAGTATGCTCTGCCATACGCTGCGGTTGATGATGGTACTGGTAATGCGGTTGATCTGCTCGCCGATCACGCTCTCCCGGATCAGATAGGTCAGCATCCAGTCTGTCCCCTCGACCGGCAGATGGTACAGCGTCTCGTCGATATCATTGTATCTGAAGGTGATCACGCCCTCCTGACCGGCGGCGAAGTCCCCGTTCACCTGTTCATAGGAGGAGCCTTTCTCAAACTCGGCGTCGCCCAGCGCATCCAGCACATTGGTGTCGCTGGACAGCCCGCCCAGGACCACGTTGGTCAGCGAAAGGCCCGTCCGGTCATAGAGGTTGCAGAAGGTGACTCCGTTGGTGTCAGACTGGAGAGACAGACCCTCCAGCAGGACATCCATGTCGATCTCCATGAAGCAGCAGACCAGTGTCTGCCCGTTAAAGGACAGAGGATCAATCGGCACGGCAATGACAACCTTCTTGTCCTCGCTGTTGATGTCTTTGATGGAGACTACCGGGCCCGTCATGTTCATGTAGTCAAAGCTGTAGTCGTCAATGTTGTACAGAGGCCCCTGGGAGGTATAGATTGTCCCGTTGGTGTCTACAAAAGCGAACTTCTCGGCGCTGTACAGCTTCTTCATCCTGGCCTGGTAAGCCTGGAGATGCTCGGCATCCGAGAGCGAATCCCCGTCCAGCAGCTCCAGCGCATAGTGGATATTCTGGATATTGCCCTGGATATTGGAGGATACGACCTGCTCCCGCCGGCCCGCCAGCTCGCCCAGATAGAAGTTGCTGACCGCGTGGACTGCCTCTTCGGTGCTGCCCCGGGCGCTGAGCCCTGTCCAGACGGTAGACAGAACCAGAATCAGAATAATGACCGCGACACTGATCACGGTTATTCTCAGCGTGCTGGCTTTCAGCTCTTTCAGCTTGTCTTTCATGTGCTTTTCCTCTCCAGACGGTTGATCTCCATGCTCTCTGCAATCCAATCATACACTGTGCCAATTCTACCACATCGGTCAGAGAAAAACAACAAATACTGGAATCTCTCTCCCTTTTTTGTGCCATAACGAACGCCCCGTCGCTTCCATGAGGTGACAGGGCGTTCGTATCCGGCTCTGAGCAGGGGTTCTTTTTTCTTCCGGGTCTTCCGGGATGTTGTCAGCGCAGGGGCATCACATCGGGATGTGTCTGTAGCCTGCGCAGTTGACCCCCTGATGCATCAGCTTGTCCAGCGTCTCATTGTAGGTTCTGGCAGCATCCGCTCTGGCGACCGGATCCTGCGCCTCCATCGCCATCTGATAGTACATGTCCAGCATGCCCATCAGCGGGTTTCCTGCATAGACGCCGGTTCCGCCCACGATCTTTTCCATCTGGCTGTCGTCAATGCGCTGCGGGGCTTTCGGGATGCGTCTGTCCATTTCTTACGTACTCCTTTTTCTGTCCGCCTGTTTCTGTCTGCCCTTATCGGACTTTCTGCCGGTATTATACATCTGTCTCTGTCACAGTACAAGCACAGAAAGCGATTCTCTTCTCAGCCCCGTTTCAGCTCCGAGGCGGACGGGTAACCGTAGGCGCTTTCCGCGTTTTCCGCCGCCCGGAGGATCGCCTCGCTGATCACCTCGGCCGCCAGGATTCCCACCAGATCCTGGTCCGCCCGGATCTCCCCCACGGATACCGCATAGATGCTGTCTCCGTCGGCGGAGGTATGCACGGGCTGAATGGCTCTGGCATAGCCGTCATGGCCCATCCCCGCGATTTTGCACAGCTGGCTCTTGTCGAAGGAGGCATTTGTGATGACAACGGCGAGGGTCGTGTTTCCGGTAAACTTGTTCTCCATGACCGCAGTGGATTGCTTCATGAATTCCGCCGTGCTCCGCAGCGCCGTCCTGTCCTCGGTCAGCATACCGGCGATCTGTTCTCCCGTCTTCCAGTTGAAGACATCTCCCAGCGCGTTCAGCACGACCACCGCGCCGACCTGCAGTTCGCCCAGCCGGACGGCATAGCTTCCGATCCCGGTTTTCATGCAGTAATCCATGCCTGCCATCTTTCCCACGGTCGCGCCGCATCCGGCCCCGTAGTTTCCGTCCCGATAATTGGGATGTTCAAACGCCGCCTTCGCCGCCTCATATCCCATGGACGCATCCGGCCGCACGGAAGGATCGCCCACCGAGAGATCATAGAGATCCGCCTGTGCTACCAGCGGCACCAGCGCAAAGCCGGTGTCGTAGCCGTAACCGTGCTCTTCCAGATATGCCATGACCCCGTTGGCCGTGCCCAGCCCGTAGGCACTGCCCCCTGCAAGCACAATCGCATGGATCTTCTGCGCCGGCATAAGCGGATTCAGCAGCTGGCTCTCACGGGACGCGGGGCCCCCGCCCCGGACGTCCAGCCCTGCGCGCATCCCGTTTTCACAGATCAGGACCGTGCAGCCGGTGGCCGCCTCCGTGTTTTCCGCCTGTCCGATCCGGATCGGTCCGATTTCCGTTATTCTGATTTCCTGTAATGCATTCATATTTCCTGCTCCTCTCAGCACCGTCCGGCAGTCTTCCCGGTCAGTTTCTGTTTCCCACATTTCCGCCGCCGCTGCGGCTTCCGCCCGGTCGCATTCTGCCGGTCACGTCCGCTCACGGGCCGGGACGAAGCGGTCCATAATCTTTGACAGCGGTCCGAACAGGATCAGGACCGTGAGGAAGTTGGATGCGGCGTGAATCAGGTCATAGGGGATCCCGGCGATCCACATGGCGCCGAAGCCCCGCCAGCCGCCCAGGATGGCAAAATACCCGAGGTACATCAGCGGGCCGAAGGCGAGCCCGTACACGCCTGCCAGGACGGCCCACACCAGAGGGGCGTCGTTTCGGCGGAAGAGCATGACCAACGCGACCAGCAGCGGCCAGACGTACAGGTAGGAGAACCACCAGATGCTGAAGCCGAAGATCAGCCCCTCCAGCAGAATATATACGCCGACGGCGTAGAGTGCCCGCCAGCCGAAGTACAGCGTCACCAGGATGATCAGCAGCGCGTTCAGATGGACGTTCGGAATCGACGCGAGCGCCGTCTTCACCGAGAACATCAGAGCGGCAAAGAAGGCGAGGATACAGAGCTCCCTGACCGACAGCCTATCCGACCGTATAGGTGAACGCATAATGCTCTCCGTCGGAGATCATGGTGCCGTCAACACCGGTGTCCAGCCGCTCTCCGTCCCTGGTGAGGCACCACCAGGACTGATCCCGGTTCCAGTCGGCGGTCTCTCCGTCCACGGTGTTCACCATCAGACCGTAGGGGCCGTCGTCGCCGGAGATCAGCCCGTCCACGGACCGGAGCGCGTCTCCCAGCGTCCCCGCGTCTGTGGTTACGGAGAAGGAGGCGGATGAACCGTCTCCGTGGATAACTTCCAGCGTGACCGTCTTCATGCCCTGAACCGGTATCGGACGGGTAAAGTTCCAGACAAGGAACACGGCAAGCATCAAAACAACAAACGCAGCCAGCGCGATCATCTGCTTTTTCTTCAAAGTTTGACCTCCTTCAGACCTGCAGTCTGTCCGTCTCCGGCTTCACTGCGCTTTGACCGCCCGCACCATAAAGAGCGGCGTCGAGGCAAAGTTGAGTTTCTCTTCTTCCGACCATACCCGCTCCCACACCTGTCTGTCCGCCTCCGCAGACAGGCCGAGGCTGTCCAGGGCCGCCAGATCCCATTCCGGGCGCCGGATCCTGCTGAGGGGAACGCGGCGGGCGATATCCTCCATCACGTCGAAGTTTTCCCCGATGTTCTGATCCCCCACTCCCCTCTCGGCGCTGTTGATCCGATCCTGGCAGTAGGCCGCGCGGGCTTCGTCGTCAAACAGATAGGCGTACCAGTTTGCGTCAAAGTTCAGAAGCAGGCCGCCGGGTCTGAGCACCCGGACCCATTCCGAGTAGGCTTTCTCCGGATGGGGCAGATTCCATATCATGTTTCGGTTGATTACCGCGTCGAAGGAGGCGTTCTCGAATTCCAGGGCCTCCGCATTCATCTCCATGAACCGGATCCTGCCGGCAAGTTCACCGGCATTTTTCTTTGCCTCTTCCAGCATGGCCGGGGTCAGGTCGATGGCTGTCACGTCACAGCCGAGTTCGCAGAGCAGGATGGCAAAGAAGCCCGGGCCGGTGCCCACGTCCAGCACGCGAAGCGGACCGGAGCTCCTGCCGGGAATCTGCCTCGAGAGCTCCTCGTGCAGACATCTGCTCCACTTCTGCCGCTGTCCTGTGGCCAGCTCCGCCCGATTGACTTCGGAGTAACCTGAGGCACGGCCGGTCCAGTATGTCCTGTTTTCAGAAATGATTGTATGTCGGGATTCCACAGCTCACCATCGGGCCTTTCTCAGTCATACTCAGAGATGCACACAGCTCCGGCAGCCTCCGGCTGTTCCCCTGGTGGATCCCTGCCGTAATAAAGTACCATAATCTCCGTCTCTTCACAAGCCCCCCGGGGGGATGCAGACAGAGCTTCTCTCGGAAATACCGCTGATGTGCCCGATGTGGAAGAAACGAAAAAAATATCCCCCCCCGGGGCTTCCGTCGGCGTTCTGAATCGCATATAATTTCAAAAGATAGAACTCCTGCTATCTCTGAAAAGATGGGAAGATGCCTGTGAGGAAGTATGTGATACAGCGATTCATACAGCTGATTCCGGTGCTGATCGGGATCACGTTCCTGTCCTTTGCCATGATGCGCATGGCGGGCAGCGACGCCATCACGGAGATGTACGGGGATAAGGGTGCGGTGGCTCAGGAGGTCATCGATGCGAAGAAAGCGGAGCTCAGCCTGGACAAGCCCTTCGTGCAGCAGTATTTTTCCTGGCTGGGCGGGATGCTCACCGGCGACATGGGAAAGAGCTACGTCTCCGGACGCGACGTCTTCAAAACCTTTACCTCCAAGCTCCCGGCGACGCTGCTGCTGACGGCACTTTCCATCCTGGCAACGGTTGTCATTTCGATCCCGCTGGGGGTTCTGGCCGCGGTGCGGCATGACAGGCTGACGGACTATCTGCTGCGCTTTCTGAGCTTTATCGGCAACTCTCTGCCGAACTTCTTTGTGGCGATGCTCCTGTTGGAGCTGCTGGCCATCAGGCTGGGCTGGCTGTCGGTCATCTCCAACGGGACCACTTTGAGAAGTGCCATCATGCCCACGCTGACCCTGGCCATCGCCATGTCCGCCAAATACATGCGGCAGGTGCGGGCGACGGTGCTGGAGGAGCTGAACAAGGACTATGTCACCGGCGCCCAGGCGCGCGGTGTACGCAGCCGCGTGATCCTCTGGAGGAGCGTCATCAAGGCCTCCATGCTCACGATCATCACACTGCTGGCTCTCTCCATCGGCTCTCTTCTCGGCGGCACGGCCATCATCGAGAGCATCTTCATGTGGGACGGCGTGGGCAAGCTGGCTGTGGATGCCATCACCATGCGCGACTATCCGCTGATCCAGTCCTATGTGGTCTGGATGGCGATCATCTACGTGCTGGTGAACCTGATCACCGACCTGCTTTACCACGTGCTGGATCCGCGGATCCGGCTGGGAGTGAGTGAGGGATGACTGCGATGAGAGAACCGACTGTCAGGATCCAGAAGATTAGAAAGGACACCGTCAGAACCCGGCTCATCATCTTTGGCGCCCTTGCGCTGATTCTTCTGCTCTGCTCCGTTTTCTGCGAGCATCTGACGCCCTATGATCCCTATCTGCAGGATCTGAAGAACGCCAAGGCGCCGCCCTCTCCGGAGCATCTCTTCGGCACCGACCGCTACGGGCGGGACATGCTCTCCCGCGTGATCGTCGGCAGCAGGACGAGCATTTTCTCCACCCTCCTGCTGGTGGGCATCGTGACCGCCCTCGGCACCATGGTGGGGGTCTTCTGCGGCTGGCACGGCAAGTGGATCGACACGGTGCTGATGCGCATTTCGGATATGTTTCTGGCTTTCCCCGGCCTGGTGTTCGCCATGGCCGTGGCCGGTGTCCTGGGCGGCGGACTGCAGAACGCGATCATTGCGCTGGTGGCCATATCCTGGCCCAAATATGCCCGCATCGCCCGAAGTCAGACCCTGGCCCAGAAGGAGACGCCCTATCTGAACGCGGCAAGGCTCTCCGGCAGCGGCACCTGGAAGATGATCTTCAAGCATATCCTGCCGAACATTATCGGCCCGATCCTGGTGACGAGCATGCTGGACATCGGCACGATGATGATGGAACTGGCCGGCCTGAGCTTCCTCGGTCTCGGCGCCAAGCCTCCTACAGCCGAGTGGGGCAGCATGATGAGCGACGCGCGCAGCCTTCTTTCCTCCGTGCCCTGGGTCACGCTGGCCCCCGGCTTTGCCATCTTTGTCTCCGTCATGATCTTCAACCTCCTGGGCGATACCATCCGGGATTATGCGGATCCGAAGAGCAGAGGGAGGTAAGTGCGATGGCTGAGATTCTGAAGTACGAGCACGTCGATATTTCCTACAACGGCGTCAAAGTCATCAGGGACGTGAGCTTTACGGTGGACGAGGGCGAGATTCTCGGCATCGTGGGCGAATCGGGCTCCGGCAAGTCCACGCTCATCAAGGCGGCCATGGGGTTGCTGGGCGAAACCGGCCTCGTCACCCGGGGGGATATCTGGTACAAGGGCAAAAACCTGCCCGATCTGTCCGCCGCGGAGCTTCGCAGACTCAACGGCCCGGAGCTGGGCATGATCTTTCAGTATGCGGGCAGCTCCTTCTGTCCGATCCGCACCGTGGGTGCCCAGCTCTATGAGAGCTTGACGGAGCACGAATCGGTTTCCAGAGAGGAATTCTCCCGCCGTGCGGCGGCGCTTTTGGAGAAGATCGGCTTTGAGAACGCCCGGCGCATTCTGGACAGCTACCCCTTCGAGCTCTCCGGCGGCATGCAGCAGCGCGTCGGCATCGCCGCGGCGATGCTCCTCAACCCCAGCGTCCTGCTGGCGGATGAGCCGACCTCGGCTCTGGACGTCTCGGTGCAGAAGCAGGTTGTAGAGGAAATGCTGCTGGTGCGCAGGACCTTCGGCACCTCCATCGTTCTGGTGACCCACAACATCGGCGTCATCGGCGCCATGGCGGACAGGGTCCTGGTCATGAAAAACGGCGAGACGGTGGAATACGGCGAGACACAGCAGGTGCTGAACCATCCGAAAGAAGACTACACCCGTCTGCTCATGTCTGCCGTGCCCAAACTGGAGAGGTGAGAAGATGGAGCCTGTCCTAAAAGTTGAAAATCTCACCAAGGTCTTCACCCGCAGGGGTCAGCCGGCTTTCACGGCCGTGGATCATATCGGCTTTGAGCTCTATCCCGGCGAGTGTCTGGGGCTGATCGGCGAGAGCGGCAGCGGCAAGACCACGGTGGTCAACATGATCACCCGGCTGCTGGACAGCACCGAGGGCCGTATCCTGCTGGGCGGCGAGGACATCACCCGGCTGAGCGGGAAAGGACTGCGCAGGGCCTACCGCGAGATGCAGATGGTCTTCCAGACGCCGGCGGATTCTTTCGATCCGCGCTGCACCCTGGGCGACGGCATCGGCGAGAGCCTGCGAAATAACGGCATGAGCCGGGCGGAGACAAAACAGGAAGTGGCCCGGCTGCTCACCGAGTGCGGCCTCACGCCGGAGTTTGCCTCCCGCTATCCCCATCAGGTCAGCGGCGGCCAGTGCCAGCGCGCGGCGATCGCCCGTGCCCTCGCGGTCAGGCCCAGGCTCCTGATCTGCGACGAGGCGACCTCTTCTCTGGACGTGACCATCCAGCAGGAGATTCTTGCGCTGTTGAACGATTTGCGCCGGCATCACGGCAGCGAACTTTCGATCCTGTTCATCTGCCACGACATCGCTTTGGTACAGCAGTTCTGCAGCCGTGTGCTGGTGCTGTACAGGGGCAGGATCGTGGAACAGGGCATCCCGGACGAGGTCATCTGCCATCCGCAGGATCCCTACACCAGGCGTCTGATCGAGAGCATACTCTAAAAACATCTGATTTGAGAGGGAATAAGAAGCATGGAACGGATCAAGCATCGCGTGACCCATTACTGGTCCCACCGGGCGGAGGGCTTTGAAACCCAGCGCCTGCGGGAATACGAGAGCGGGAAGAAGGAGCGCTGGCTCGCGGAGTTTCGGAAGTATCTGCCCCAGGAGAGGCCTCTGCGTATTCTGGACGTCGGCACCGGCACGGGCTTCTTTGCCTGCCTGCTCGCCGAGGAGGGCTTTGATACCGTCGGCATCGACCTGACCCCCGAGATGATCGAGCACGCCGGGCACATGGCATCCGTCCTCGGCCTGAATGTGGAGTTTCAGCTCATGGACGCCGAGCAGACCGACTTTGAGACTGAGAGCTTCGACGTGCTGGTAACCCGGAACCTGACCTGGACGCTGCCGCATATTGCGCGTGCCTACCGGGAGTGGTATCGGATCCTGAAACCGGGCGGCATCCTTATCAACTTTGACGCGGATTACTGCGCAGCCATGGATCGCGATGACGTTGAACTGCCGGAAAACCACGCCCACAAGCTGGTGTCGGAATATCTCACCCACGAGAATGAAGAGATCACCATGGAGCTCTCCGCCTATGAAGAGCCGCGTCCCCAGTGGGACGTACAGCTGCTGGTAGAGGCGGGCTTCGAGCGCGTGCTTGTGGACATGGGTGTTTACAGGCGTATCTACCGGGAGATCGATGAGTTCTATAACCCCACGCCCATCTTCGCCATCGTCGCCTATAAATAAACCAGATACGCCAAAAAGCGACTGTTCTGATCGCCCTGGAAAAGCACAGAACAGCCGCCTGAGGAAACTGGACAGGCGACGGAGAATCCGCCTCTGTCGCCTCCAGTATATCGCAATCCGCGGAAACAAACAAGAAAAATCTGGAGGAAAAGTATGAAAAAGAATCTGAAACGTTTCCTGCCCCTCGCTCTGGTCCTTTGCCTTGTTCTGTGCCTGTTTTCCGCCACCGCTTCGGCGGAGGGGAAAAAGATGGTCATCGGCGACACTACCTTCAACGCGGAGAACTGGGAAGAGACCATCGATCCGCACCGCACCTACAACGGCTGGCCCTGCATCCGTTACGGCGTGGGCGAGACTCTGGTGCACTACACGGATACCATGCAGCTGGAGCCCTGGCTCGCCACCGAGTGGACGAACGACGGCGGCAGCACCTGGACGGTCACCCTTCGTGACGGCGTGAAGTTCTCCTCCGGCCGCGACATGGATGCAGAGTCCGTCAGACAGTGCTTTGAGCACCTGCTGGAGAACCATGACCGCGCCCCCGGCGATACCAAAATCGAGAGCATGGAAGCCGACGGCCAGGTCCTGACCATCGTCACGTCTGAGCCGAACCCCGCCCTGATGAACTACCTCGGCGACCCCTACGCCTGCATCATCGACGTGGACGCCTCTGACTTTGAAAACGGCATCTCCGTCGGCACCGGCCCGTACAAAGCAGTCGACATGCTGATGGACGACCATATCACCCTGGTCCCCAACGAGTACTACTGGGACGGCACTCCCAAACTGGACGAGCTGACCGTCCGCACCATCTCCGACCGCAACACCCTGGCCCTGGCTCTGGAGGGCGGCGAGGTTGACGCGGCCTACGGCGTGGCCTACGATGCCTACTCCAAGTTTGAAAATCCCAACTTCCAGTTCTCCAGCATTCAGACCTCCCGCGCCTTCTTCGGCTGCATGAACATGCAGAGCGCTGTCATTCAGGATCCCGCCGTGCGTCAGGCCATCGTCATGGGCATTGACCGCGAGAGCTTCGTGATTGCGCTGCTGGACGGCCACGGCGTGCCGGGCTACGGCCCCTTCCCTGAGGGCTTCAGCACCTTCGGCAGCGAGCACCTCAATACCCTGGGCTATGATCCTGACGGTGCGAAGGCCGTTCTGGAGGAGGCCGGCTGGATCGATACCGACGGCGACGGCATTCGTGAGAAGGACGGCCAGAAGCTCACGATCCGCTGGCTGACCTACCCCAGCCGCGCGGAGCTGCCTCTGCTGGCCGAGTCTGCCCAGGCGTCCCTGAAGGATATCGGCATCGATGTAGACATCAACAACACTGCCAACCGCCGCGAGTTCCTGGCCACCATGGACTTTGACGTCTACGCCTCCGCCCTCGTGACCGCCCCATCCGGCGACCCGCAGTACTTCTTCACCACCAGCTGCGTGCCCGGAATGAGCTACAACTTTGGCGCCTATGAGAACGAGCACGTAAATGACCTGCTCCATCAGCTCTCCACCGAGTTCGACACCTCCAAGCGTGCCGAGCTTGCCATCGAGCTTCAGCAGATCATTCTGGACGACAATGGCTACGTTTTCTGCTCCTTCCTCGAAATGAGCATGATCTCCAAGGCCAACGTTTCCAACTGGACTGCCCACGCCTGCGATTACTACGAGGTCACCGTTGATCTCGACATCGCCTGATTTGAAACCCCGACAACCTGCAGGGCTCTCCGTCATGGAGGGCCCTGTTTGCAAAAAGGAGAGCACCATGGACATTGGCGCGTATTTTGATTCCGTAGCGTCTTTTTGGGACGACGACTTTTCCGAGGCAAAGCCTGCCCGGATCGTAGCCGCTGCGGCTTCGATCCCACGGGGCGGTGCTTGTGTGCTGGATATCGGCTGCGGAAGCGGTTCCATGTTTCTGGATCTGCTGGAGGCCGGTGCCTGCGAGATCGAAGGGGTGGATATCTCCAAGGGCATGACGGATGTTGCCAGAGAAAAGTATAACTTTGATCCCCGGATCCATGTTGTACAGGAGGATTTCCTCGCTCATGGGCAGCCGGGCTACGACGTGCTCACGGCCTTTAACTCCTATCAGCACTTTCTGCAGCCGCGTGTCTTTTTGGAAAAGGCCAGGAATCTGCTTCACCCGGGAGGACGTCTCACAGTATCCTTTCCCTATGGCCGGGAGCGAATGAACATTCTCAGCGCGATCCTCCCGCCCGGGCTGGCAAGAGGACTGCTTCCGGCACAGGAAGAGGCTGTGTTCTGGCGGGAACCCTTTGAAATCGACTGCATTTGTGCCAACGACGGCCTGTATCTTATCTCGGGCCGCGCAAGATAGAAGAAAAAAGTGGCCGCTGTGGAAACGCTGTA
>JAILFJ010000067.1 GCA_024697625.1 Oscillospiraceae bacterium
CCGGCAAGCAGGACAGCCGCGAAGCAGGGCTGCTCACCCGCATCGGCATAGACCGCCTTCGCCTTGGTGAGAATCTCGTAAAAGGAAGGCGCGAGGACGCCGTGATTCTGTTCGGCAAAAATCCAGAGTTCTTTCATACGCTCCCCCTCCTCACTTTTTCGCGGCCAGGACCACGCGCAGCAGTTCCGCGGCCTTTTCGGTGTCGTCCCTGCCCGTGATCTCCACGCAATCCCGGTGGAAGTCCGCGTCCAGATAGCCCACCGCCTGGGTGGGGGATCCGGCCAGACCGATCCGGCTCTCGTCCAGATCGGGAAGATCCGCTGCCGTCAGCTTGGTAAAGGGCTTTTTCTTGGCGGCGAAAATGGCCATGACGTTGGGATGGCGTACGGTGTTGAGCCGCTTGGTCACACCGATGACCGCCGGAAGGCTGATCTTATAGGTGTTGATGGCGCCTTCCACTTCCTTCTTTGCCAGGCAGCAGCCCTCTTCCGTCATCTCAAAGCCGATCACGTCAGTCAGATGCGGCAGGCCCAGCCACTCGCCCAGCTGGGAGGGAACATGGGCAGTAGAGCCATCGTCGCTGGCGTTGCCCAGCAGCACCAGATCGTAGCCGCCCATTTTCTCAATGCCCTTGCTGAGGGTATAGGAGGTGGCCAGGGCGTCCGCGCCACCCAGCTTGCGGTCGCTGAGCAGAACGGCTTCGTCGCAGCCGTATCCCAGGGCCTCCCGCAGCTGCTTTTCGTTGCTGTCGGGGCCCATGGAGATCAGGGTGACTTTGCCGCCGAATTTGGTTTTCAACTGTAACGCCAATTCAATGGCATGGAGGTCTGTGCCGCTGATGACAGAGTCGATACCGCTGCGCACCAGGGTCTTGGTCACCGGATCCAGAGAGATCTGGTTGTACTTGTCCGGATCCGGGGCTACCTTCATACAAACTGCAATATTCAAAGCCATGATATCTCCGCCTTACTCCAAGTGGTTTGCGATCATCTCCGTGATGTGCGGCAGGGCAAAGCAGCCGATGGAGCAGAGCTTCGCGTCGCGCAGATAGCGCTCGATGCCGTTTTCGCGGATGACGCCGTTGCCGCCGTTGAGAACGATGCACTCGCTGGCCACATGCTCAAAGATCCTGGCGCCCTTGACCTTGACCGCCCATGCCTGCTCGATCACGTCCGCATCGCCGTTATCCAGACCCTCCAGCACACCGTAGGCCAGACCGCGCAGCAGCTCGATTTCCATCTTGAGCTCCGCAAAGCTATGCCGCATGGCCTGGTAGGAATCGAAGATGGAGGCATCCCCGTGCATACGGCTGCGGGCGTTGGCCAGCGTCTTTTCGTAAACGCCCTCTGCCGCGCCCAGCATGCTTACGCCCATGAGTGCGCCGATGTTGCCGCCGCCGTAGTAGGTGGTCTCCTCATCCATGTCCATGACCAGCAGCAGATTCTCCATGGGAACGCGGACATTGTTGTAGAACATCTGGCCGGTGGAGGAACCGTTCCAGCCGATCTTATGCTCAATATGCCCCACGGTCAGGCCCGGGGTATCCTTGTGCACCAGAATGTAGCCGAACTCGCCTCCGAACTGCTCCGGGTCAGGGGTCTTGGCGCAGACCAGATAGTACTCCGCAGCACCTGCGTTCGTGGTGAAGATCTTGCCGCCGTTGAGAACGATCTCGTTGGTTTCCGGGTCCACGGTGAAGCGGGTCTTGTGATCGTGCAGCCGGGTCTGGCCCGCAGGCTCACACTGAGAGGTAGCCATGACGAAATCGCCCCGGCAGATGGGTTCCAGAACCTCTTTGTTGACCTTCTCATTGCCGAGCATGGTCAGCAGCGAGGTGCCGGCGTACTGGGAGCAGACGGCATTTGCGATGACAAAGCTCTCCTTGCCGAGCTCTTCCAGACAAACGCCCAGATCTACCCAGCGGGGACCGCAGCCGCCCACTTCCTCCGGCAGAAACAGGCCGAGAATGCCGGCCTCGCCGATCTTTTTCATGATCTCGTGGGGAAACGCACTGGTCTCCTCCATGGTGTTGATAAAGGGACGGACCTCGGTCTCCGCCAGTTCCCGGGCCATGCTCTGCAGCATTTCCCGCTCTTCATTCATATACCACATATGCCATACACTCCTTTCACAGCTTAACTCTGCGCTGCCTGTTCTGCCTGTGCAGCCTGCGCCGCCAATGCAAACATCTCCGCCAGCGTGTCAAAGGGATATTCGATCAGCTCCATGTAGAAGCCGAAATCCCTCTTCGTGTCAAACAGGGCTTCCTGAATGGGGCCGTTGGGATACTCCTCGAGCTTCTTCCAGCCCTTGGCTTCCATCTCCGCAGTGGCTTCGGCCAGGTTCTCTACCTTAAAGGCGATGGAATAGATGCCCTTCTCCGTCGTGGCGTTGCGGAAGGTGTAACTGGGGTTGGATTCGGCGACCGGCATAAAGGCCTCCAGACCGATGGGGAAAGGTTCGTAGGCCACCTGAAGGCCGTATTCCGGCATGGGCATGTTCATCAGCACGTCATGACCGATGAGCTTCTGCAGATTGCCGACGAAGGCATCGTAATCATCGGGCTTGACATGCATATGATCGAATCGAAGAATTTTCATGTGTAAAGCCTCCCTCTGTTCTGACTTGTAAAATCAGTCTGTGTAGGTGCTCTCGGCCCAGGCCTTCTGCTCGGGGGTGCGGAAGTCGCCCATGGGGTAGCCTTCCAGTCTGCTCCAATGGGGGATGGCGGGTTCTTCGGGATCGTGGTAGAGCTGAACGACGTTGCCTTCCTTGTCATAGAAGCAGAAGGTCATGCAGCCGGGGGCGGCTTCCCAGGGAGGGCTCTGGGGGCGGTAGCCGTTTTCCACAATGTAGTCATACCACTCGTTGATGTCGCCTTCCACAGCAAAGCCCTGTTCCGTGTGGCCGGTGAAGCCGTAATCGGTGGTGTTGACCAGCTCCACCTTGGGCCAGATGGGGTGGCACAGCTCGATCGGGGCGCCTCTCCAGTTGTCCAGGGTGGCGATCTCCCAGATGTGGTCGATGCCGTCTGCCCACACTTCCTGAGAGCCGACACTGTCGGGAAGGATATCGTTGGGAACGATCAGGCGGGAGGTGAGCTCCAGGCCCAGAACGTCGCGGTAGAGGTGGATCGCCTCGTCCATATTCTTGACGGTGGTCATCTGATGGTGAAGGCTGCCGACCTGCATTTTCTTTTCAGACATGTTTATACGCTCCTTTGTTCTG
>JAILFJ010000099.1 GCA_024697625.1 Oscillospiraceae bacterium
GCCATTACCTCCAGATGGAATATCCGGAAGATCACGATGGAGACGCAGATCACCGACGGCAGAGTCAACATCAAGGGAAACCTTGTGTTCCGCGAGCCGCCGAAGCGCGCGGACTATGTGCTGTATCTGAGCCCCAATAACCCCATCGCCGTTGTCGAAGCCAAAGACAACAACCACAGCGTTTCCTTCGGCCTGCAGCAGGCCATGACCTACGCCCGGATGCTGGACCTCCCGTTTGCGTACAGCTCCAACGGAGACGGCTTCATGGAGCATGATTTCCTGACCGGCCGGGAGCGGGAGCTCGGCCTGGACGAATTTCCCACCGAGGAAGAGCTGACCGCCCGCTACAGGGCGGAGCGCAACGGCGGTACCGGCATCACACCGGCGCAGCAGAAGGTGCTGGATCAGCCGTATTACAGCAGCCAGAACACTTATCCGCCGCGCTACTATCAGCGCATCGCCATCAACCGCACGCTGGACGCGATTGCCCAGGGACAGCAGCGGCTGCTTCTGGTGATGGCCACCGGGACCGGCAAGACCTATACGGCCTTCCAGATCGTCTATCGGCTACTGCAGTGCGGGATGAAGCGGAAGATCCTCTACCTGGCCGACCGGAACATTCTGGTTGACCAGTCCATCCAGCAGGACTTCGCGCCGCTGGAGAAAGTGATCCATAAGATCAACGTGGCAAGGGACGACCGCAGCACGGTCACCTCCCATGAGGTCTACTTCTCGCTGTATCAGCAGCTCGTCGGGGACGACGACCAGGAGCACTTCTCGGAACTGTTCTCTCCGGATTTCTTCGACCTGATCATCGTGGACGAGTGTCACCGCGGCTCGGCAAAGGAAGAGAGCCGCTGGCGCCGCATCCTGGAATACTTCAGCTCCGCCACCCAGATCGGCATGACCGCCACGCCGAAGGAGACGAAGTACATCTCCAATATCAGCTATTTCGGTGATCCGGTCTATACCTACAGTCTGCGGGAGGGCATCGAGGACGGCTTCCTGGCCCCCTTCAAAGTCATCAACATCACCACGGACATCGGAGACGGCTGGCGGCCGGTGAAGGGACAGCTGGACAAGGACGGCAAGCCCATCGAGGACCGGATCTATACCAACAGCGACTACGACTACAGCATCGTCATCGAGGATCGGATCCGGCAGGTGGCGTCCGAGATCACACACTATCTGAAAGCGACCGACCGCATGGCAAAGACCATTGTGTTCTGCGCGACGGAGGAGGCTGCCGAGCGGATGCGTATCGCTCTGATCAACCTGAATTCCGACATGGTGAAGAAGAACCCCGACTATGTGGTCAGGATCACCGGCAGCGACGTATACGGCAAGAGCAAGCTGGATTACTTCATCTCCGTCTCTGCGCCGTACCCGGTCATTGCCACGACCTCCAAGCTGCTCTCTACCGGTGCGGACTGCAAGATGACAAAGCTGATCGTACTGGACGAGATGATCGGCTCCATGACCGAGTTCAAGCAGATCATCGGACGCGGCACCCGCCTGCGTGTAAAGGAAGGGAAGACCCACTTCGTGGTTATGGACTTCCGCAACGTCACGCGTCTTTTCGCCGACCCGGACTGGGACGGTCCCATCGAAGTAGATCCAGACTACCCGCCGAAGCCCGGCCCGGTCATATATCCACCGGACCCGCCGAAACCACCCCCTGTTCTGAGAGAGAAGCCCATTGTGGACCGCAACGGCTGCCGGGTGGAGATCATACGGAAAACCGTCTCGGTCTATGACGCAGACGGCAGGCTGCTCCGGCAGGAGAGCATCACCGACTATACCAGGGAGAACGTCATCGGCGAATATGCCACGCTGGATGCCTTTATCAGGGAGTGGCGGGCGGATCCCCGGAAAGAGAAGATCCGCGACATGCTCCGGGAACGCGGCATCGACCTGGAACGGCTGAAGGCTGACCAAAGCATGAGTGACGTGGACGACTTTGACTTCATCTGCCATGTTGCCTATGACAGAAAGCCCCTCACTCGGAAAGAGCGGGCCAGCAACGTCAGGAAGCGTGATTTCCTGAGCAAATACAGCGGCGTGGCCCGCGAGATTCTGGAAGCGCTGCTGGACAAGTACATGGATCTCGGGATCCGTGAGATCGGAAAAACGGAGATCCTGAGGCTCGATCCTTTCCTGAAATACGGAAAACCGTCGAAGATCTCTGCGTTCTTCGGCGGCAAGGACGGCTATCTGAGAGCCGTGCAGGAACTGGAAGACGCGATTTATATGGATGAGGTGGGTTAAGGATATGGCAAATCTGTCCGGTTTTGTAAAACGGCTGCGGGACATCATGCGCAACGACGCCGGCATCAACGGCGACGCCCAGCGCATCGAGCAGATTGCATGGATGCTGTTTCTGAAAGTATATGACGCCAAGGAACAGGACTGGGAATGGGACGATGAGAGCTACGTCTCCATCATCCCGGAGGAATGCCGCTGGGCGAACTGGGCACATGACGACAGGTCCGGCACCGCCATGACCGGCGAGCGCCTGCTGGATTTTGTGAACAACAGCCTGTTCCCGACTCTGAAAAAGCTCCCGGTGGACGCCTCCACCCCCATCAAAAAAGCCATCGTCCAGACCACCTTCGCCGACGCCAACAACTACATGAAGGACGGGGTCCTGCTGCGTCAGGTCATCAACGTGATCGACGAGCTGGATCTCTCAGACTATGAAGAGAGCCATGCCTTCGGTGAGATCTACGAGTCCATCCTGAAGGAGCTGCAGAGCGCGGGCTCCGCCGGTGAGTTCTATACGCCCCGCGCCGTGACGGAGTTCATGGCGCAGCGGATCGACCCGCAGATCGGGGAACGCATGGCGGATTTTGCCTGTGGCACCGGGGGCTTTATCACTTCCTGGCTGTCAGAGCTGAAGAAGAAAGTACAGACGACGGACGATACGGAAGCGTGGGGACAGTCCGTATACGGCATTGAGAAAAAGCAGTTTCCGTATATGCTCTGCATCACGAACATGCTGCTGCACGACCTGGACGTACCCCAGGTGTTCCATGACAACAGCCTGCTGCGGGACGTGCTGGACTATACCGAGGACGACCGCTTTGACGTCATCCTCATGAAAATCTGGAGTCCAGTCTGGAAAGAGACGGAGGCTGCATAACCCATGCTTGCCTCTCTTTCT